>JAASSU010000036.1 GCA_021767705.1 Bacteroidota bacterium | reverse complement strand
TTCAATAACCGCGGGCTCGTCCACATTACAGAAGAGTGCTATCTTTCTTCGTAACGAACTGTTAAGCGTACGTTCAGTACGGCAAACGATAATATCCGGCTGCACTCCTGACTCCTGGAGGGTTTTTACGGAATGCTGCGTAGGTTTTGTTTTCAGCTCTCCGGCTGCGGCAAGATATGGCACAAGCGTCAGGTGGATCACCACAGCATCTTTGCCCATTTCCCATCGCAACTGCCTCACTGCTTCAATGTAGGGCAGTGACTCAATATCACCAACCGTACCTCCGATTTCCGTGATCACAAAATCATAATTTCCGCTGTTGCCCAGCAACTTGATACGTTGCTTTATTTCATCTGTGATATGCGGAATCACCTGCACGGTTTCTCCCAGGTAATCGCCTCTGCGTTCTTTTTCTATGACTGAGCGATAGATCGCTCCTGTGGTCACGTTATTCGCCTGGGATGTGGACTTCCCGATGAATCGCTCATAGTGACCGAGGTCCAGGTCGGTTTCCGCCCCATCCTTTGTCACATAGCATTCACCATGTTCATAAGGGTTCAGCGTACCCGGATCCACATTAATATAAGGGTCAAGCTTTTGTATAGTAATGCTGTAACCTCTTGCTTTGAGGAGCTTACCTAAGGAAGCTGAAATAATTCCTTTACCCAAAGAAGATGTCACACCTCCGGTCACGAAAATGTATTTGGCCATGGTCTTAAAAATTTTGAAAGTGCAAAGGTACAGATTCTTTAAGGAAAGTATCAGCCCTTTTAAGAACTTTTTGTCATGAAACAAAAAAGCCCCGCCGGTTTAGGGCAGGGCAAGAAAAAGATACCAGGGTATTAATAATATCTGTAGCTCTTTACTTTTGAAATATGCTTGGCCAGACGTATCACCTGGCTGGTATATCCAAACTCGTTATCGTACCAGAGATACAGCACGACCTGCTTGCCGTTTTCTCCTACTTTGGTGGCTTTACTGTCGTAGACACTTGCACACGAATCACCAATTACATCCGACGAAACCAGTTCATTGGATGTACCATAACGGATTTGTTCTATGAGTGTTCCCTGCAAGGAGGTTTTCCTTATAAAATCATTCAGTTCATCGAGCGTGACCGCCTTGTTGAGGTTCAAAGACAGAATAGCCAGCGACACGTTTGGTGTGGGCACCCTCACCGCATTTGCCGTCAGCTTGCCTTCAAGCGATGGGATAGCCTTCACGGCGGCCTTGGCTGCTCCGGTATCGGTAATCACCATATTTAAGGGTGCAGCACGGCCTCTTCTGTTTTTCTTGTGCTGGTTGTCCAATAGGTTTTGGTCATTTGTGTACGAGTGAATGGTTTCAACATGCCCATTGTCTATTCCATACTCATTTTCGAGCGCACTCAATGCAGGAACAATGGCGTTGGTGGTGCATGAAGCAGCCGACACTACGGGCTCTTCTGAAAGCGTCCACGCTTCCGAGTTTTGGTTCACACCATAAACAATGTTGGGAATATCTCCCTTTCCGGGAGCGGTTAGAAGGACCTGCTTCGCCCCTTTGGCTTTGAGATGGCGCTCAAGCCCTTCGCGGTCGCGCCATACGCCGGTGTTGTCGATAATCAAAGCATCCTTGATGCCATAACTTTCATAATCGATTTCTTCAGGAGCGTTGGCAGAAATCATGTGGATATGATGGCCGTTGACGATCATCTTTTGGTTTTCAATATCTTCCACGGCAATCCCGTTGAAATTTCCATGCACCGAATCTTTTCTGAACAAGGACACGCGCTTGTAAAGGTCCTCAGGCTTTTTGCTTCGGGTGACAATTGCCCGCAACCTCAGCCGCGAGCCATCGCCTGCTTCAGCGATCAACTGACGAGCCGCCAACCTCCCGATACGGCCAAAACCATACAGCACCACATCTTGTGTTTTGGTGCTGCGGGGTTCCACACCTATGAGGTAATTTAGCTTGTCATGGATAAATTCGTGCTCATCTTTGTATTTCCCACGCTCTTCAGTCCATTCTTTATTCAATCGTCCGATATCGATTCTTGCCGGTGCCACATCAGCTTTGTAAATCGCCTTGGCAAGTTTCAGCGAATCGGCAACATCGAGCTTAAACCCGATGATGTTTTCAGAGTAAGAGTGCTTGTGAAGGATGCTGTGAGCACCACGATCCAGAAGCTGCCGGCGGAACAGGATCAGTTCAACAGATTGCTCGAACCACAGGTTTCCGATAACCTGGATAAACTCAAGCGTTTTCTGCTCTGCCTTGATCCATTCATTGAGCGATTTTTCAAATTGGTGATTTGATTGCTCACCACTTTGACCATTTTGATTGTACGTCATAGAGTTGATTTTTGATTTTGTAAAGTTGATTTTAGTTGATTTTCTTTATTATTTGCCCCTTTCGCGTTAGCAATTAAGCATATCTTAATACAAACCTGCATCATCTGTCAGATGCTTGCAGAAACACTTTGGCTGCTTTTGTCATGTAAAAATAAGCTATCCGGAGAAAATTACAAACTTCCACAAAAATTTAAATGCTTTGTTTAAGGTAAAAAAACTGTTGTTCGTCTTTACATAGCTTGCCGGATCAAAAAAGGGATGAAAATCATTTCCATCCCTTTGCTGTAGTCTATTCTCCCAGATAGGCTTTCAAAAGCCTGCTCCTCGAGTTCTGCTTCAATCGCCTGATGGCTTTCTCTTTGATTTGACGCACGCGTTCGCGGGTCAGGTCAAATTTAGCCCCGATTTCCTCCAGCGTCATTCCGTGATTTCTTCCAATACCATAGTAAAGGTTAATCACATCGCGCTCTTTTTCGTTTAAGGTTGAGAGCGAGCGCTGAATTTCCCTGGTTAGTGATTCACGCATCAGGTCGTCGTCAGTATGAGGTGAGTCGTCGCTCACAAAAACATCCAGGAAACTGCTGTCTTCATCGTGCGTAAGTGGTGCATCCATGGAAACATATTTTGTGGATATCTTCATGGTTGAATCCACCTTATCCTCCGGCAGCTCCATAGATGTAGCAATTTCATCGGCTGATGGAGGGCGCTCATACTGCTGCTCCAGCTTGGAAGCTTCCTTTTTTATCTTGTTGAGGGAGCCCACCTGGTTCAGAGGAAGCCGCACAATACGCGACTGCTCTGCGAGTGCCTGCAAAATCGATTGCCTGATCCACCAAACAGCATAGGATATGAACTTAAAGCCCCTGGTTTCATCAAAGCGCTTGGCCGCTTTAATCAAGCCAAGGTTTCCTTCATTGATCAAATCAGGAAGGCTGAGCCCCTGATTTTGGTACTGTTTGGCCACAGAAACCACGAAACGAAGGTTCGCTTTGCAAAGTTTGTCAAGTGCACGCTGATCGCCCTGCTTGATGCGCTTTGCAAGAGCCACTTCTTCTTCAGCCGTGATAAGATCTTCTTTTCCTATATCCTGAAGATACTTATCAAGCGATGCTGTTTCGCGATTGGTTATCGATTTGGTTATTTTAAGCTGTCTCAATTTTGGCTCCTTTTTTAAATTTTAAAAGATTTGATCGTAGCAAGTTATGCATAATCTATTTAAATAACAACTAAAACTCAAAAAATATTATGCTTGCCACAAAATAATTATGCAATTACAATCCAAAGCCGTAGTAGGCCACGGTTCCATTTGGATAAATCCCTTCAATAAGTACACCGCCTCTTTTGCCCTCAAGGATTTCTCTTACATCTGAGGGGTTATCAACAAGTGTTTTATCGATACGCGTAATGATAAAACCTTCTTCAATACCGCTTTGGGCAAGTCGGCTACCCCTGTCGAGTTTAGTTATCTGAACACCGTAATCAATCCCGAGCTTATTCATTGTCTCACTATCCGGAGTTTCAAATTCTGCTCCAAACAATGACAACACTTCACTTGGTGCTTCCCTGGTGATTTCCTCTTTTCCGTATTTATCGGTTAGTGTGAGGCTGTAAGTCCGGATATCTCCATCCCTCTTAACGGTAACGTCCACAATATCGCCCGGACGGTACTGCCCTACTTCTCCAAGAAGCTCAGAAACGGTATTTACATCCTGGCCTTCTATAGAGAGAATGATGTCTCCTGCCTCAATACCAGCAGCCTCAGCAGATCCATTTTCAGTCACATCAGCGATGTAGACCCCTTCTATTTTATCCAGGCCCTGTTCTTCGGCCAGTTGCGAATTGACTTCTGTAATTCGAACCCCGATATAGGCGCGCTGAACACGACCATACTGTAATAGATCGTCCACCACTTTCCGAACGATATTTACAGGGATAGCAAATGAATAACCTGCATAATATCCTGTACCGGAAGCGATAGCAGCATTGATACCAATCAGTTCGCCATTGGTGTTTACTAAAGCTCCACCGCTGTTTCCTTTATTAACAGCCGCATCTGTTTGTATAAATGATTCGATGGCTGAACTTCCTGCGGCAGGTCCGAGGATATTGATATTTCTGGCTTTAGCACTCACAATCCCCGCCGTAACAGTTGAAGTAAGGTTAAACGGATTGCCAACGGCGAGGACCCACTCACCTACTTTCACTTTATCTGAATCGCCATAAACAAGGTAAGGCAAGTCATTTGCTTCAACCTTAATCAATGCTAAATCCGTACTGGGGTCCGTACCCACAATTTTAGCCTCGTATGTCCTTTTATCATTCAAGGTTACGCTAATGTTATCGGCACCTTCAACCACATGGTTGTTGGTAACAATATATCCGTCTTCTGAAATAATTACTCCCGAGCCTGTGGCTACAACGGCTCTTGATCCCTGACGACCCCTTCTTTCAAAAAAATCGTGGAAATCATAGAAGTAATCATACATATTCGGCTTACGTTCATATTCGGTCTTTATGTGTACAACGGCATGAACACTTTCTTCCGCTGCATCAATAAAGTTAGGTGCATTCTGAGGGACAGGCGTACTATAAGACGTCTGCTGATAAATTTTATTTTGTTTTGGTTGAATACTTCTAACGGAATCCTCCTCCGATTGTATAGATCCACCAATCACTAAGATGACAAGAGTTAGTAAACTTCCAAAACCCACGTACATTAAATTCTTTCTGTTCATCTTCATAATCTTTGTTTTTTTAGTTAACTATTTTTAAAGCGTTTTTGTTTATTCAAGAATTATTCCCTAATGACATGGCATAGAGCATTACAAGCTTCGACAAACACTAAAATTCAACGGAATGCCCGTATTATCTATTATTTGGGCTCATGTTAATTAATGTTAAGGGTGTTTGGGGCTGGCAAAGGATGATCAAAATTGCTACATTTGCATCACGAAATGACTGATTGAAGAGCATGTAGGATATAATTTTTATGACATTTTGTCGTAGCAAAACAGATGGAAATTCCTTTTAAAAAATATCACGGTGCCGGAAATGATTTTATACTCATAAACGGCTTTGGATTTAAAGGTAATCTAAGTTCCGATATCATCCACAGAATGTGTGATCGCCATTTCGGGATCGGAGCCGATGGGTTAATTATCATACGCCCTTCAGCAGCCCACAGCTTTGAGATGAAGTATTTCAACGCTGACGGAAACGAAGGGAGCATGTGTGGGAACGGCGGACGCTGTGCTGCTCAGTTTGTAAGCGATAACAACCTGGCAGAAAAAGAGTTGGCCTTTTTAGCCTACGACGGAGTGCATAGGGCGAAAATTCTTGCGGATGGTGTTTTGCTGGAGATGATGGATATAAATGTTATCCACAAGGAGGATAATCATTATTTTATAGACAGTGGTTCACCACATTATATCACGTTCGTAGATCATCTTGACAGCTACGAAGTGAATGAGCAGGGGAGAAAAATCCGTTACGGTTACCGCGAGGATGGAACGAATGTTAATTTCGTTGAAGAAAAGGAAGATGCATTTCATATCAGGACCTATGAGCGTGGGGTAGAAAACGAAACGCTGGCGTGCGGCACAGGCGTAACAGCAGCCGCAGTGGCCATAGCAGAACGTTCAGCCAAAACCTTGAACGAGGTCCACCTTAAAGCTCGGGGAGGAGACCTTACGGTTTACCTTGAAAAATCTGAAAAGGGATATACGGATATCTGGTTAAAAGGCCCGGCTGAAAACGTCTTTGAGGGAGTAATAAAATTCTGATAATGTTTACACACGGAGATAAAGTTAGCTTGAGAGCACCGGAGCCCAGCGATTTGGAAAGGCTCTACGAGTGGGAAAATGATACGAGCTTATGGCATATCAGCGACACAATCATGCCTTTTTCCAAGTTTATCCTCTCAGAATTTATCGATAATGCATCGAAAGATATTTTTGAGATGAAGCAAGCCCGCTTTATTATTGTAGATAATCAAACCAAGGCTGCTGCCGGTGCTATCGATTTGTTTGAATATGATCCGCTGCACCGAAGAGCGGCTGTTGGCGTTCTTATTCACGAAAGCTTCAGAAATAAAGGCTTTGCCTCGGAGGCGTTGAATCTTCTAACCAGGTACGCTTTTAAGACGCTCTTTTTGCATCAACTTTACTGCGATATTCCGGAATCAAATAAAAATAGTGTTGATTTATTTTTGTCGGCCGGATTTGAGCAGACAGGAATAAAAAAGCACTGGATAAAACGAGAGCATGGGTATGAGTCCACCGTGTTTCTGCAAAAGTTAAATCATTAAACACCAAAATATAAAATGAGTTACTATCATTCAAAGTTTTCTACAGGCACCACCCGGCCGAAAAAGGGGAAATCACCGGCCTACAAGTTTATTCGTTTTTTACTTATTCTGATCATCCTGATAGTTCTGGGGGGCGGTTATTTTGTGTATAACGCCATGTTTGCTCCAAACACCTGGACACCTGATAATGAAGATGTAAGTATTTACATTGAAAAAGGAGCCACTTATGACGAGGTAAAGAAATACCTTTATTCTAAAGGGTTGATCGTAAACAGAAACACCTTTGAATGGCTTGCAGCACGCAAAAACTATGATGAGCATATTAAAAAAGGGCATTACCTTGTTAAAAGTGATATGACCAACAATGAACTCATCAACATTCTCAAAGCAGGACTGCAAACTCCGGTAAATGTAATTTTTAATAATATCAGGGTGTTGCCGCAGTTGGCGCACCGGGTTTCTGAACAGCTTAGTTTTGACTCTGCAGCACTGATGAACCTTTTTAGAGATACCGCCTACCTCAAACAATACGGTTTCACGCCCAAGACGGTTAAGAGTATGTTCATCCCAAATACATATGAGTTTTACTGGACGGCCAGTGCTGAGGACTTTTTTGAACGCATGCATACAGAATATGACAAATTCTGGACTGACGAGAAGCTGAACAAGGCCAAAGAAATTGAATTGACTCCTTTGCAGGTAAGCACGCTTGCATCCATTATTGAAAAGGAGACCAGCAAAAACGATGAAAAGGCACGGATTGCCGGCGTATACATGAACCGTTTGGAAAGGGGCTGGCGCCTCCAGGCCGATCCCACGCTGATTTATGCCATTGGTGATTTTTCTATTAAAAGAGTGCTAAACAAGCACAAGCGAGTTGATTCGCCTTACAACACCTACCTCTATCGTGGACTGCCTCCAGGCCCCATCTGTCTGCCCTCCATCTCTTCTATAAATGCAGTTTTGAATTATGAAAATCATGAGTACATGTTCTTTTGCGCGAAAGCTGACTTTTCAGGATATCATGCCTTTGCCAGGACCAACGCACAGCATCAACGAAATGCACGGGAGTATCAAAGAGCTCTGAACGAAAGAAAAATTTACGAATAAGATGAGAAAAGCTTTTAAGGCCTACGATATCAGAGGAGTATACAACAAGGATTTTAACAGGGAAGATGTTTACAAAATTGGATTTTTCCTTCCCGGATTGCTAAATGCCGCGAATGTGCTTGTTGGACGTGATGTGAGAACAAGTTCGGATGAGATTTTTGAGGCTTTGAGCAAGGGCATTACCGATGCAGGAGCAGATGTCAGCGATGCAGGCTTGTGCACTACACCTATGGTTTACTGGGGCACAGCAAAATATGGATTCGATGCCAGTGTCCAGATAACTGCCTCACATAACCCCAAGGAATACAACGGCCTGAAGGTTTCAAAAACAGATGCCTTGCCTGTAGGGTTTGATTCAGGGCTCAGGCAGCTTCTCGAATTAGCTGAGAACGAAGAAGTGAAACCTGTCGCCAATAAAGGAGAAACTAAACGGTTCGACTTCCGTAAAGAATACATCGAATTCCAGAAAAGTTTCCAGGATGATAACTCCAATCTTAAAGTAGTTGCTGATTGCTCAAACGGCATGGCAGGGCTCATCATCAAAAAAATTGCCGATAAAAATGTAACCTACCTGAATTTTACTCCCGATGGCACGTTTCCGAACCATGAACCCAACCCCTTAGTGGAAGAAAATGCGGCCATGCTAAAGGAAGCCGTCGCCAGCCAGAATGCCGATGTGGGTGTGATGTTTGACGGCGACGCCGACCGTGCCACTTTCGTGGATGAAAAAGGCCGATTTGTCTCTCCTGACCTCATCATCGCTTTGCTGGGCAACCATTTCCTTAAAGGAAAAGGAACAAGCCAACGCGTGCTGCAAGATATCAGAACGTCGAAGGCCGTTGGGGAATACCTCACGCGGTTTGGTGCCGAAATGCATACCTGGCGCGTGGGAAGGGCTTATGCCGCTCTCAAACTGCGGGAAATTGACGGGGTTTTTGGAGGTGAACTTGCCGGGCATTACTACTTCAGGGATTTTTATTACTCAGACAGCGCCATGCTGGCTTTTACCTTGGTGCTTAACATCTTGTCTGATTTTAAAAAGCAGGGGCTTGCCTTTTCCGATGTGCTGGACAAGATCTCCTCCTACGCCAATTCAGGAGAAATTAATTTTACCATTGAAAACAAAGCACAGGCTATGGAAGCCGTAAAAAACCATTTCCTGGAAAAGGAAAAGCCAGGGCAGTTCTTTGATTTTGATGGCTACCGGCTGGAGTACACAGACTGGTGGTTTAATATCCGTCCCAGTAATACCGAACCCTATTTACGCTTTTTGGCAGAAGCAAAAAATCAAAAGCTTTTGGATGAAAAAGTTGAGGAGGTGAAAAATATTCTTAAACCCTTCCAGTCTTAATTCAACGTTAATTTTAAGAGCTTGATTATTATTCTTGATCCTGTTCTGTAAAGGATAGCTACCTTTGTGCCCTTCATGAAGGGACAACACGCAAAACTTGGTACTGACAGCATTAACAAATTGCTGTTTCGCTTATCCACACCTGCTATGACAGCGATGTTTGCTACGGCACTGTACAACATCACCGATACTATTTTCATCGGGCGTGGCGTGGGTTCGATGGGGATTGCGGCAGTGGGCATTGTGCTGCCGATTGTCGGCATCATCAACTCCTTTGCACACATGGTGGGTATCGGTTCGGCCTCCCTCCTCTCCCGATCGCTCGGGGCCAGGCGTTTCGATAAAGTAAACAGCATTGTGGGTAATTCTTTTGTGCTCATCATCCTTATTAGTGTTTTTTTTGCCAGTCTGGGCCTGATCTTCAACGAGGAGGTGCTACGGCTGTTTGGGGCGACAGACAAAATTGTACCGGTAGCCAAACCCTACAGCCAGCTTATTTTTATTTCGCTGATGTGGTTCCCGTTTTGCGTATCATCGAACAACCTGCTGCGTGCCGAAGGCAATGCCCGTGAAGCCATGAATGCCCTTCTTTTAGGGATGGTGATAAACACGGTGCTCGATTATGTTTTTATTTTCCCTTTGCAGATGGGAATGACAGGAGCAGGCCTGGCCACAGCTATCGGGAAACTGGCCAACCTTTTATACATCGTCTATTATTTCCAGTCGAAAAAAACCATCATCAGGGTCAAGGCCGAGAACTTGCGACTTAAAAAAGATATCGTGAAGGAGACCACCGGCGTGGGCCTCTCGGGGCTGGGTATGCGCTCTTCAGGAAGCGTTGCGGTTATCACGCTGAATCACATATTGGGTAACCTTGGCGGTGAAATAGCTATTGCAGCTTTTGCCATCATTTATCGTGTATCTCTGTTTATTGTCATGCCCCTTTTCGGACTCAACCAGGGCATGCAGCCCATTGTTGGATATAATTTCGGAGCGAAACAGTTCGATCGGGTAAGCAAGACCATCAGACTCGGAATGTTTTACTCTGTGCTGTTCGGTATTTTTATTGTAGGACTGGCAGAACTGTTTCCGAGAGAAATATTTTCTATCTTCTCAAAGGATCAGCAGTTGATTGATTATGGCACACCGGCGTTCCGGATTGTCGTATCGATGATGTGGGTCATGGGAATCCATATCAGTGCTACCGGAATCCACCAGGCCCTGGGCAAGAAAAAATCTTCTTTCTGGCTCAGCATCATGCGCTGGGTACTTCTGATCATTCCGCTGGTATTCATACTGCCCCCATTTATGAGTGATGCCGTGCAAGGCGTTTGGCTGGCATTTCCGCTGGGCGATTTGCTGTCAGCCACCATCGCCGTAATCATCCTGCAAAAGACATTATTAAGACACGGCATCATAAGGAATTCATTGCTGGCTAAATCGAAACAAAGCGCTAATTTTGTGACTAAAAAGTGATCTTTTGAAAAAAACTCTTCTCATATGTATTTTGGCCGTTTTTGGATTAAGCCTTTTTGGGCAGGATTCCATTATTAACTACGAGAAAAGAAAAAAGATACTCACTTACGGAGCAACGGCGGCTTACGCCGGAAGCATGACCCTGCTATACCAGGCGTGGTACAAGAACTATAAACAAAGCCCGTTTCACTTTTACAATGATAATGATAACTGGATGCTGGCCGATAAAATGGGACATACATTTACCAGCTACCAAATCAGCCGGCTGGGGCATGGCGCATCAAAATGGGCCGGGTATCCGGAGAACACTTCCGTATGGGTGGGTGGTGCCACAGGCTTTGTCTTCCAAACAGTCATCGAAGTTTTAGACGGCTTTTCAGCCGGATGGGGAGCCAGCCCGGGAGACCTGGCGGCCAACACGCTGGGATCAGCACTCTTCATCTCTCAGCAAAAGCTTTGGCAACAGCAGCGAATCACCATAAAGCTTTCTTATCACCATACAAAATTCAATAACTACCGTCCGGATTTGCTTGGAAGTAATGAAATCGAAAGTATACTAAAAGACTATAACGGGCTTACTATCTGGTTATCAGGAAACCTAAAAAGCTTCTGGCCCGAAAGCGCCCTTCCGGATTGGTTGAACATGGCGGTGGGCTATAATGCTTATGGAATGACCGGGGCATCAAGCAACAGCATGAGTTATAACGGCAATCCAATTCCGGAATTTGACAGAACCCGGAGGTTTTTGCTTTCGCCCGATATCGACTGGACAAATATTGAAAGCGATTCACGATTTGTGACCATGCTGCTAAAAGGACTCAGCTTTATAAAACTTCCGGCTCCTGCACTTGAATGGAATCAAAAAAACGGATTAAGAGTGCATCTTGTATATTTTTAAAAGCATTTTTGGGAATCTCTAAAATCAGCTAAATCAGTGTACTTTTGTTAAAAATCAATAGCACACTTATGACATTGATTCAACTGATTAGGCCAAAGCTGTATCCGGTAAACCCCTGGCCGTAAATATCAAATGGAATTGACAGGCAACAAAACAACCATGCTAAAAAACAAGATTCTTACTTTTGCGTTCTATCAATAATTTTAAATGAAGATTATGAAAAAAATCGGATGGGTCAGCCTTTTGATATTTTGGTTCGCATTGCCATTTGCGCAATCACAAGACAAGTTTGAAAAAGAAGAGCGCATCAGCTTTAGCGAAGTCCCTGCTAAAGCAAAATCTTTTTTTGCTCAACTGAAGCTTGACAACAAAGCCAAATGGTACAGGGAATTCAGCGAGGATGGTGTTTCTTATGAGACAAAAACAAAGCTCTATAAAACGCTATACAGCATTGAGTTCGACTCAGCAGGAAACCTTAAAGATGTGGAATACATCGTTGACTTCAATCATCTGGATAAAAACATCAAGAGCAAGTTGGAGGCACAACTCGACAGCCTTTTCAGAAAATACCGCATCATAAAAACCCAACGGCAATATACCAGTGAGCCGAAAGTGTTGGCGCAATTAGTTAATACCAGGACAAGTAATGAACCATACACTGTTAAATACGAGATTGTTTTTTCTGGTAAGAAACAATCGTACCGAAAAAAATATGAACTGACCGCTGATGACAAAGGCACCATTATCAGTATTGGCCGGGTTATTCCACCTGAGATGAACAACCTAATTTATTAAACATGAGAAAAACCTTTTTATTCATATTTCTTTTCAGTATCCTTTCAGGAATACTGAAAGGACAGGATTACACTGGTGTGATGCCAAAAATAAACATCAACAAAAAGATTTCGGATGTATGGAAAACCAACCTGAAGCTGGAAAATCAGCTCATGGTTTCGCAGGGAACAACTGGTTTCTTCAAAAATGCTGAAGTTGATTTTAAACGCACTGACGCACAGTTCTCGGCTACCCGCAAGCTCAATTACAAGTCGAGCCTTACGGGCGGATATATGTTGAGAATGGATGAAAAAAAGCCCGCACATCGCGTTTCGCTTTTCTACTCATCCGTAAGGCAGTTACGTTCTTTAGCATTAGGACAAAGAATTGGAGTTGACCAGACATTCAAAGCGGGAAATCAAAACGAGTTAAGACTGCGTTACCGTTTGTCTACTGCTATCCCGTTAAATGGTACAAGTATCGACCCGGACGAAAGCTATCTGAAACTCAGCAACGAATATGTAGGCTCGGACGATGGCGGAGCCAGGGCTTTGGAAGTGAGGGTTCTGGCAGCGCTTGGGCATGAAATCGGCAGCCATCAGAAAGCTGAGTTGGGTCTCGATTACCGCAGGTCAGAAATCGGGACAAATGCAAACGTGCAGACTTTGTGGGTTTATCTGGGGTGGTATTATAAGTTTTAGTAAGAAACAATAAAGAGGCTGCCTCATTGTATTGTTTCACCAATATACTTGAATTTCAGTGATTACCCCGCCACTTAAGGTAAATCACTAAATAGCATCAAGTTGAGATAAGCCAGCCTCTTTAATTTCTTGTTATCAGTACTCCACCCTATATTGTGTATCGATGATGAGTGGTGGTTCGGTTGCTTCAGCCACTTTCTTCCATGAGATAAATTTGAAATTCTGTGATTCCATGTTATCATCCTGATAATTGTATCCGTCCTGAACAACAAACAAACCATGTGGGAACTGGCTTCCAAGAGGTATGTTTGTAACATCGATGCCGTCGGTATCCTCTGCTCCGTCTACCAATCCCTCAACAATCTTGAAAGTGCCAATAAAACGGTTATCTCCTTCTCTCTCAAAAAGGGCAAAGCTGTTGTTTCCCTGACTTGAGGCGATGAGGTAACCTTTTCCTCCATCTGCATAATAAAGGGTGATACCTTCAATATCATATTTCAACTGCACATTGGTGCTGTCTGAATTTTTCACTTTTTTACGGATTGTGCCGCTGTCAGGCTCTGCCCAATATTTCCATATCCCTCCGCTCTCCTCACCCACATACAAGTGAGTAGTTTCGTAATCAGCTACCAGCCCTTCCACCTGGCCACCCACATCAAATGATCTCACCACTTTTGCATCGATGCCTGTGTCGGCATTCATCAATTCCCACTGCTCTAACCCACCGTCTTTACTGTTCATAATCGCATAATAAACAGATGTTTCAGGGCTCTTATAAAAGCAAAAACCATAAACTTCCTTTAGTTCAGACTTGAACTCTCTTACAGAAATTTCTTCAAGCGTTTTGTTCTCTTTATTAATCTTCATAAGTGTAAGCGTATTAGTAGTGCGATTAGTAGCACCCACCAGGTCAATGGTGTCGCCGTTTATTGGGAAATTATAAGTTACATCCACATTATTGACACGCCCCAAAGAATAAAACCCCAATTCCTGACCAGACAAGTCGTAGGTGACAAGCCCCTGAGTCTTGTCAGTTCCAATTATCATACTGTTGTAAGTGCTATCGAAGTCAACCCAGATTGCCGGGTCATCGGCAGCATCATCAGTAACGCCAGCTGTGACCTTTGCTGTTTCAATATCTGCGGTAACTTCTTTTTTGACGACTTTTACGCCTGTTTCACCGGAGTTTTTATCTCCCGAAGAACAAGAACTCAGGCTCAATGTAAAGGCCACTGCCATGGCCACTAATCCGTAAATTTTCATGATTTTCATTTTTTGGTTTTTAGACAACCCTGCTTTTCTTCATTATTCATATCATCATTATGACAAAGAAAAAATGCACATTGATTGTTTCATTTTTGATTCTGTTAATTTATTATATACCATCCTGTTAAGGATAATTCCATTTTTGTTTAGATATCCATTTTAAAACCTAAACGCCCCCACCAACTGTAAAACTCCTGTTGCTTGACAGTTCCAGGCTGACCGAGATAATATTTTAATGGAGCATTGTTCAGGTTTATCAGATCAGTAAAAATCCTGATATTCTCAGTGATAGCATAATTAGCAGTGAAGTCGAGATGAAAAGCTTCTCCATAATATTCATCCAAATCAGGATCTGCCCCTAATTTATAAAGGAAGTCGTCATGATAGTTTCCTGACAGCTTGGCATAGAACTTTTTACTGTCGTAAAACAATGCAAGGTTCAACGTATGCATTGCCTGTCCGGGAAGTGTTAGTTTTTCTTTTTCGTCAGTTGCAAAATAAAGGTCGTAATCGCCTCCGAACCTGATTCTGTAATCATGATTATTCGCAGGATATCTTTTGTTTATGTAAGCCTCGGAAAACGTGTATGTATATGTTGAAAACAAACCAAAGTCTTTAAGAAATCCCGGTAAAAAGTCAAACTTGAATTGGGCCTGGAACTCTGCTCCGTAGACATGCGCTTGCTGACCATTTCGCGGAATTTCGATAAGAATTTCACTTCCACCTGTACTTCCTGCGTTATCGTCATTAGTTTCAGCTAACTGCTCTTTACCAAATAACTTGTAATAGAAAATAAAATCTTTGAGTTTTTTATAAAACAACCCGCCCGAGATGATTCCACCATCTTTTAAATAGTATTCTGCCAAAACATCAAAATTCCATGAGGTAGTGTAATTCAGGCTTGGATCTCCGTAACTGACTTCATCCCGGTCATCTTCCCGTGAGGGAATAATATCCCTGAAATTGGGTCTTGAGTATGTCTGTGTAACCGCTGCTCTTAAATTAAAGTCATGTATCGGACTGTATTTTATCTGAAATTGTGGCAAAAGATAATCTCTTGAGCGCGCATCCGTGAGCGTATCCATGCTACCATAGTAGCCATTTCCTGCCCTTAAAAATATCCTTCTGCCTTCATAATCAACATCTGTCTTCTCATAACGGACACCCCCAACGGCAGTGAATTTTCCTATATCATGCCTGAACATTAAATATCCGGCATATATATTTTCCCTTGCAGTGTAATCCTCACCAAAGCTCTTTAATCTGGTTTCTGTAATTCCTTCATCTCCATAAATAAACAACTGGCGGTGAAACTCAAAAAAATCGCGGACTTTGCCTTCTGAAGGCATGTTACTCATAACATAATTTCTGTCAAGAAGATTCCTCTCAGTAAAAGAACCCATTACTGTACCCAAGGTAAAATCTGGACCGCTTAAAGGGTAGATGTTAGATTCCGGAAAATAAGCAGTGTATGAAGAAGACCAAATATTCCTTTCCTTGTTTTTAAACCTTGCCTTGCCCCCAAACTTGATATAACCAAAATTCTTGATATTAAAATTGTATGGAACTTTGACATCCATCCTCGCGGTCAGGTTTTTGTCGGTGTTTAAATGGTCTTCGAATAATAGCTCATCCATTTCGTAATTCTCATAATCAAATGCATCTGCCGATCCCTCAGCCTGTGGGAATGTTGCCCTGGGCCATTCAGGATCATCCAGGTTAAATTTTATTGCCAGATATTGTCCGGGGTTTTCAAAAGCAGCTTCCAACCTGTCAGGTTGCTTTTCGGATGCAGTAGAGTAAGCAAATTCATAGTCGATTGTGGCTCCAAAAACATGATGTTCTCCTCCAAGGTTGAGTGAATTAATGGTTTGGTTTTTTTCGCGGGCTTTAAGGTCATGGACGATGCCTCCGTAGAGATAATACTTATTGCTCAAAGCATCGTCCAGCTCGTAAATTCTTCTTCGGCGTGTTTCATCATCCTTAAAATTATTATGCATACCCCGGAGGTAAATATAAGAATTATCATTAAACTCATAATCGAGGGTAGCACTCAAACCAGTTCGCTCGCGCGTGATATCATAATGGCGCAGTTGCACCTCACGGTATTGCAGATAATAATTATTGACGCTATCTTGTTGATTGCCATAAAAAGTATCTTTAGTGTATTTATACTCCATATTATCGGATCCCTGGTTGTTGATGTAGTAGCTGGAGTTCATCACAAATCCGAATTTGCCGTGCCGCTGTGCATATGAAAATTGCAGGTTGTAGTTGTCTGTTTCACGGAGATTATTATACCCACCGGCTACTGTTGCTCTTATCTCAGGAATATCAGACTCTGCCCTCTTAGTAACAATATTAACAGTTCCACCAATTCCGGTAGCATCCATGTCGGGGGTTAGTACTTTGGTAATCTCAATCTGGTCGATCTGGTCGGCAGCCACAATATCCATTCCCACATACCTCACATCACCTTCCGGCGATGGGATTTGTTCTCCGTTAATGTTGAAATTTGTAAGCTCAGGAGGTGTGCCGCGCAACTGGACATAACGACCCTCACCCTGATCGCGCTGCAATGTAACACCTGGTATGCGTTGCATCGCCTCAGCAGCATTCATATCAGGAAACTGTTCGATTTGCTCGGAAGAAACAACATTTTTAATGTTCACAGCCAGTTTTTGTTCCAACATGGCCTTGATTTGTCCTTCGGCACGACCTTTAATCTGCACTTGCTCAAGTTGCGTGGCGGATTGTTCAAGACTAATGACAAAAGGATCGGGAACACCTAATCTGAAATCAATTTTTACTGTTTTCGGCAAATATCCGATAAAGGAAAACTTCAGGCTGTCGCTTACACTTCTGATGCCTGAAATCTGAAATGCCCCTTTAGCATTGGTTGTGGTTCCTCTTCCCGATTCCTTAAATACTACAGTTGCTCCGGGCAAAGGTTCCTTGGTGTTTTTATCCACCACCTTACCTGAAATCTGATATACCACCTGGGCTGACACAGAAGAAAAGGCGATTAAAGTAAATGCAGCAAACATCGCAAGCATATACTTAATATTGGATATCATCATGGTGTGTGATTTTAAATAAAGAAACTGCCTCCCCCCGCAAAGAGGGAGACAGTAAACTGTATTCAAACGCTTATTTTATTATCAGTTTTTGTGTGTAAACAACCCCATCCTGAAGAGCTTTGACAACATATACTCCATCAGTATGGTTACCTAGTTGGATATCAGCAGATCTTGTATTGGTCGTTTCAATGAGTTTAATCATTTGGCCTTGCTGGTTGTAAACCATAATCTCAGCATCCTTATCTGAATTCAGTTCAACAGTAAAATTACCTGTTGCAGAAGGGTTTGGATAAACTTTCAGTGCTTTATGACGAGTAAGCGTCATTTCAAATACTGAGTTTGTGCCACCTTGTGCAGAATAATAAACAACCAGCTTCGGAACACGCTCCGGATGGTTCTGCCCATCGCCAGGATTGCCATCAGGATCAGTGTCTTCAGGGTCAGCAATATTTTCAAATGCCTCAAACTCACGGGCGTTCTCCACGGTGCTTGGCCCCTGGTCCTGCCCCATTAGGAAGAAAGCAATAGGAAATCCGGGTTTCCAGCCCTCGCGGTCAATTACCTCCTGAACAATTGAAGAAACATCAGGAGTGCTGTATGGTTGCCAGATGATCCACTCTTCAGCCACAGTCCAGTTAATTTGAGCTTCAGTTCTTGGGCGGTCGGTAATAAGATAATCGCTGTTGAAATTTTCCTCATCAAATGTTTCTGCACTATCGGCAGCCTGTCCGGCAATGATTATTTCCGCTACATCATCAACGCCTTTACCTTCGTGAGAATACATGTGGATAAAAGCAGAATCGATATTTACACCTTTCGGGATATTGATATCGCGGAAGCGAAGGCCAAGCGTCAGTATATTCTGGTCATCAGGAGCCCCTTCCCAACCAGCATCCAGGTCATCATCGTAAGGAGTATCTACCTCATCGTTCTCCTGCTCTGCGTCATCGGAAGAAAGCTCAAGCGTGACAACCGTGCCATTGTCAAGGGTGTCATTAACTGTACCGCCTGTAGCCTGGATAGGATACTCGGCCATAGTGGATGGCACGGAATAATAAACAATTAGCTTTGGTACACGCTCCGGATGGTTCTGACCGTCTCCGGGGTTGCCATCAGGATCGGTATCTTCAGGGTCAGCAATATTTTCGAAAGCTTCAAACTCGCGGGCATTCTCAACACTACTTGGCCCCTGGTCTTTTCCTTTCAGGAAAAAAGCCATAGCATTACCCATCTCCCATCCTTCACGCTCAATCAATTCCTGTACAATAGAGGAGATGTCCGGTGTACGGTATGGTTGCCAAATAATCCACTCCTCATCCACCGTCCAATCGATGTAGGCTTCTGTTTCCGGACGATCTGTAAGTAAATAATCATTATTAAAGTTTTCTTCGTCAAATGACTCAGGGTGATCCGCTGCTTCCCCAACGACTTTTATTTCCGCAACATCATCTGTCCCTTTGCCTTCATGCGAGTAAATTTCGATGAAAGCTGAGTCGATTATGGCATTACCCGGGATATAGATCTCGCGGAAGCGAAGACCCACTGTAAGGGTATTCTGGTCGTCAGGAGCACCTTCCCATCCTGCATCAAGGTCATCATCATAAGGTGTATCCACCTCGTCATTTTCCTGCTCAGCATCATCAGAAGAGAGTTCCAAAGTAACAACCGTTCCGTTGTCAAGGGTGTCATTAACTGTTCCTCCGGTAGCACGGATAGGAACTTCAATAGATAGGTTTTGCCCTATTCCCATTAATGGAAGGAAAAGTAAGCTTAACAAAGACAATTGTAAAATACGTTTCATAACTTTTGGTTTGATTAATAATTCTTTACTGCGAAAGAAGCAAAAGGGATTAAACATGCTGTTAAGAGAGCTTTAACCTTGTGTAATATTTGAAAGGCGTTAACTTTGTGTTAAACTATTTATGAAACATTGGCACACCAATATTCTGTAACACACCACTTATTTGATGAAACAACTGTTAATTTATTTTTAACAAACAGTTAAATCATGATGAATTCAATGGGTTGACATAAATCATCCCATTATTCAAAGAACAATCAACGCCAACACCTCAGATGAAATTCATTAATTTACTTATACATAATCAGTAATCTACCGTATTTGAGTATGTTAGGGTGGCAGTATTTTAGTAGCGTTATTATTACAAGCACAATCGTCATATGAGTTCACCCGGGGCCGACAATGTTTTAGTTTATTTATTGCGGATTATTGCCCCGGGTTTTTTAATTTTGCGCTCATTAGGCACTTTCTACCATGAAAAATGTTATTCTGATATGCGGTTTGCTTCTGCTTGTTTTCATCCCCGGGAAATCCCGTGCACAGTATGAGAAGTATAAAGCACTGTATATTTACAATTTTACAAAAAGAATAGATTGGCCTGAAGAGCAGAAAAAGGGAGATTTTGTTATGGGCGTCTTGGGTAGAGGGTCTATCGTTAAACACCTAAAAGACTTCACAGAAAACAGGAAAGTAATTAACCAGGACATCACGGTGAAACAGTTTGATGACCTGAGCCAGATAGATAGCTGCCATCTCTTGTTTATCACTGCAAAGCACAAATACAATATCCCGCTGATTGTTAATCAATATGCCGATACGCCGATGCTCATTGTCAGTGAAGTGTCGGGCTCAGGGGCCTGCATTAATTTCAGGGAAACAGAAAAAGCATTATTATTTGAAATCAACGCCACACGTATTCGAAATAAAAACCTAAAAGTATCTCAATCACTTATCAATCTTGGAATAGAAACGAACAATGGGACATAAATACATCGTCATATTATTGCTATTGGTTTTTGCTCTGACCGGTGAGTCGTTGGCTCAGCAGCCCGACAGTAC
>JAASSU010000209.1 GCA_021767705.1 Bacteroidota bacterium | reverse complement strand
TGAGAATAAATACCGCATTATAGAGATTCAGCAGGCCGATGGTGTGGGCGAGCAGCATGTAGCTTTTACTATGGGCCCTCTTGCCCGCCAAATGGAAGCTGATTACCCGGAGGTAAAACAGGCCTGCCGGGTCATGCCCTGGGGCGGCGGGCTACTGACCTATGGACAGGATTCGTATGACAACAGCTACTTCTCTTTTGCCGACACCAATGTTTTCGATATGCTCAGCATTGAGCTGATTCATGGAAATCCGGCCACAGCACTCGAAAATATCGAATCACTCTGCTTTTCTGAGTCGATGGCCAAAAAGGTGTTCGGAAGCGTGGAAGAAGCCATGGGTAAAATGGTGAGAATGGGAAACCACGGCTCACTAAAGGTCACCGGCGTGTTTAAAGATATGACCCTGAATTCTCATCTCTATTTTGATGTTATCGCTCCTTTTGAGCTGGCTATGAGGCAAAATCAATGGCTTACCAATTGGTTCAACAACTCCCTGGTCACCTACGTGGAACTGAAGGATAATACAAACGTGGAAAAATTTGAAGAAAAGTTCCGCGATTACCTTACAAACTTTGCCCCGGAAGAGCGAGACCCGGAGTCGCTGTATAAATTTTATTTGCAACCTTATAAAGATATTCACCTCAAATCGGGACACATAAAATTTCAACACACCCGGAAAATGGGAAACCAAACCTTTGTATGGGTTCTATCCGGAGTAGGATTGGCGCTGTTGCTTATCGCCTGCATCAATTACATCAATCTTTCCATAGCCCGATCGGTGAAGAGAAGCCGCGAGGTAGGCATGCGCAAGGTGCTGGGCGCTTCACGCGACAAGCTTATCTACCAGTTTATGGGTGAGTCGTTAATAATAACTTCACTCTCGATATTGCTGTCGTTGGGGCTTGTCGAAATCCTGATGCCTGAGTTTAACGCCATCATGAGAACAGCTATCGATTTCCAGATTTCATTGGGCTTTGTGGTGGTGCTGTTGGGTATCCTTATCATCGTAAGTGCTATCTCAGGATTTTATCCTGCGGTTTACCTGTCCAGGTACAATCCGGCCACCGTATTAAAAGGAGACTCAGAAAAGAGTATCTCATCCACCACACTAACACGGGTATTGGTAGGGTTTCAGTTTTTCGTGTCTACGGTGCTCATCATTTTCATCATCGTCACCAATCAGCAAGTGAATTATATCAAGGAAAAGGATTTGGGATATAATTATGATAATATTGTAAACCTGCATCTTTATTACGAGGAAAACCCGCAAAAATACAAGCTGTTCAAGTCAGAGTTATTGCAGCACAGCATCATCAAAAACGCTGCCTACACCTCTTCCTTATCCGGTGCCAGCGGTTCACAATCGACCATGCAACTTGCTGACACTACCGAAGCATCTGTAATGGTAAGGGTGTGTGCGGCAGACGAAAGCTTTATTCCGATGATGGATATTGAATTACTGGAAGGCCGTAATTTTCATAAAGGGAGCTCGATTGATTCGAATACTGCCCTTATTGTGAACCAAGCCTTTGTGAACCACTTTGGCTGGGAAAACCCTATCGGTAAAAGGATTCAGCCATTCGACAGTGATACCAACAGAATTGTTATCGGGGTGGTAAAAGATTATCACTATCATAATCTGTATGCCGAAATTGAGCCCGCTGCATTTATGATTTCCACCTTCCGGATGAATGAAATCAACATCAAGTTTGCCGAATCCAACAAGGAGGAAGCCCTCGATTTGATAGAGGAGAAATGGAACACCTTCTTCCCCGGAAAACCATTCAATCCACGAATTGCTAAAACCATGATTATGCGCGACTATGGGGAGGTATTGCGCACGCTGACACTCTTTACAGTCTTTGTGTTTATCAGCCTTTTCATCAGCGGACTCGGGCTGTTCGGGCTCTCATCGCTCTATGTCGAGCGAAAAATCAAGGAAATAGCTATCCGCAAGGTGCTTGGCGGCAGCGTGCTACAAATAAACCTGCTTATCATCAAAGACTTTGCACTACTGATTGGAATTGCCGGTCTGCTAGCCATCCCCGCCGGATATAAAATGCTGGAAGGATTCTTAAGCGAGTTCGCTTATCACACACAGATTCACTGGTATTATTTCCTGCTTGCTATCGCTGCCACCATGATTCTGGGTATGATTACCGTACTGATAAAATCGATAAAAGCAGCTTATTCCAATCCTGTAGATACACTCAAATACGAATAGATTATGTGGAAGAACTATCTTAAAATAGCATTCAGAAACCTTGCCCGTAACCGCAGCTACTCGCTGATCAACTTACTGGGGCTGGCCCTGGGGTTGAGTGCCTTCATCATGATAGCTGCTTACGTGCATCACGAATACAGCTTTGACAGGTTCCATAAGCACAGCTCCCGCATCTATCGTTTGGGCGACAGCCTTAACTGGTCGGGAAACTGGGAAAAGCTGGCCATGACCTCTGCTCCCATGGGCCCTGCACTGCAGGAAGAATACCCGCAAGTGGAGCTGGCCACACGCCTGATGCCCTGGAAAAACATCAACATCCGCTATGGCGACAAGGTGATATCGCACGCTCCCGCTTTCGCCGATAATAACTTTTTCAGGATATTCTCTTTTGAGCTCGTCTCAGGTAACAATGATCAGGTTTTTACCGGTCCAAAAACAGTGGTGCTCTCTGAGTCCTTTTCGAAGACCCTCTTTGGCAAGGATAACCCTATAGGAAAAACCATTGAATATGAAGGGAGAGGTTCCTTGAAGATCAGTGCTGTTTTTAAAGACTTTCCTAAGAATTCGCACTTGCAGCACGACATGTTTATCAGCATGCAGTTTACGGAAACAGAGAACTTCGGCGGTCCGGGCTTTCTTCAGGCCTGGGTGCCACACAATTTTCACACCTACTTGTTGCTTCAAAACAGTGAAGATAAGGCATCCTTAAATGCTGCCTTCCCGGCATTTACAGAAAAATATTTTGCTGATGAGTCTGATAAGTTCAAGCCCTTTCTCGAGCCGCTCGAAGACATCTACCTGCACTCCGACGCCAAATATGGCACAGGCATCAGCGGCGATGCGCAGTCGGTTTACCTTTTCACCGCCATCAGCCTGATGCTGATTCTTATTGCGGCGGTTAATTACATGAACCTTTCCACGGCCCGGTCTTCAAGGCGGGCAAAAGAGGTCGGAATACGTAAGGTATCCGGGGGGTCGCGCCAGAGCCTGGTTTTACAGTTCCTCAGTGAATCCGTAATCATTACGCTAATCGCATTTATGCTGGCCTTACTTTTTACTGAATTGTCGCTGCCATATTTTAATCAGCTCACACAAAAAACATTCACCTTTTCGGGAATGATGCAGCCGGGCTTCATAGTGCTGCTTGCAGCCCTGGCCGTCGCCTTGGGGTTAGCCGCAGGAACCTATCCGGCGCTGTACCTGTCATCGTTTATGCCGGCCAGCGTGCTCAAAGGCACCTACTCGTCGCGTGGCAATGCAGGGATGCGGCGGTTGTTGGTCGTTTTTCAGTTTGTGATTGCCGTAGGACTCATCATCGGAACCATCACGGTTTATCAGCAGCTTCAATTCCTTCAATCAAAAGACAGAGGCTATCAAACAGAAAACGTATACTATTACCGCCTCGATGGCGAAACCTTGGAAAACAAAGCTACGCTGCTGCGCGATGAAGTGATGACACTCAGCGGCGTGGAAAAAGCTTCGGTCACCTCACGGATGATGGGCAGCGTTTATGGCAAGTGGTTTATAAAAACCGGTGATATGGCAGAAAAAAGCGATATCATCTTGCTTAACGCGGATAATCACCTCATCCCCCTCCTCGGCCTCGAAATGGCGCAGGGCAGGAATTTCAGAAGCGATGGCTCTGATGAAAAAGGAATTATACTCAATGAGCGGGCCGCAAAAAAGTTTGGCATTACCGAAGCCAACAATCAAAAAGTGACGATTGTCAATCGCTATGACTATAAGCTTATCGGGATTGTAAAGGACTTCAATTTCGCTTCGCTCTACAAAGAGCCGGAGCCGCTGGCCATCACCTACCCGTTTGCCAGCCCATGGAACCGTTACCTGGCTGTGAGCGTCAGTGGCAGCGACCATCAGCCTGTTCTTGAAGCCATCAGCAAAAAAATCAAAAATGTACAGGCTGATGCTACCATTCATTTCACCAACTTGCAGGAACATCTCGAAAACCAATACACACGTGAGGTGAGGATGGGAAAAATCATCATCACCTTCAGCCTGCTGGCAATCGTAATAGCCTGTTTAGGCCTGTTCGGACTCAGCTCTTTTATGGTTGATCAGAAGAAAAAAGAAATCGGCATCCGAAAAGTTTTGGGCGCCACGCTCTCACAACTTATCAGCTTCCTTTCGAAGAAATTCGTCAGGTGGGTAACGCTGGCCAATATTATCTCTTGGCCAATCGTGTTTTATCTCATCGATCGCTGGCTGCAAAACTTCCCGTATCATGTAACCATTAAGGTATGGTACTTCCTTGCAGCAGCCATCGTTTCTGTTTTCATTGCCCTGCTCACCGTTTTATATCAAACCATCAGGGCTGCGCAAGCCAACCCGGCCGAAACACTAAAATATGAGTAAAAATGGATAAAGAGGAAATTGTTGCTTTTGACGAAAATTATTGGGCCATCAGAGCGTGGAGGAGCTCTATCAGCCTGTCGGTGGAGATGGAAAAGGTTTTTATCAACCTCACGCAACATCACCTCTTTGATGATATGCTGAAAACCGGATTGGAAATTTCATCGCAAATAGCCATTGCTTTTGAAGAAAGGAAACATCAAAAATCGATTGGCTTTCTTGTGAAAGCCAAGCATGCTTGTACGCGGCTGCGTACCCGGCTTTACCTTGCCAAAGAAATGCTGATTCTGAACCAGAATATGGCAGTAAAACTTATTGAAAAAACACGTGAGGTGGCTACGATGCTATCCAAAGCACTTGAAACGATTCACCAATCAAACAACCAGGAAATATGAACCAAATTATTACCATTATCATTGCCGTACTCATCCCTTCGGCCGGTTACCATCAGCTTCCCGCCAAGGATCATAAAAAAGAAGTTTATGAGTATATCGACAGATGGCACCAGGCGGCATGGAATGCCGACAGCGACACTTATTTCGGTATGATGGATGAAGACTGCATTTTTATAGGCACCGACCTTAGCGAAGTATGGACCAAACAGGAGTTTTTTGAATGGTCGAGACCTTATTTCGACAGCGGTCGGGTGTGGAAGTTTAAGGGAAAAAACCGTCATATTTATTTTAATGAAGATGAAACCATCGCGTGGTTCGATGAGGAAGTGCACTCATCGGCCGGCATTTGGCGTGGAAGTGGCGTCTTATCCCGCGAAAGCGGAGAATGGACACTGAAGCAGTATGTGCTTTCGATGACCGTGCCCAACGATTTAATGAATCAAGTGATAAAAGACATAAAAATTTACAACGATACCATTAAAGCAAGCAATTAGTTATGTGGCGAAACTTTCTGACAACAGCTTTTCGGAATGTGCAAAAGCAGCCCTTTTTTGCTTTTGTCAATGTAATTGGCCTGGCTGTGGGGCTCACAGCCGTCATTATGATGTTTCTTTTTATCCATGATGAACTGCAGTATGACAAACATCATAAGGATTCTGAACATATTTACCGCTTGCT
>JAASSU010000208.1 GCA_021767705.1 Bacteroidota bacterium | reverse complement strand
TAAAAGCTTGAATTACAAAGCTTTGTGTGCTTTTATGAGTGTGGTCTTCAAGTGATAAAAATAGCAAGAAAAAATTTTTTAACCTAATTTCTTTATCCTCTTTTAATCAACACTTTATTGACATTAAAAAAATCGTGCGGAATTGCTGTGCGTGCTTTATTTAATTTTCTTCTTCAATTTCGTCTGGTTCTGTTTGTTCAACGTCTTCGTTTGGTTCTCTTGTCTTTATTTTCCATAACCAATAAAGTCCACCAAGAGGAATTCCTAAAGTCCATGCTGAGTTCAAATATCCCATATAGTTGAAGCTCATTCCTAAGAGAATTTGGAAACTTAAAAGACTGAAAGAAAATTCACCGACCGCATTGTATGTTATTGCAGGTACGTTAAAAACCATAACTGCAATATATTTTAACCACTTTTTCTTTAGGGTTCTTATCTTTATGAGTCGGATGATGTAAATATTGAAGATAGGAACGCAGATAACGATTAGTCCAAAAAGCCAAAATAGGGTCATGTTCGGTATTGGCTCTCTAACGTCAAGAGTATTTATGTTCAGGATTTTCTTTGTCTGGTCGTCAAATAAAACCTTAAAAACTCCAAAGTGGGTTTCATTTGAAAATTGCACTAAAACTACTGTTGTGTTTGGAGGAGTATTATTCTCTTCAATGGTCGACCAAGTCTTTTCTGACTTCATCAAGGAGTAATCTAGTTCTGAACCAAAATTGTCAACAACGAGGTTTCTGAAGTTCCCTAATCCTGCTTTCAAACTGTCGGGATTTGTGTTTCTCGCCATTTCGTGTTCCATGGCGAAAAGTTCCACACATCTGTCATAGTTCTCTTGCAAAAGAGTTTCGACAAATTCTTCTGTCTTGTTTTCGTATTCAAAGGTGTTACTAATAAATTCACATCCTGATAAAATAGTTAAGGTCAGGAAAAGGAGTAGGATTTTCTTCATCTTCAAAATTCTGTTTGTCTTTCATTTTTTGCTTTGGTGGCAACGGTCCTTGGGTATAAAGCTGTGCGGGAGTTCCGCCGCGTTTCAGTGTCCCCCGAAACCGAAAGTTAAAGATAACAAAAATTGTCAGAAAACCACGAAAACCCGCATGCTTTATGACCCAATGTTATAAGTTGTATTTTTGCTTTTAGTCTTCCATATTTTTCTTCACTTGCTCAATCCCACTGATGAACTTGTCATATAACATTTTAATTTCAGGATTGTCAAGGTTTAAATCTTTCTTCAAACTTTCCAAAAATTCAGATTCTGAGATTTTGATATTGGATGTACCATATTTTTGAAAAAATAATTCATAACCTATCATACTAGTATAATCTTCAAATAGCTCTGAATTTTCAACAAAAAAAGAAAAAGTATAATTCGGATAGTTTGATACCATTTTCAAACATGGCTTACCCATCACTTCTGATAATGCACCATCAGAAAGTAAACAAATTGAATTTAAACAGTGAAAATAAAAAGGATAAATAACTTCATTCTTTTCTACTAATATGTCCAATAATTCAAATGTCTTATCATTATCACTTGGCAAGAACTCTCCTTGGTAAAAACTTTTCACTAATTCATTTGTTTCTGAATTTCCTAGATAAAAACTAATTGATTTACCATTCAAAGAGTCAACATGGAGAAAACTTAAATGCTTTTCTTTTTTAACTTTTCTACGTTCATCTAACATTCTTTGCCTTTCAGCTGCCTTTTCCTTTTTAAGCTTATCTTCATTAGCTTTCCTTTCATTTTCTTTAACTGTCCATTCCATAACAGATTCAGTTTGCACACTGTCCTGAACAGAATTAGTTTTTTCATTTATACTTTTTCTTTTTTCACATTCATTTGAGCATGAAATTAAAAGCAAGGAAGAAAAAAATACAAGAAGCAGCTTTTTCATAGAGAATAATTTTATTGTTAGCGCAGCAAAAATATTACTTATAACTCGTTATATATTCATCTTTTCCGGCTATATCTAACTCCATATTGGAGATATAAACCCCTTTTTCCGATTAATCAATCGGCCTGTAAATACAATGAAAAAACCTGACAAGCAGAATTTGGTTGTTAGTGAATGGGTTCTACATGGCTGTTTATAGCTTTGCTTCATTGGCCTGATGATTACTTGTTGGTAAATATAAAAAGAATCTGCCTTCTCTCCAAAATACAGATTCATTATTCCGGGAACTTTCCATAATATCAGTGAGAAGCTTTTATATATTACTGCTGCGAAAATCAGTTCAATCAGTTTTATCTGTGTGCCATGAATGAATACAGCACACTGATTTAACAGGTGAAACAGATGGGCACTGATCAACTTTATGCGATCGCTTCGATTTCATTCTTCGCGCTCTTAGCGTTTCTTTAGTTTTGCGCACTTTGCGTGAAACATTCTTCTTAACAACAAAAAGAATTCCACGCAGAAGCCGCTAAAGGAACTCAGAAATCCCAAATTTTGAAATTCCAAATTCCAAAAAAAAACTAGAGACTAAATCTTCCTTCTTCCTTCGCGCTCTTGGCGTTTCTTTAATTTTGCGCACTTTGAGTGAAACATTCTTCTTAAAAAAAAAAGAATTCCACGCTAAAGACCGCTAAAAGGGTACACGCAAAAATTAAAATCTTAAACTTCAAATCTCCGATTTTGGAATCACGCTATGCCAAAAGCAGTGGCACAATAAGTAGGTTGTAGTGTGGCCTCGGTTGAGCTTGAGCAGAAGCCCGATCGCAGGATCTCCGCTACGCTCCGATTTGAAATTTGGAAATTGGAGCTTGTGATTTCTGATTTTACTCATTCTCCACAAACTCATAGGCGCCAACATCCGGCTGATCGGCGGTGCGGGAGACGCCATCGAGGTCGATAGTGAGATCGAAATCCTGGTTCTGGTTGATGACCTCCATGCTGCCCTTGTTGATGGCCGGGGAAATCAGGGTATCCAGGTGGAAATCGAACTCATCCGGGTTGCGGAACATCGGGTCGTCGTTAAAGCAGTTGATGAAGTTGTTGCTTGCCGAAAGCTCTTTATTGGTTTTCACCAGGGTATTCTCGAAAAGATAGTTAAAATCGGCCTGCAACGACTTGCTGAAAATCAACTCCTCCTGGATATCGCCATACACAATCGAGTTTCCGAAGTACGCGTTTTCGAGGTCGCGGGCAATGGTGTCGCCGTCGTAAATGTAGTAGTTGTTCAGTGCCAGGGAAGCGGTTTGCCGGCTTCCACCCGAATAATAATTTCCGATGGTGCAATGGCGGAAATCATAGTTCCCTCCGATATTCAGAATTACGGCATGTTGTCCACAGTTAGAGAAAACCGAGTTCCTGACCTCGACATGCGAGCCCTGGGCCAGCAGGCCATAGCCCTGCATGTTGTCGATAATCGAGTTGGTGATTCGAAGCGTAGGTTTGGTGGAGTTGCCGAGGGTATCGACCCGCATCCCGATAATCCCATTCCGGATAACGGCATGGTTCACTTCATTTTCGATGCTTCCGGCGGCAAACCAGATAGAGCCCCACTGTCCGGGCACATCATCGTAAAAATCTTCCAGTCGGTCCCCCTGAATCTTTACCGGATTTTCGCGTGTGCCGTTTATCTTCATCGTGGCGCTACTATCTACGGCCAACACAGCATCCTTGTGCATGTAAATGTGTGCCCCGGCTTCGATGGTCAGCGAAGAATTTGCAGTATCATCCACAATCGCATATCCATAAATAACGTGCGGCTTATCGGCAGTCCACACATGCTGTCCCTGCAGCAGGACATTCTTATGGAAATTCGCGTTCTGCCCCCATGCCATCAGGTTCACGTCCTGGTAGTTGGCATTGGTTTCAAAAATCACCGAATCTTTCAAAACGAAAGGCAGGTTTTCATTGGTCGGATCCACAGTCACGCGGACAAAAACATACAAACTGTCCTTGCCCGGAATCTCGATATCCGTAAAGGAATTGCCGGCCTCGCCATCCATATTCAGCGTAAAAGGTGAGTCGTCTCCACCTGCCAGTCGTAGCGAGCTAATCTTGATGCGCTGCTTGTGGGGATTGTAAATACGGAAATCGCGGGTGATGCTTCCCAGCGAGGTAAAAACCGTATCAAAAGAGAGGGTGTCCGAAGAAAACTCCAGTTTGGCCGAAGAGTCCTTAATGAGGTCTTCTTCCTTCTGGCATGAAAAGAAAATGAGTCCGGCAACGACTGTAATAAATAAAATGACTGTATGCTTCATCCGATAAATTCTTGTATAAGTTGCAGGGCTGTTGTTCGCTTCAGCCCCGCTGCTGTTCTTAGCTGATTTCCTAAAATACGCAAAAGTAAGGGTTTTATTGTGTTTGGAAGGTATTGAAGTACCGATGAAAACTCCATAATTATTCAAAGCGCTTCTCTTTATTACTATCAAAAAAACCAGTGTAAATCAGTTGTATCTGCGTCATCAGTGTGCTATCTTTTAAATAGCAGGCCACAGATTTAACTGATTATACAGATTTCCACTGCTGAGATCCGTAAAAAAATAACCACCCAATCAAAGCTCCGGTGGTTTCCGGTTTTGTTTTTTCTGGCTGTGTTGTTTCTTCTTTTTCAGGCGTTTTTCTTTAGATGCCTTGGTTGGCCGCGTTTTCTTTCGTCTTTTGCGGGGCTTGAGGGCATTCTCCAACAAATCAAAAAACTTCTCCTGAACATCCTTTTTGTTGATATGCTGCGAGCGCGACTCCTGGCTGGTGAGTATCAGCTCCCCATCATCAGTTATCCGTGATGAAAGCCTGGATAGCAACCGCGCTTTTTCCTGCTCAGCCAACAACTGTGAATTTTCGATATGAAACCGCAATTCCACCTTCGAGCTGGTACGGTTCACATGCTGCCCGCCCGGCCCAGACCCTGTGGTAGCCTTAAACTCCAGTTCTTTTTCCAATCCACGGTTTCGGATGTTGTTCATACCTCATTCCTTTTGCTGCAAAGGTATAACATTGATGAGCAACATCTATGTTGGTTTCTAATCCAATAACCCATGTAAACGCAGGCTTACGCAAACGATTCCGACAAACCCGGAAACAAACTGCTGTAGCTGATACTTTTATTAATTTCGTATCCGATAAATCTTACCAAACGAAAAGGAAAAAATATCAGGACTATGAAAAGATCAGCAATTTATATTTTAATGGCCGCCCTTACTGCTGCCATCCTCTCAGGATGTGCTGATGCAGGGCAGAAATCACTGAAAGTGCATTCACCCGATCAAAACATCGAAATAAGCTTTACACTGCTTGAAAATGGCCAGCCTGCCTATGCTGTTTTCCATAAGGGAAATACAGTTATCGACACCTCTACACTGGGACTGGAGCTGAAAAACCAGCAAAATATGATTGAAGGTTTTGAAGTGGTTTCTTCCACTACCAAATCCTTTGATGAAACCTGGGAAATGCCCTGGGGCGAGAAGCGCGAAGTAAGAAACCACTACAATGAGTTGGTTGTGAACCTCCGGGAGAAAGAGGCCCCGCATCGCAAAATGGATATCCTCTTCAAGGTGTATGACGACGGTCTGGGCTTCCGCTATCATTTTCCGGAGCAGGAAAACCTGAAGGACGTCCTGATTCTTGAAGAAAACACTGAGTTTAACCTTACCGGCGACCACACCTGCTGGTGGATTCCGGGCGACTGGGATATTTATGAGCACCTTTACAGCACCACTTCCTTTACGGAGATTGATGCCACCAAATATCGC
>JAASSU010000207.1 GCA_021767705.1 Bacteroidota bacterium | reverse complement strand
TTATAATCCTTAGCATCCATTGCTACCTCATAGCACTTGTTGATTTCTCCGGTAATGAATTCTTCGTGAGCCAGCACTTTTTCAAAAAGCGTGGTGAAGTCTTTGTATTCTTCATCCGGCTTATCGAGCGCCTGCATTTTCGCATGCCCTCCACGATCATTCAGGTAATGAATCATCTTACTCATGTGCATCTTTTCTTCCTCGGCCTGGGCATAAAGAAAATCAGCCGCACCGTTATAACCATTTACCTCGCACCATGAGGCCATGGCCAGGTAGATACGTGAAGAGTGCTCTTCGTTTTTAATCTGGTTGTTTAATTGCTTTTCAACGTTTTCTTTAATCATAGTCTTATTATCTTTTTTAAATTATTGACAATGCATCGATTCCATTTTGACGGCACTTTTTGCTGCCTGCAAATAAAATCAATAAGGAAGCGACTTGTTCAATTATAATATTAACCTTTGAGCGCTTCCGCACCGGTGGTCACCTCAAGGATTTCATTGGTAATGGCTTCCTGACGCGCCTTATTGTACGACAGTTGAAGCTCTTTAACCAATTGCGTGGCATTTTCGGTAGCCTGGTGCATGGCCGTCATCCGCGCCCCGTGCTCCGAGGCGTTCGAGTCAAGAATCGCTTTGTAAAACTGGATTTTTAGCGATTTAGGAATCAGCTCTTCGGTAATCGTTTCCTTGTCAGGCTCAAAAATATAATCTGTTTCCTGCTCATGCTTCTGCTCTTCTGCCGATGCCGGTGGCTCGAGCGGCAGAAACTGCTCGGTCATGACTTTTTGAGATGCCGCGTTGATAAACTTGTTGTATACCAACTCTACCCGGTCATACTCCTTCTCCTTAAAAGCTTCCATCACTTGCACAGCAATTTTCGCCACATTATCGAAGGACAGCTCATCATAAATGTAATCGTGACTGGCAACCACCTGGTAATCTCTTTTTGAGAAGTGCTCAGTGGCCTTTTTCCCGATGGTTAGCAAAAACAGGTTGCCCACGTTTTTTTGCTTACTGTATTTTTCATCAATGTATTTGGTAGTCCACTTGATGATGTTCGAGTTAAAAGCTCCGCAGAGCCCTTTATTCGAAGTAAAAGGAATGATAAGCACTTTTTCAGGATCATCCTTTCTCAGGTAAGGATTTTCTTCCGTATTGATGCTATCGCCCAGGTTACCCATCATCTCCTGAAGCTTGTTGGCGTAAGGCCGCAGTGCCATAATCGCATTTTGTGCCTTGCGTAGCTTTGAGGCCGCCACCAGTTTCATGGCACTGGTAATCTGCCGGGTCGATTTTACTGATTCTATACGAGTGCGGACTTCCTTTAAGTTAGCCATCGATTTATTATTTTTCTCCTGTTTATTTCTTTATCTTTCTGTGAACCAGGAAAACCCCATATTCTCCCGGCGTTTTTGTTTCCCTTTTCGGGATGAGCTGTTTACTCAGCTTTAAATTTCGAAGATACTTCCTTGGCCACCTGCGTCAGTTTTGCCGTCACCTCATCGGTGAGTTTTCCACTGGCTAAAACATCCAGCGTGTCGCGGTGCTGCTCTTCCATCACGTTAAGGAAATCTTCTTCAAACTCCTTTACTTTATCCACCGGAACATCGCGCAGCAATCCTTTTGTTCCGCAGTAGATAATCGCCACCTGGTGCTCTACTTTCATCGGCTGGTTCAATCCCTGCTTAAGGATTTCCACGTTACGTCGACCTTTGTCGAGCACCGACTGTGTGGCCTTGTCGAGGTCAGAACCGAACTTGGCAAAGGCTTCAAGCTCGCGGAACTGTGCCTGGTCGAGCTTGAGCGTACCGGCCACTTTTTTCATCGACTTAATCTGTGCACTACCACCCACACGCGATACGGAAATACCCACGTTAATGGCCGGACGGACACCTGATAAGAACAGGTCGGACTCAAGGAAAATCTGACCGTCGGTAATGGAAATAACGTTTGTGGGGATATAGGCAGAAACGTCACCGGCCTGCGTCTCAATAATCGGAAGGGCCGTAAGCGATCCTCCACCCTTTACTTTGTTTTCGAGTGGTTTTGGGAGGTCGTTCATGTTTTTTGCTACCTTATCGTCACCGATAATTTTTGCCGCACGCTCGAGCAGGCGAGAGTGGAGGTAGAATACATCTCCCGGATAAGCCTCACGACCCGGCGGGCGGCGCAGCAAGAGCGAAACCTCACGGTAAGCTACCGCTTGCTTTGAAAGGTCATCATAAATCACCAGCGCATGACGACCGGTATCTCTAAAATACTCACCAATAGCAGCACCGGCATAAGGAGCATAAAACTGCATGGCCGCAGGATCAGCAGCAGTAGCCGAAACGATGACGGTGTAATCCAGTGCTCCGTTCTTTTCTAAGGTCTTGGCAATTTGTGCTACGGTGGAACCTTTTTGTCCTACAGCCACATAAATACAATAGACAGGTTCTCCTTTGTCGTAATTTTCTTTTTGATTGATGATGGTATCCACGGCAATGGAAGTTTTCCCGGTTTGGCGGTCACCAATAATCAGCTCACGCTGTCCGCGTCCAATCGGAATCATCGAGTCGATAGGCTTGATACCGGTCTGCAGAGGTTCGCTCACCGGCTGACGGTAGATCACGCCCGGCGCTTTACGTTCCATCGGCATTTCCACCATGTCGCCTTCAATAGCTCCTTTACCATCGATAGGCTGGCCCAGTGTGTTCACCACGCGCCCCAGCATCGGTTCACCTACGTTAATAGTAGAGATTCGCCCGGTACGCTTAACCGTATGGCCTTCCTGGATACCTTCGGCTTCACCCAGAAGTACAACACCCACGTTGTCTTCTTCAAGGTTCAGTACAATTCCTTTAAGGGAGGAGTTTTCAAACTCAACGATTTCGGCCGCCTGGGCATTGTTGAGTCCGTAAACACGCGCAATGCCATCACCTACTTCCAAAACAGTGCCTACTTCTTCAAGTTCTGCTTCGCTCTTATATCCTGAGAGCTGTTTTCTGAGTATTGCGGATACTTCTGATGGTTTAATATCTGCCATTGTATTTTATTTTTTGCTGTCTTTCTTACGTTAATGATTTCTTTAATTCACTTAACTGACGCCTGATACTGGCATCGTATTGCTGATTTTGGTATTTCAGCACAAAACCGCCGATAAGATCTTGGTCTACGCTTTCTTTCAGATCAATTTCATTGGCCTTGGTTTGTTTCTTTAACTTTTCTACCAGCTGCTTTCTGGTATTTTCGTCCAGAGCCACAGCGCTCTGTATTTCTGTGGAAAGTATTCCGTTGGCGGCCTTGTAGATATCATCGAACTGCACAGCCACTTGCGGAATAGTATATTCACGCTTTTTGCGGATAATTAATTTCAGAAATTCGAGGGTGAGTTTTTGCACTTTGTCATCAAAAACAGCCACGGTGGCCTCCACCTTTTTTCCGGAGTTGATGATGGGGCTGACCAAAAGGTTTTTAAAGTCCTTTTCCTTGCTAATCGTGCTGATTAGCTGCATGTCGGCATAAACCTTATGCTGGAGCTTTTCTTCGGCTGCCAGATCGTAAAGTGCTTTGGCATAGCGTTGTGCTACTCTGATCGTTTTCATGTATTACACAGTTTTTTTACTGCCGTTTGTTAATTGAACTTGATATCGTCCATGTATTTTTCCACCAGCTTTTTCTGGTCTTTTTCATCAGCAAGCTTTTCCTTCAGGATTTTTTCTGCAATCTCGATTGAGAATCCGGCTACCTGCTCTTTAAGGTCTTTGATGGCGGCATCCTTCTCATTGCGGATATCCTGACGAGCCGCGTCAATAATCTTCTGACGCTCCTGCTCGGCTCCAGCCTTCGCCTCCCCTATGATTTCTTCTTTTCTTGCCTTGGCTTCTTTAAGCATGCTGTCGCGCTCTTCGCGGGCTTCCTGCAAAAGCTTTTCATTGTCGGCCTGCAGTTTCTTCATCTCCTCGCGCGCTTTGTCGGCCGACTTCAATGCTTCTTCAATAGAGTTTTCCCGTTCATGAAGTGAATTCATGATAGGCTTCCAGGCAAATTTTCCTAAAATAAAAAGTACGATGGAGAAAATGACCACCATCCAAAAAACCATTCCTATTCCGGGATATACTAGTTCCATATCTTCTGATTTATTTTTTTCGAATAAAAACCCCGGTCTTTTCCGGCCAACCGCCGTAAAAAAGACCGGAGATGCCAATTGTTGTTAGAGAACCACAATCAGCAGACAAATTACAATTGCAAAGAAAGCAACACCTTCGATGAGGGCTGCAGAAACAATCATATTGGAACGGATGTCTCCGGCTGCTTCCGGCTGACGAGCGATAGATTCTACCGCGCTTTTACCGATATTTCCAATACCAAATCCTGCGGCGATAGCTGCGAGGCTGGCTCCGATAGCTGCTCCTAAAGAAGCAAACGGAGTGAAGTCTGCTGCTGCTTGCAATAAAATTGCTAATGTACTCATAATACTTCGTTTTAAAGTTTATAATATATTGATTTCTAATGAGCTTCTTCTTGCGACATACCAAAGTACAGTGCTGAAAGCAAAGTAAACACATAAGCCTGGATAAATGCTACCAGCAGCTCAAGCATACTGATGAATACACCAAGTAAGACTGAGAACGGACTGACCGCCCACCCGATAGCCGGATTGAGGTTGCTGAAAATAAATATCAGGCTGACAAACCCCAATAGCACGATGTGGCCTGCGGTGATGTTTGCAAACAAACGCACCAGCAAGGCAAAAGGCTTGGTGAACATCCCCAGCAGCTCCACAACCGGCATCAATGGCACCGGAATTTTCAGGAACCATGGCACGCCGGGAGTGTTAAAAATGTGTTTCCAGTATTCTTTTGTTCCGGTGGCATTGGTAATCACAAAAGTGAACATGGCCAGCACCCCTGTAACCGCGAGGTTTCCGGTAACGTTGGCTCCTCCCGGAGCAATCGGCACCAACCCCATCAGGTTGTTGAGGAAGATAAAAAAGAATACTGTTAAAAGGTATGGGACAAATTTTCTGTATTTCTTTTCCCCGATCGATGATTTGGCTACATCATCGCGGATAAATATGATCAATGGTTCGAGGAATGACTGAAGTCCTTTGGGCGCTTCGTAGGTGTGCTTTTTGTAACGATTAGCGATGGAGACGAAAATGACAATTAGCAGGATAACACTGACCATCATGGCAGCAACGTTTTTGGTGATAGAGATATCAAAGGGCATTCCGGCTTCTTTATCTTCTTTCATCGTGCCGGGAATCACTTTCACAATTTTTCCTTTGTTTATTCCCTTGTCGGCAATCATGTATCCTTTGTAAGAATCATGGCCATGATGAAATTTGCTGCTCATAAACACATGCCATTCACCATTATCATAAAGTATCACAGGAAGAGGGATTGAGATGGCTTTATCACCGATATCCGCGATGTGCCAGCTGTAGCCGTCTACAATGTGGCCCAAAATCTTTTTCCCGGCGTTAAATCCTTCTTCTTTTTTGTGGCCATCTCCATGATCTCCGCCCGCTGCCATGGCCGGGGCGTTCAGGAATAAACCAATGGTAATAAAAGTAGAAATTAAAAAAAGCCTGCTGATATCTCTCACCTTATTCATCTGATACCTGTATATTTTGTGAAATTTAAGACTGCAATTTTACTAACTTTTAGCGAATTATTAAAAGATTTACAGAAAAACTGAGCATGGCTCTCCGGCCTGACTTTGTTGTTATTTTTTTAGCAACACCTGCCAAACATACTTTGTCTCAGTAAAGTTTAAAT
>JAASSU010000206.1 GCA_021767705.1 Bacteroidota bacterium | reverse complement strand
TCCCTACTGGGATACGTGGTGGTTCAAAACCTCGGTATTGGTTTTTACTCTGGCACTCATTTCCACGCTATGGTATCTGAGGGTACGCAGCCTGCGCCTCAGCCTCTCCAATGCCAACCTGAACCTCAGACTGATGCGTCTTCAGATGAACCCTCATTTTATCTTTAATGCGCTTTTTGCTATCCAGAACTACGTGTATGCCGGCAAGCCGGATACCGCCGGAAACTACCTCAGCGATTTTGCGCGATTAATCAGACTTACGCTCAAAAATAACCGTGGTGAGCTGATTGCGCTGGAAGACGAGCTGGAAACCATGGAGCTGTACCTGAACATGCAGCAGCTGCGGTTCGAAAATAAATTTACCTACACCCTTCACTGCGATGAGAAGCTGAAAGATCGCGACCTGATCATTCCCCCGATGCTGGCGCAACCTTTCGTAGAGAACGCCATTGAGCATGGGATAAAGCCACTGGAGAAAAGCGGGAAGCTCACTATCAGCTATAAAGAAGAAAAGCCCGGCCTCATCCGCTTTAGCGTGGAGGATAACGGGATTGGGATCACCGCAGCCCAAAAGGTGACCAAAGCAAAAAAACACCAGTCAATGGCCACGGAAATCTGCCGTAAGCGACTGGCCATCCTGGGAAAGAAATACAGAAAAAAGCTTAGTCTGGACATTACAGAACGAATTGACAGGGAAAACAATGTGTTGGGCACCAAAGTATCTTTACTTTTACCTTATGAAGAATAAATGTCAGCCATGGAAATAAAATCGATTATCATTGAGGATGAAATGAATGCCCGCAGCGCGCTAAAAAACATGCTTGACTATCATTGCCCTGAAATCAGCATTGTTGGCGAAGCCGGAACGGTGAAAGAAGCGGTGGATGTGATTAAAAGTGTTGAAAGCGACCTGCTCTTTCTGGATGTCAACCTTCCGGATGGCACCAGTTTCGACATCCTGAAAAAGATAAAAAAAGAGAAGTCTAAAATCGTGTTCATCACCGCTCATGACGAATATGCGTTGCAGGCCATCAAGATGTGTGCCCTCGATTACCTTTTAAAACCTGTGAAGCCTGATGACCTGAGGGCGGCGCTTAACAAGGTGAAGCAGGCCATTGAAAATGAAGAGCGCTATAACCTGAACATCGACACCTGTATTGATAATTACAGGGAAAGCGGGCAGCAGAAAAAAATTATCCTCAACACGGCAGAAAATATGTTTGTGCTGGAGATAAAAAATATTATCCGCTGCGAAGCCAGTGAGAACTACAGCACGTTACACCTCGTGGACGAAAAGCCCATCATGGTGGCTAAAACACTCAAGGAATTTGAAGAGATGCTCGCCCCGTTCGGATTCTTCAGGTTGCATCAGAGCCACCTGGTAAACCTCAGGTTTGTTTCGGCTTATGAGAAGAAAAGCGGCGGACATGCACGGCTTCAGGACGGCCAGCGGCTTCCGGTATCGAAACGAAGAAAAGAGGGCTTTCTGAAAGCCCTTGAAGCCAGTATTCAGCTCTAGCCTGACCGGATAATAAAGAGCAGGAGCCACATAATAAAAAATAAGCTACCTGGTCACTTAAAATTGATATGCTGCACTGCGCAGCCCTACTTTTGGAATACTGTTTAATGTCACCCATTCAAATCAGGAATCATGAAAAAATCCTTGATTTTTTTAGCCCCCTCAAAAGGCAGGGGGCTATTTTTACTGATCTTTCTCCTGCCAGCTTTATCCTTTCAAGGTATTTCTGATGTGTTGTTGTTTGCAAAGGCTCAGCAAAGCTCTTTCACGATTAGGGATATCGTATTTACCAAACCATCCCCCGCAAGGGCAAATGCATGGGAAAATACTGATTCATTCACTCCCGATGACAACTTTATCAGGACAAGTATCACGTTTGCCGGCAATAAGCATCACACTCCGCTGGAGGTTAAATGGGAAAATGAAGACTCGGGAGTCATTATCGAAAAGAACGTTTACACCATTACAAAAGAAAAAGGCGAAGCATCATTTAAGATTAAAAAGCCGCTTAGTGGGTGGCCTGTTGGCAACTATAAAATCTCGTTTATTGCTGACAATTTAGTGATAGCTAAAAAGAAGTTCTGTGTAGTAAAAGAGTAAGTTAGCTACTCAGCCACTTTTCGAAACCTTCTTCAGGATTTCGAAAAGCTTTTCGCGATCGATTGGTTTGGTGATATAAGCCTCGCACCCTGCTTTTAAGGCCTTGGCCCTGTCTTCAGGCATTGCGTTGGCGGTAAGGGCAATAAAGGGCAGGGCGGGCTGGATGTTTTTTCCCAGGTCCATCACATTCAAGCCAGAGATGTCCGGCAGTTTCAGATCCAGTAAAACCACGTCAAATTTAGTGCTCTTCATCAGGTTTAACGCTGATTTTCCATTTGGGGCGTGGCTCATAGATTTCACATGTTTGCTTAGCAGGGCTTCGATAAGCAAGTAATTATCCGGCTCGTCTTCAACCACTAACACTGCTGTGCTCTCCAGCCCCTTCTTTAAATTCTCGTTGTTTTTCCTTGTCAACGGGATGTTATCCACAAACTTGACAGGAACAGTTATCCTGAACACAGAGCCCTTTGCTTTCTGAGAATCAAATGTTAGCTTTCCATTAAGGAATTCTGTCAGGTATTTAACAATACTCAAGCCGAGTCCGGTGCCCCTGATGGCTTTTTTCTGGGCACTTTCAGAGCGGTAGAACCGTTCGAAAATATGCTTCTTTTCCTTCTCCTCAATCCCCGACCCTGTATCGGCAACATAAAACTGCAGCTCATTCTCCTGAGTCTTGTTCACCCCAATTTCAATGGTTCCTTTTTCAGTATACTTGGAAGCATTGACAATCAGTTCTGAAAGGATCCTGCGCAGCTTATCGCCATCGGCTACAGCCCTTAGTTTACGTACATCAAAAGAAATGGATTTTTTTATTCTGATATTGTCACGAAGCAAACTCCTGTGAGAATCTATAAGGTCGTTCATAAAGTCATCCAACAGAAACTCTTTCTCATCGAGAGGCATTTTTTCGGATTGTAGCCTGGAAATAAGAAGGACGTCATCAATAACATTGAGCAACTGATTGGCATTAGATCGGATGATGTTTAAGTAACGTTGGTGTTCCTCTTCCTCTAATTCAGAAACAAGGATATCGGAGAACCCCTTGATGGCGTTCATTGGCGTCCTGATTTCATGGCTGATATTGAGTAAAAATGCCGATTTCAGCCTGTCGCTCTCCTCTGCTTTTCTTTTTGCTTTCTTGAGGTTTTTATTCAATTGTTTCAGGTCAACTTCTGCCTGCCTCCGTTTGGATATATCGCTAGCTGAAATAATACCTGCCGGCTGTCCTTTGTAAGTAATGGATGCCGCAGACAAGTCGACCCACACTTCGCGCCCTGATTTATGGATTACACAAATCTCATAGCGCCCGGGACCCATTTCATGCTCCTGCCTTTCGAGGCCTTTGGCCTTGATGATCTCTTTAAAATCAGGGTGGACGATATCCCAAAACTTTTGCCTGACCAGCTCTTCTTCGCTCAATCCGGTCATCTCCTGAGCTGCAGAATTGGCATAAACCCAGTTTTCATCCTGGAAAAGCATAATTGCCGTGGGGGTGGATTCTGCGAGGTTTCGAAACTTCTCCTCGCTTTCGCGGGCTTTAAGTATGGAATGCCCCAGCTCTTCATTACTGCTGGTTAACTCTTCATTAAGGGTTTGAAGCTCTTCGTTTTGCTGAGCAATCTGCTCGTAACTGAGCGAAAGCTTATTTTCGACAGTTTTTCGCTCTTCAATTTCTTTGCGAAGGCTCTCTGTTTTCTTATTTACCTGGCTTCTGAGAATGCGGTTCCAGAAAATAATAATCAGAGCGATAATCAATAAAGGCAGTCCGACAATAATAACGTAGCGGATGACTTCTTTCCGGTGGTATTGCCTCTCGCCATATTCACCGAGGTACTCATTGTAAATATCATAAAAATCGCCCTTGGCCTTCAGTATCGACACTCCTTCAGAAAAAATACTCAGCAGCTCCTGATCGCCCTGCTTCACAGAGTAGCAATAATCATTGGTCATTACCGGATTTTTAGCAACGCGTAAGTTCTTAATATCCATCTGCTTCATCCAATATACTGCCTGCACCTGTGCCACAAGTGCTGCATCTGCCTTGCCTTCGCTCACATACTTAATGGCCATATCCTGCGACTCTACGGTGATAAGGTTGCTGTCGAGAGCATTCTGCAGTGCAAGGTCGTGCATGATATCCCCCTTCTGGACCACTATCTTTTTACCTTTGAGGTCCTTCAACGTTTGGAGTTTTCTTTCTTTCTTGCGGGACACAATAACATGCCTGACTTGCATGTAGCCCGGTGATAAATCGAATTCGTTATCCCGTTCAACCGAATAATACATACCTTGTATCACATCAACCTTGCCTTCTTTTAGTTTTTGCCGGGCTTCGTTCCATGGCATCAATTCAACTTTTATATTCAACCCCATTTCTCTGGCAATAGCGTGGGTAAGTGCGGTATTAAATCCGGCAGGTTGGCTGTTTTCATCAAGGTAATCGTAGGGAGGATAGCGATGGTCTCCTGCTACAATAATCCGTCTTTCTTTTATGGTTTTATGAAAAGCCGGGGCAAACCACTTGCTCCTCAGGCGGTAAAAAGTACCATCTGTCATTACCATTGAAAGGCCTTCATTCAGTGCACTCAGCAACGTTGAGTTCCCCTCACGCACCGCAAAAGTAAAATGCTGCGGGAATTCTTTCAGTGGCGGCCCGGCAATTTTCAGGTTTTTATAATCATTCTGCGCTATTAATTGCAGTGCCAGCAACTTTTGCATTACCACGGCATCATACTTTCCATTGTCTAACTGATACATGGCCCGCGCAAAGGTGGGTGTTGTAATCAGATCGCAATCAATATCCGACCTGCGCATAAACTCCTCTGCATTGTCGCCTTTCATCACGGCCACCTCTTTCCCCGAAAGGTCTTCGAGTGAAAAAATATCGTCATTATCCTTCCGGACCACAATGGCTCCATGTAAAGTCAGATATGGAAAAGTGAAATCGAAATAATTTTCACGCTCGGGAGTGCGCCCCACTAAAGGCAGGGCATCTATTTCTCCTGCCCGCAAAAGGTTTTTAACACTGTCCCAGGTGCCGGTAACAAATTTCACATCAAGGTTGACATGACGTGCAGCTTCCTTAAATAGCTCCACAGAAAAACCATCCGCATCGCCGTTTTTATCAAGGATACAATAAGGAGGGTAAGCTATTTCGGAGCCAACAACAATGGTAGAATCGGCAGGAAAGACAGGGGTTTCTTCAGCAAAAGCATCATTCGCAGACACTAACAGCCCGGCTGTTAGTATTGCATTTTTAAGAAACTGAATCAGACCCCGGATTTCCAAAATCACAAATTATTTAAACTCTTCCAAATGTAATGAAAATATTTTAACACTCTATTAATATATCCAGTCGAAAAGCACTAAATCTCCTGAAGGAATCTATACTTCTTAAACGGATGCTTTTAGCTGCCTGCCATATATTCTGAATGCTTAACCGTAGCGTCTTCGCATTTGAGGGTGCGTGCGGGATACTGGTGAAAGAGTGAGTAATCGTGCGTTGCCATCAATACGGCCCGTCCGGTAGATGAGATATCAAACAAAAGCTTCATGATCCCTTCCGAGGTTTCCGGGTCGAGGTTTCCGGTAGGCTCATCGGCCAGGATAATATCGGGATCATTCAGCAAGGCCCGTGCAATCACCAC
>JAASSU010000205.1 GCA_021767705.1 Bacteroidota bacterium | reverse complement strand
CCTGAAATAATGAGTAATAGCTTTATCATATGATGTTCTGATCTGTTGGAACATCATTAGTTTTATTTAGTTCACAACGCGATATGTTTTTTGATTCTTGTTATGGCTTTTCAACTTCCCAGGATATGGTAACGGTTTTCCTTCCCCAGTTCAAAGCCTTTTGCAGATCTTCGCCCATGTAAATGTCAATTTTGTTTTCCCATCGTCTGTTCATTTTATCCAGAACCTTATACTCTCCTTCAAGTCCTTCTATTCTGACTGTCGTGCCATGAGTAAGGCCAAGTTTGATTAAATCTCTTGATACGGCAATGGCTTTCATTCCGGGTTTCAGCGTGTCGCCCCAAGCCGTGATCGAAGGGTGGTGGTGATGAGTTTGTTCGGGCAGGGAATTGTAGGCGGTAGCTTCCACCTCGCGTGATAGGGTTTCGGTTTGCTGACAGGATAGCATCAATGCAGAAAAAACGATTGTTAATGTTGTAATTATTACATGTCTCATAATAGCCCTCTTTAAAAAGATAACCCGCAGGAGGCCAAAAGGTTCTATTAGCTGTTTTCCTGCGGGTGAAATTATAATTGGTATTGGTAAACCAGCACTTTATTGTCACAAATTCATACAGTGTTTATTAAATAATCTAAAATATGAAACATATTGCATAGTGACTGGTTCAGTGTTTATAAAAAACATTCAATAAATTAACAAAATTAACTTTGAATTCATATTGAACAACATGAATTTGTATATTTGCCGCCTATGCCTGAAACACCTACATTAAAAGATAAGCGGGTTGTCCTGCTGGTAAATGTCGGAACACCCGACAAGCCCAAAATAAAGGAAGTCAGAAAATACCTGACACCCTTTCTGAATGATCGCAGAGTGATAGATATTCCGTGGTTGTTGCGAAAAATTTTGGTTAACCTGATTATCATCCCATTCAGGGTCAGAAACTCCACCAACCTCTACAAGCGTTTGTGGACCAAAGACGGCTCACCGCTCTTGATTTATTTAAACAGTCTTGTTGATAAGCTTCAAAAGCTGATGGATAAAAACACAGTGGTCAAGGGAGTGATGCGTTATGGAAACCCCTCCATGAAGAAAGCTTTGGAGGAGATTAAACTTGAGGGGTATACCGAGATTGTTGTTTTTCCGCTTTACCCTCAATATGCTTCCTCTACCACGGGCTCGGTTCATGAGTTGTTGATGGATGAGGTCAGAAAATGGGAAGTGATTCCGAAAATCAGATTGATTGACCAGTATTACCGGAATAATGACTTTTTGAATGCTTTTGCATACCGGATACGGAGTTACAAGCCACAGGAATATGATCATGTGGTGTTCTCTTATCATGGTTTACCTACCCGCCAGATTGATAAAGTCCACCCTGAAATCAAAGAAAACCAGTGTACATGTGAGTCCGCAATGCCTGCCCACGGGCATTACTGCTATAAAGCGGCGTGCTATGAAACCACCCGGCTGCTTGCCGATAAGCTGGCACTGGATTCCGGTAGTTATAGCGTTTCATTCCAGTCGCGCCTTTCAAAAAACTGGCTGAAGCCCTTTACGGATGAGAATCTTGAAAAGCTGGCTAAAGAAGGTAAGAAGCGCATCCTGATTGTAGCGCCTGCTTTTGTGGCCGACTGCCTTGAGACCACCATCGAGCTGGGCTACGAATACAAAGAGCTGTTTGAAGAGAATGGTGGCGAGGAACTTACGCTCGTCGAGAGTCTTAACGACAGCGATGAGTGGGCGAAGGCCATCGCCAAAATTCTGGATAAAAAATAATACGCTCTTTACTTAATTGGCTTGCAGGTCAGTAACTTATTCGTCGCCGATTGACGGCGGATTGTCACTGCCGATGAGGTTGCCCAGCCTATCGCTGGTTTCAACCGACCAATACATCAGACAGTCTTCGTTACTGTATGCAGAACAAAGTCGAGCGCACAATCACTTAATCTTTATATAACTAAATATTTATTTAAATTCCTCCGGAATTCCTGTGGCAACAGGGTTTCCGGGGTGGCTGCTCCACTCCATCCATCCGCCGTCGTAGACTGAAATTTTTGGGTAGCCCATCAGGTAGGCGTTGATAAACGCTTCGCTGCCGCGCCAGCCTGTTCCGCAGTAAAAGGCCAGGTGCTTGTCGCGACCGATTCCGTATTTTTTCCAGTGTGCTTCAATCTCATGGAATTCCCTGGTGGTGTGGTCTACGTTCCGGTAGTTTTCCATGTGGTAGGCATCTGTTCCACAGTTTCCAAATACCGCTCCCGGAATACGCCCTTTTTGCTCGATGTAGTTGTACCCGCTGACTTCACCGATTATTTCGTTCCAGCTCCGGATACTCACCAAGTCAGCGTCCTCGGCTTTGATCATCGCTTTTGCTTCTGCCATATCCACAAAATATTCCGGATGTGTGGGGATGTTTGCGCCAAAGTCTACTATTGGCTCAGGCTTTACCTCTTCAGTCGAAATTTCAAATCCGGCCGATTCCCATCGCGAAAAACCGCCGTTAAGGATTTTAACGTCCTTCACTCCGGCATAAAGCAGGATAGCAGCACAGCGCATGGCTCCCAGGTGGCCGGCCGCTTGTCCGGGATAGGGATCGCGGTTGTCGGGAAAGGCAAATTTTCCGTAGAGCACCACGGTGGTGTCAGCGCTGATTCCATGGCTGGTAAGCACCTGGCGAAGCTCTTCCGGAGTGCGGCGGTTCCATGTTACAGGGTCTTCAAGATCGGAGGTGTTTAGCGCGATAGCTCCCGGAATATGGCCGCTGTGGTAGGCCTCAGGATAGTCGTAGTGGGAATGGGCAATCACAAAGTCTTTTCCGCGATAGTGGTGCGGACGGTTTCCTTCAAGCAGTTCATCCACCCACTGCGGCGAAACCAACTGTTCAAAGCGTGGAAGATAGTCCATGGGCAAGGAAAGGTTCGGACTCCATTCGCTTACAAACAGGTGATAGCAAGAGACATCAGCGAAACCCGCTTCGGTGAGAAGGGAAGCAAAATCCTCTGTTTTCTCCCTATCATACCCATAAAGAATGACTTTTTTATCAGGAAGAATGCCTTTTTCGGAAAGAATGTCTTTGAGCTCAAAGTGATAATTCGTCCATTGGTATGGGAAGTTTTTCGCCCCTTTGATATGCCCGCCGCGTGGCTCCCCTTTCAGCGCCCAGCCATTGTATGCTTCGGGTGTTCGTGTATCAATGATGAGTGTGTCGTCTTGAAAAAGGATTGCTTTCAGCTCGCTTGTGGAAATGGTATTGGTTGTTTTCATCTGACTTTGACGATAAAGATTTCAGTTTTTGTTTTCATGTTAACGTTAGCAGAAGAGATATGTTGAGTTGCCGGACGAAAATTGTCTTTTCCTTTTCAATAATCAAAGTTGAACACAACTATATTAGCAGAAACTCAAAAATCCATAATAATGAAAAAAATTGCACTATTTATTTTAATTGCATTGAGTATGTGTTTTGCTGAAGCACAGACTTCACGTGTTGCACAAGAGAAAACACCGGATATCAATCATGCTTACATTGTAGTAAATCGTTCAGGCTATGCGCTTGATATAGCAGATGGGGAGAAGAAGGCCGGAACCAATGTCAGGCTTTGGGAACGAAACGACTCGGAGGCACAGCAGTTCAGGTTAGTGAAAGCTCCTGACGGATATTTTTACCTGTTGAACGAACGGAGCGGTAAAATGATGGATGTTTCCGGCGGCAAGAATAACCGGGGCGACAACATGCAAATCTGGTATGCCAACAGTGGAAGAGCGCAGAAATTTGAGCTGATTTATGCCGGATCCGGGTATTATTACATTAAAGCCTACGATTGCGATTACTATGTCTCGCCGCAATACAGCAATCCTTCGAGGGGGACAAATGTAATTCTGTGGGATCAATCTGGTGTTGCTAAATGGCAGTTTGTCAGAAAATAATATCGTCAAAATTTGCTTTTGGGGGAGTGGGGCGCAGGCTCTGCTCCTTTTTTCTTTCATCGATTTAAAAATAACAAAGCCTTAACCCGTGATTACAGCTTTCGTAGTATTGATTTTGTATTTTTGGAAGACAATCAATACATAATGCAATGCAGACAATTATCGGTGCCGGAGGATCGGCAGGAATCGAGGTGGCAAAGGCCTTGCCACAGTATACAGATAAGGTCAGGCTGGTAAGCCGCCATCCTGAAAAAGTAAATGACTCCGACGAGTTGGTTAAGGCGGATGTTTTGGATGCCGAGAGGGTGTCTGAAGCTATCAAAGGTTCGGATGTGGTGTTCTCGATGGTGGGCTTTCCTTACAGCTATAAAGTCTGGAAGAAAAACTGGCCGGTATATACCCGCAACCTTATTGATTCTTGCCTGGAACATGATGCAAAGTTGGTCTTTTTTGACAACATCTACATGTATGATAAAGATCACCTTAACGGGATGGATGAGATGACTCCCATCAATCCACCAAGCAAAAAGGGAGAGGTGAGGGCTGAAATTGTAAATATGCTGATGAAAGCCATGAAGGAGAAAGGACTGAAAATGCTGATAGCGCGTTCTGCCGACTTTTACAGTCCGGGAGGAAACACCAGTATTTTGAATGAAACGGTTATCAAGCCTTTGAGCAAAGGAAAGAAAGCCAACCTGATGGGACCGGGGCACTACAAACATTCATACACCTACACTCCCGACGCCGGAAAAGCCACCGCGCTGCTGGGCAATACCAATGACGCTTTTGGTGAGGTGTGGCATTTGCCTACGGCGGATAATCCGCCAACCGGAGAAGAGTGGGTGAAACTGGTTGCGGAGGAGTTGGGCGTCAAGCCAAAATTCCAGGTGCTGACACCTTTTATGCTTAAACTGGTTGGTTTGTTTGTGCCTCCTATGCGCGAGATGCCCGAGATGATGTACCAATACAACCGCAATTATCTCTTTAACAGCGCCAAATTCAAAAAACGTTTTGACTTTCAGCCGACACCTTACGAGGAGGGAATCAGGGAAGTGGTAAAGCTTGGGAAGTTTGATAAATAGCAGCTTTTGATAAGTAAATAGAGGCTGTGTGCTAAAGGAGTTGTTTTGCCAAAGATTTTCCATTGCGAACTTCGCGTCATCTTTAGTTTAGCGGTTTTTGAGTGGATTATTGAACAAGGCAATTCCAAGAAATTAAAAGGTTCCACGCAAAGTGCGCAAAAGGTTACACGCAAAATGCGCAAAGTTTTTAGCAATTTTTTTATTTATTGACTCATTAAAGGCGATTAACTCCCGGCAAGGGGTGTTCCGAAAACACCTACCGCAAGCTCTGCCCATACCACAAGAAACAAACCTACAAATGCTATCAGAAATGCAATTCGTCTATTTCTGGATTTTATTTTCCGTGTGACAATATCAATGGCAAATCCGGCTCCAAACAATAAAATGGCTGCCAAAATAAAATCGAATGCAGACCACTGTACTTGTTCAGAAAATTGCATAGCAACCATAGTAATCGCAAGGAAGGCTGCTGTAACACTGCTGATAATGAGAAGGCTTTTCTTTGTCATGAAAAATTGAATTGATGAATAAAGTCAAAACGACTAACCTGCCCAGATAATTGCAGCTCTTAACGTTTATTGTACTTTTTAGATAGTCTAAGCTCAACCAATTGCATTTTCCTATTCACTTTCGAAAAGGAAAATTTTCTTTTCTAATCATTGTTGTCCGATAAAAATGAAAAAATGAATTACAGAATAAATAGATTTCTCCTTTTAGTCGAAATGACAGACAGTTACGCTGTTGAGGGAGGGGCGGGGGGGGGGGGGGGGGG
>JAASSU010000035.1 GCA_021767705.1 Bacteroidota bacterium | reverse complement strand
GCCACCGAAACAGGTGTTGAAGGATATACCGGGGAGCTTTACGCACACACAGGTGTGAACACAAGCGAGGCCGACTGGCAGTATGTGATTGGGGATTGGGGCGATAACAGTGTACAGCCTCAGCTTGAAAGAATTGATACGGATTTGTATCAACTGGAAATTTCTCCGGACGTCTATTCTTTTTATGGAGCTCCGGAATCTGAAACCATAGTTGGTTTGGCCTTTGTCTTCAGAACCGATGATGCTTCCAGTCAGTCGGCAGACCTTTTTGTGGACATCTACGAGAGTGGTCTTAATGTAACCTTTACCAATCCACAGAATAACCCACTACTGCTCGAAGGGGCACAACTTGATGTTTCTGTGCAGGCTTCGGAAGCCGACAGTGTGCTGCTCGAAATTGACGGGGAAATTGTAGAGCGTGTGGCCGGCAACGAGCTGGATTACTCTTTTGCAGCCTTTGGCGGCAGCGACAAGACCTGGATGGTGGCGATGGCTAAAGATGCCAATGAAACTGTTTATGACTCGCTTTATTACCAAATTCGTCCTGAAGTAACCATCGCGCCGCTTCCCGAGGGAATGAAAAAGGGAGTGAACTACATAGACGATAATACAGTGACTTTTGTGTTGCAGGCGCCTTTCAAAGAATTTGTTTATGTCATCGGTGACTTCAACAACTGGGAAATCGACAATGATTACTACATGCACCTCGATCCTGATGAAGAGCATTTCTGGTTAACAGTCGACGGGCTTACCGCCGGCCAGGAATATATTTTCCAGTTTTTTATTGATGGAGAAATAAAAGTGGCCGACCCCTATACCAATCAAACGAGCGACCCGTGGAACGACCATTACATCAGCGAAGAAACCTATCCCGGATTGATTTCCTATCCGGATAACGATATGGCCGAAGGTGTGGCCTCTGTATTGCAGACAGCACAGCAACCCTATCAGTGGGAAGTTGAAGACTTTACCCCTCCGAAGAAAGAAGATTTGGTGATTTATGAACTCCATATCCGCGATTTTGCCGAAGACAATACTTACGCAACTATTACCGATACACTTGATTACCTGAAATCGCTGGGAATAAATGCCCTGGAGCTTATGCCTGTTAACGAATTTGAAGGGAACAGTAGTTGGGGATACAACCCCTCATTCTACTTTGCCGCCGATAAGGCTTATGGCCCTGAGCATGAATTAAAAAGGCTTATCGATGAGGCACATAAAAAAGGAATTGCTGTCTTTGGCGACATGGTCTTAAATCATTCTTATGGGCTTTCACCGTTGGTTAAAATGTATGCCGATAATGGCCAGCCTACCGCCGAAAACCCCTGGTATAATGTCGAATGCCCGCACCCGCCTTATTGTTGGGGGTATGACTTTAACCACGAAAGTCTTTACACTCAGCAGTTTGTAGACAGTGTCAACGCTCATTGGATAGAACATTATAACCTTGACGGGATAAGGTTTGATTTTACAGGAGGGTTTACCAACAACAATGCCGGTGGATATGATGCAGACCGTATAGAAACGCTGCAAAGGATGGCAGATGCCATTTGGCAGCATGATTCAGACTTCTATGTTATCCTCGAGCATTGGGCCGATGAAAACGAAGAAGAAATCCTTGTTAATGATGGTATGCTCGTATGGAGTAACCAAACCCATCAATACAATGAAGGTGTGATGGGATGGAACGAAAACGGAAAATCAGATTTTAGCTGGGCTTCATACAAAACCAGGGGATGGGATACCCCGGGGGCTATTGTCTACCTCGAATCGCACGATGAAGAGCGGCTGATGTTTAAAGCTTTGGAATACGGAAACCAAAACAATCCTGAATACGATGTGCAGGCTCTGGATATTGCCCTTGAGCGTGCCGGACTGGCCGCAGCATTCCTGGTGGCGATTCCCGGACCAAAAATGATATGGCAGTTTGGAGAGCTGGGCTATGATGTGTCTATCGACTACGATTGCCGCGTTTGTCCTAAACCGGTGCTGTGGGAATACTATGACGATTACCGCAGAAAGTATCTCTACGATGTTTACACCGCGCTAATCAACTTGAAAATCGAGTATGATGTTTTTGAAACTGATGATTTCTCGATTGATGTGGACGACGCCATGAAACATGTAAACCTCAATGGTGAGGACATGGATGCTGTGATTATCGGAAACTTTGATGTGTATGCCGGAGAGATCACCCCGGAATTTTCTCAGACCGGAACATGGTATGATTACATCACCGGCGATTCACTGGAGGTAAGCAGCACCGACCAGTCGGTCACGCTCCAGCCCGGTGAGTATCGGGTTTATACCTCTGAAAAGATTGCGCCCTCAGGACTCTCTGTTTCCATCGATGAATATCGTGAGGCGTTCAGGAGTTCGGTCTACCCAAACCCGTCATCAGACAAGTTCAATATTGCGTTCGAGCTCGCTGATGAATCACCTGTACAGATCAAAGTATACGATGTTTACGGAAGAGAGGTGGCGCAACTGCTGGATGGCAGCCTTGAGGCCGGCAACCATGAAGTTATGTGGAGGCCAGAAGCGGGTAACCCGAAAGGAGTTTACATTATCGAAATAACCAGTGGCAACAATGCCATGACTAAAAAAGTATTGTATAAATAAACCACAAAGGGCTGCCTGTAAAAAAGCAGCCCTTTTATTTTTTTCATTATGAATTTAACTGAAAAAATCCGTGAGGATCAGGAAATGAGGCCACTGTTCCTGCACTACATGAGAATGTACTATCAGCAAAAGGATTTGCCGGTGTCTTTACCTGAGAATGCCTCTGAGGAAGAAACCTCCGAATACCTTAAACAAGTATGGGATTTCAACAAAAGTGTGGAGAAATTAACCAATACCCTGGAACAAAAATACCAGCTTCCCAAAGATTTTGAAGCCGAGGGTAGCCGCATGAATGAGGTAATCAAAGAAGTTTGTGCCTTCCTGCTCAAAGAGCATGGAGAAGACTTTATCAGGAATTTTGAGATTAAGCCTTCCCTTTAGTCAGTGCGACGGGGATGGTGCCTTTCCTGGCCCTTCTTAGCAAAATGATTCCCATAATCACAAAAGGAACACTGAGTATCTGACCCATGTTTAGTGTGAGATCGTTTTCGAAACCCACCTGGTTGGCTTTTAAGAATTCAACAAAAAACCTGAACCCGAAAACCAGTGTAAAGAACCAGCCCAATAGCACTCCTTGTGTGGGCTTGAAGTTTTCTTTGTTGTAGTAAAAATACAAAAACACAAAAATCGCAAGGTAAGCAAGTGCCTCATAAATCTGCGTTGGGTGGCGCGGCAACAATAAACTATCGCTTCTTGAGAAGATAAAAGCCCACGGCACATCGGTGGGGTTGCCATAAATCTCCGAATTCATGAGGTTCCCGGTTCGGATGAGGGCTCCGGCTAAAGCCACTACAATGACGATACGATCGACGGTCCACATAAAGCTGCGCTGTGTTTTACGCGAAAACAACCACAGTGCTATCGGTATAGCGATGGCGGCGCCATGGCTGGCCAGCCCCCCGTTCCATATCTTTAGAATCTCGGAGGGGTTGGCAAAGTAGTAATCAGGTTGATAAAATAGCACATGCCCCAGCCGCGCCCCAACTATCGTGGCAACGATCATGTAAGTAGAAAGCTTGTCGAGCAGCGCCGCATCCAGCCCCTCCTTTTTAAAGAAACGCAACATAAGGGTGTACCCAAAAACAAACCCTAATGCGAATAAAAGTCCGTAATATCTGATGGCCAGATGAATCTCTCCGAGAATGGGCAAAGTGAAATCGGCACTGAACATTACCGGATCCACATCCCAAGTGATATAAGTTAAAACCATACGAGGTGTTTTTCACAAAAGTAAAAAAAGATACGGTTTTGTGGCCTTCATTTCTGTGGGGCGAAGTTTCTTAATGATTATTTTAAATGCAGATCGATGATTTTGTCTACGGCACTCTTAAAGTTTTCCCGCTCTGAAGGGTTTTCGGGTCTTTTTAATTTGGAGCCCAAAGCTATAGCCTGTTCGAGAGTGAACTTTTTTTGCTTTATGGATTTAAAACTGCCATTGTTGAGGTGTTTTGCAAGGTATTCCTGCTCTGTTTGCCCCGGCGTGGGCACAATAACAGCAGGCGTTTGAAGGTGGTAGAGGTCCATCAGTGTGGAGTAGCCCGAGCGGCAGATCACAAATTTTGCTGAGCAGATAAGGCCACTGAGTTCCTCTGCACTGGCGTGATTCAATACTTTAACACCCTGGATATTTTTCGGGAGGTCGGTTCCTTCGGGTAGGCCACGAACCACGGCAGCGTTGTATTTTTTCAGTAAAGGGCTCGATAGGATCTTTCCTTCAAAAATGCTTCGTTGTGGTTCAGGGCCGGACAGCATGACCAAAAAATCGAGCTTTTCATCAGTCTCTTTCGGTTCGAGGCGCGATAAAACACCGATATATTCAATTCCCTCTTTAGATGGCGGATGTGATAGGACCCCTGAAAGATTCGGCTCGTGTTCCATATCAGGAATCCAGTAGTGCGTGAATTTATGGGCAAATCCAGAAATCATTTTATGCACTACCCGTTCGGTAAACTGAATCTGGTCGGGCATCAGTATGTTCACCTGGTGTGATATAAAAACGGACGGCAAATGCTTGCAGCTAAGCCCGTAGCGGTTGTCTGAAATAATAAGGTCAACAGGCTCTTTTTTGAGTAATCGTTTCAGTTTTATTTTTTCGCGATACATCCCAAAAAAGATTTTAGGAACCTGGAAAAACATTTTCACTGCAAAAGGCAGAAACCTTGAGTAGTTGATCCGGATTCCGGGAAGCCGGTACAGTTCCAAAGAAGGAAATTCTTTTCGGAAATAATGATACGATCTGCCGTCAGCGGCTAAAATCACTCTGAAGCCCTTGCCCAGAAGGTGATTGATGACAGGCGTTACCCTGGTGGCATGGCCTAAGCCCCAGTCGAGCGGAGAAACGAGAATCGTTTTCTGTTTTTTCACTTTAAAAAAGTTAACAAATATTGTGGCCTGAATGCCAAAGTTTGTAAATTTAGAAAAAATTCATCGCGTGTTACAATATCAAATTGCCCTGACCCTTTTGCCAAATGTAGGTCCTAAGCTCGGACGCGAGCTGGTGGCTTATTGCGGAGGTGTGGAAGCTGTTTTCAGGGAAAAAACTTCACGATTAATTAAAATACCGGGAATCGGGAAAGAGTTGTCTGCCTCCATACCGAAGCAGCAGGTGCTCGATCGTGCAGCCCGCGAGCTCGAATTCATCAGTAAGCATAATATCCAACCCCTATTCTACCTCGATAAAGAATACCCTGAGAGGCTGAAGCATTGTGCGGATGCCCCGCTGCTGCTTTATTACAAAGGAAACACCAGCCTTAACAAGCAGAAGGTAGTCTCCGTTATTGGCACCCGCAAAGCTACTGAGTATGGGAAGCTCTTTTGTGAGCAGCTCATTCATGACTTGGCGGCACATGAAGATATGCTTATCCTTTCGGGACTGGCTTATGGTATTGATAGCTGTGCTCACCGTGCGGCACTGGATAACAACATCGCCACTGTTGCGGTGCTGGGGCACAGTCTCGACCGGATTTATCCGGCTACTAACCGCGCGCTTTCTGAAAAGATGCAAACCAACGGAGGTTTGCTTTCGGAGTTTGTAAGCGGCACTAAACCCGACCGCGAAAACTTTCCGCGAAGAAACCGGATTGTGGCCGGAATGTCAGATGCCGTGGTGGTGGTAGAATCCGGCGCAAAAGGAGGTGCGCTGATTACTGCCGATATTGCCAACTCATATAACCGCGATGTGTTTGCTGTGCCCGGAAGGCTCAACGACACCTACTCGGCGGGATGTAATAACCTGATAAAAACCAATCGCGCTGCACTTATCGAATCAGCCAATGATATTTTTTACATCATGGGTTGGTCGAAGGAAAACTCCGGCAAGCCAAAGCAAAGAAAGCTGTTTACAGATTTAAATCCTGATGAGGAGGCCGTGGTGAACGCACTTCAAAGCAAGGGGACAATGGCCATTGATGAGCTGATACTGGAAACAAAAATGGGGGCCACAAAAATTGCTTCATCACTACTGAACCTCGAATTTGAAGGAGTGGTAAAATGCATGCCTGGAAAAGTTTACTGCCTTATCGACTAAGAGGTGTTTTTTAACCTTCCAGTTCTTTTTTTATTTTCTGATGATCAATATGATCAATGTCTTCGCGCTTGGTGCGCATGGCTTTCCTGAAAAGGAGGACGGCAATCATGACCATCAGGATAAAATACCCGATGAGTAAAGTGTCATCTTTCGAAAAGAGGGCAAACTGATATAACCCATGAAAGAATGAGGCGCTGCCCAACGCAAGCATAGGATAAATAAACTTACTGGAAGTGAATTTTCCGTAGCTGAGGAAAAATCCCATGACAATGGCAATAAGCAAATGAGAAGGAATCGACACAAACCCGCTCAGCTCGGTGAAGTGCCCGCCACCATTCGAGAGCACAAAATAACTGTTTTTTGCAAGCACAAATCCTAAGGAAATTCCAATGCTGTATAGGATGCCTTTGATGGGCGAGTCGAAAATCTCTTTTCTAACGATAAAAATTATAAATACCAGAAGTTTGGGAAGCTCTTCGAGAAGACCAACTACAGCAAATGCATAGAAAAGGGTACGTTTCAGCGATCGTGTTGTGGCCAGGCCTACCGATTCCATGACGCTGATTAGCAGGATGGAAACGATAAAAGCCAGTACTCCAAAAATGACACTGTTGCGTAAAAGGACATGACTTTCATGTTCAGCATGTTTCCGACTGATATTCAGAAAAAAAGCGATGATGATGGGTGCTATCAGCACGATGATTATCGGTTCGTAACTCATGGTGTTTTGTTATCTTTGCTAAGATTTAGGGTATAAAGTTAAACAAGTAATGCAAATTTACACTATCCCGCGACGTTTTTTTCAATTCGTTAACCAAACAACGTGAATGTGAATGAGTGAAAAATCCGGAAGAGTCATAAAATCGACAGGCAGTTGGATGAATGTTTTAACAGAATCCGGTGAGCTTTACGAGTGTAAAATTAAGGGGAAGTTCCGGATTAAAGGCATTCGATCCACGAACCCGGTAGCCGTTGGCGATGTGGTGGATTTCAGGGTGGATCGTAACCACACCGGGCTCATTACCGGCATCAGGGAGCGACGAAACTATATCATCCGTAAATCGACAAAATTGTCGAAGGCATCGCATATGATTGCTGCCAATATCGACCAGGCCTTCCTGATTGTCACCCTGGTGTTGCCCCGCACATCGCGTGGTTTTATCGACCGGTTTTTGGTGACTGCTGAGGCTTATCACATCCCGGCAACGCTCATCTTCAATAAAATTGACCTTTACGATGAAAAGCTACACAGACAGCACCATGATTTACAAAAGGTTTATGACGCTGCCGGTTACGAGTCGATTTCAGTGTCTGCTATCAGCGGAGAGAACCTGGACTTGCTGAAAGAGAAGCTTCGCGCTAAGGTCACCTTGATGGCCGGGCATTCAGGAGTAGGCAAATCAGCTTTGATAAACAGCCTCGACCCGAAGCAAGACAGGAAGACCGGAGAAATATCGGATGTACATAACAAAGGAAAGCATACCACTACTTTTGCAGAAATGCTGAAGATGGGTTTTGGGGCGGAAATCATTGATACACCGGGCATCAAGGAATTTGGCCTTTATGATTTTGATAAGCAGGAGGTGGCTGAGCGATTCCCCGAGATGCGCGAGAGAATGCACGAGTGCCGGTTTCACAATTGCACGCATGTGCATGAGCCGGGATGTGGGGTGAAAGCAGCGGTTGATAGCGGTGAAATCGATAACGTAAGGTATCAGAATTATCTGAGCATTATCAACGATGAGTATTTTGACATAAAAGAATGGGATTAGATTATGAGAGCATTAATACAACGGGTTTCTGAATCATCTGTTTCCGTGAATGGAGAGGTAAAAGGAAAAACTTCCAAAGGTTTGATGATATTGTTGGGTATTGAGGAAGCTGATGACACCTCTGATATTGAATGGCTTGCTGCTAAAATCGCCAAGCTCCGGATTTTTGACGACGAAGAGGGCGTGATGAACCTGTCGGTGATGGATGTGGATGGCGAGCTGATGGTGGTCAGTCAGTTTACCTTACACGCCAGCACTAAAAAAGGCAATCGTCCCTCATACATCAAATCGGCTAAGCCTGATATTTCAGAGCCGCTTTATCAGGAATTTGTTTCGGAAATGGAGCGGATTACCGGAAAGAAAGTAGCTACCGGAGAATTTGGCGCCAACATGCAGATTGCCCTGGTTAATGAAGGCCCTGTCACCATCTGGATTGACAGTAAAAACCGCGAATAGCCTATTCGAATTGAAAATTCAGCTTAGCGAGTGTGTTGGATTCTTTTAATTCAAGACGAGACAAGCCCTGACAGGGTTTTAAACCCTGTCAGGGCTATTATTATATCAAAGTAAAAACGCAAAATCGCTTCAGTGCTGTAAACAAATGATTTATAACCAGCTTTTATTCCTTTAAAACCTTCAGGATAAAAGCATATTCCATGGCTGTTTCCTTGTAAGCCGCATATCTTCCGGAGGCACCGCTGTGGCCGAAGTCCATGTTGGTGTGCAACAGCAGCAGGTTGTCATCGGTTTTCATATCGCGTAGCTTGGCCACCCATTTGGCGGGCTCCCAATACTGCACCTGCGAATCATGCAAGCCGGTGGTGACCAGCATCGCCGGATAATCCTGCTTTTTCACATTGTCGTAGGGCGAGTAGGAGAGGATATAGTCATAATACTCCTTGTCCTTCGGGTTTCCCCACTCATCAAACTCCCCCGTGGTGAGCGGGATGGATTCATCCAGCATCGTTGTCACTACATCCACAAAAGGAACGGCAGCGATGACCCCTTTATACAGCTCAGGCTTCATGTTTACGATAGCTCCCATCAGCAGGCCGCCGGCACTTCCGCCCATCGCGAAAAGCTGATCGGGTGTGGTGTAATTCTCGCTGATCAGGTGCTGAGCCACATCGTTGAAATCGGTAAAGGTATTCTTCTTGTTGAGCATCTTCCCGTCTTCATACCACTGGCGCCCCATCTCCTGGCCTCCCCTGATGTGAGCGATAGCAAACGCAAAGCCCCTGTTGAGAAGACTGATACGGCTGTAGCTGAAATAAGGATCCATTGAGTAGCCATACGACCCATAGGCATAGAGCAACAGCGGCATCGGCTTATCCAGCTCCGTTTTTTTATAAACCAGTGAAACCGGGACTTTCGTGCCGTCTTCAGCCGTGGCAAAAAAGCGTTCAGCCTGATAGTCATTCGCATTATAGCCTCCAAGTACTTCGGTTGCTTTTAATACCTCTTGCTTTTCACTCTCCAGGTCATATTCAATGGTTTTGGGTGGAGTGGTCAGAGATGTGTATCTGAATCGTAGCTTGTCGGTGTAAAAATCGGGGTTGTATCCTGTGTAAGCAGTATATACTTTTTCATCGAAGGGGATATGAAAATCAGCAGCTCCTTCCATCGTCCGTATGCGGATTTCTGTCAAGCCTTTAACCCGCTCTTCCAAGACCATAAAGTCATCGAAAAGTATCATATCTTCCAGCAGCACATCATTTCGGTGTGCTATCACCTCCTGCCAGTGTTCTTTGGTTGTCTTTCCGACAGGCGTTTTCATTACCCTGAAATTGAGGGCGTCCAGGTTAGTAAGAATGTAAAAATGGTCGTGATGATGAGCAACACTGTATTCGAGGCCGCGCTCTCTGGGCTGCAGCACCTTGAATTCCTTATCGGGATGGCTGGCATCCACAAATCGCGTTTCATTGCTCACTGTACTTTCCGAATCAATAAAGATGTATTTTCTTGATTTCGATTTTCTTACATCACAGGTGAATGTGGCATCAGCCTCTTCAAAAACCAGTTCGTCGTTCTCCGATGGTTCTCCGGTAACATGCTTGCAAATGCGGTAAGGCCTGAGTGTTTCATCCTTCACCGTATAAAACAGGGTCTTGTTGTCGCCAGCCCAAACCACCGTTCCGGTTGTATTCGGAATGCGGTCTTCCAGAATCTTCCCGGTGCGTAGGTCTTTGATATAGATACTGTATTTTCTGCGGCTGACAGTATCGGTACTGTAGGCCAGCAGGTTGTTGTCCTCGCTCACGGCAAAGCTGCCGATATCAAAATACGCCAACCCTTCGGCCATTTTATTGCCATCAAGAAGAACCTCTTCATTATTGCTCTCTTTTTCTTTTTTCCTGACAATGACAGGGTGCTCATCGCCCTCATTAAAGCGGCGCTGATACCAATAACCATTCAGGAAATAAGGCACCGACTCATCATTGGGCTTAATTCGGGCCGTAATTTCATCATAAAGCTTATCCTGCAGCTCTTCTGTGTCTTTAAGCTGTGCTTTGGTGTAGGCGTTTTCAGCTTCCAGGTATTCAATAACTTCCGGGTTTTCACGCTCATTAAGCCAGTAATAGTTGTCTGTACGGGTGTCTCCGTGAATGGTTAATTCTTTGGGTTTCTTTTCTGCATCAGGTGCTTGCATCTGCTTTTCTTTTTGCTGACATGATGTTGTCATGAGTGTTGCTGCCCCCACTAACATCATCAAAAATATTTTGTTTTTCATAATGATACTGCTGTTTTAATCTGATGCAAAATAGTTAAAAAATGATATTCTCTTGATGTTAAATGGTTTTTTTGTTATTTTCACTTGCTCAAGTGTTGGAATTCAGTATTGTGAGCAAAAATCCGTTCTTAAATTCATTTCCTTATGGAATTAACAGAAAAAACCTACAGTTATCTTTTTAGCCAGATGGAGTTGGGCTATGTTTACCACGATATTTCAGGCAGCATTATCAATGCTAATGCTATGGCTGAAAAGATTCTGGGTTATCCCTTAAAAGAACTTAAAACACTTGATTCCCATTCGGAGGAATGGCAGCCCATAAAACCTGATGGTAGTCCGTTTCCCGGAGAAGAGCATCCTGCTATGATTACGCTTAATACCTCTGAGCCGGTCCGCAAAGTGGTTATGGGGATATATCACCCTGAACATGACAGAAGAATCTGGATTAGCATTGATTCAATACCTGATTTCGATGATAGTGGCAAAAACTTAAAAGGAGTATTTGTCACTTTTATTGATATTACCAAACGTATCGAAGCTGAAAGAAAGCTGAAAAAATCGCTTGACACTTTTGCGACGCTTTTTAATGCTACTGAAGAAGCCATTTTCATTCATGATATAAAAACAGGAAAAGTGCTGGATTGTAACCGTGCCGCCTTGCGCATGTATGATATGAATAATGAATCGGAAGTGGTAGGCCGGATAATCCAGCAATTTAGTGAGGGCAACCCACCTTTTGATGATGCCCATGCTTTGCAAAAGCTTTTAGATGCCAAGGAGGCAGGGCCCCAGACTTTTGAGTGGTTAGCAAAAAAATCGGATGGAAGCACATTCTGGGTGGAAGTGAGCCTGAAAAAGGTAGTTCTTGATGAGGAGGAGCGTATATTAGCCGTTGTACGTGATATTGATGAAAGAGTAAAAACACGAATGGCATTGAATGAATCGGAAAGGCGCCTTCACCAGGTTTTTGAGGCCGCTGAAAGTATTCCGGTGCAAGGGTATGATAAGAACCGTAAGGTGGTTTTCTGGAATAAAGCCAGCGAAAAAGTTTACGGGTATACAAAAAAGGAGGCTATGGGTAAGCGCATAGAAGATTTGATAATACCTGATGAAATGCAGCATGAGGTAATCAAACGCATTACCGACTGGCATAAGAAGGGTATACAGATACCCTCAGAATATCTTGAGCTTAAGGGGAAAGACAATAGAGTGGTGCCGGTATACTCAAGTCATATCATGATCGATAATGCTCATGGCGAAAAGGAGATGTTTTGTGTGGATATTGATATTTCTGAACTTAAACAGGCCCAGAAAGAGCTTCAGCGCAGCGAAGAAAAATACCGCTCGGTGATCAACAATTCGCTGGAAGGCATTTTTGTGGTACAGGGACAGCATGTGGTATATGCCAACCCTACTGTTTACGCCATATCGGGCTATGACGAAAGTGCATTGAAAAAGATTCCGTTCCATGAGGTTGTCTACAATGAAGACCGCCAAATGGTGGTTTCCAGAAACCTTCAAAGGTTACAAGGCATTGAAATACCTTCCTATGATTTTCGTATTCTGGATAAGGAAGGAAATATCCGGTGGGTTCATTTAAACGCCACTACCATGACTTGGGATGGCGCAGATGCTGTACTGTGTTTTATAACCGATATCCATGAACGGAAAATGGCCGAGCAGGAGCTGATTGTGGCAAAAGAGCGCGCGGAGGAGTCGGACCGACTTAAATCAGTCTTCCTGGCCAATATGAGCCATGAAATAAGAACCCCGATGAATGGAATTCTCGGGTTTGCTAACCTGCTGAATGATACCGATATTACCGATGAAGAGCAAAGCCTTTATGTGGAGAAAATCAATATTAGTGGCGAGCGCATGCTCAACACTATTAACGATTTGATTGACATATCAAAAATTGAAGCCGGACAAGTGAAGGTGTCGAACAGTGAGGTGAATATTAATACGGAGCTGTATGAAGTATATGAGTTTTTTAAACCTGCGGCTGAGAAGAAGGGATTAACCTTAAAGCTTTTGAGTAGGTTGCCAATCGAAAATTCGATGGTTTATACCGACAGGGATAAGCTTTATCGTACGTTGGTGAATTTGGTAAATAATGCCATAAAATACACTCATGAAGGAACGGTTAGTTTTGGCTGCAAACTTAAGGATGGGGTTTTGGAGTTTGTTGTTTCTGATACGGGCATAGGTATCCCTAAGGATCGGCACCGGGCCGTTTTTGAACGCTTTGTGCAGGCCGATATGAATATCACAAAGCCATATGAGGGTGCCGGACTGGGACTTGCCATTACTAAGTCTTATGTAGAAATGCTGGGAGGAAAAATATGGCTCGAGTCAAAACCGGGAGAGGGATCAGTCTTTTGTTTTACCGTGCCACATAAAGAGGTGGATTATATAGAGATCAAAACACAGGCCCGCCCGGAAGGAAACACAGGCTTTTTAAAAGACCTGGTTCTTTTGATCGTAGAGGATGAGGAGTCTTCATCTATGTATCTGAGTGAGCTTTTGAAACCCAAAAGCAAAGAGCTTATTTTTGCTGAAAACGGACTGGAAGCCATTGATATACTTAAAAAGAGAACGGATATTGATGTTGTGCTTCTCGATTTAAAGATGCCCCTGATGGATGGATATACAGCAGCCCGGAAGATCAGAGAAAAAGATAAAGATGTCATAATCATTGCGCAGACGGCTTATGCCTTGGCCGGTGACCGGAATAAAGCCATCAACGCCGGATGCAATGATTACATATCAAAACCGATTATTGGTTCACGGCTTTTCGATACCATTCATAAAAACCTACCTGCCAGATAAGAACGATCTGGTTTGTTTTTTACAGTTGTTTTGCGGTAGCGGGGGCACGCACCTTAAAACGATTTTCCCTCTGCTAAGTAGATTCCGAAAGTATTCATAAAACCTGTTATAAAAACTGGGTGTTTCCCGCAAGCTGAAGCAGTATTTCATATTCTCTTGCTGTTTTTCAGGGAATATCTCCGCATTTTCATAAGTTTTTGGGTATTTATCCTTATTGTTTCAAGCTGACTGCACCCGCTACTTTTACATCAAAAACCTAAAAACAAAGAATTATGAAAATTATTAAATGGACAATTTTACTAATGATTCTGATAGGAATAGTTTCTTGTCAGGAAGAAAAGAAAACACCTGAAGGCGACGGCGCAGTCGTTTTTAAAGGAATGCAGGTGAATAAGGGAGAAAAGTCGACGCTAAAAAATGAGACTTACGAGAAGGCAGATTACGCCCTCGTAACCATTGATGGCACCGATCACATCCTCGAAGTGTTTTACCTGGAGGGAAGGCCTTACACGCAGTCATTAAAACTGGCCCCCGGTTCGCACACGGTGTCAAGGTTTTTGATGAAAAGCGATAACAATACGCCCGATGACACCAGCGATGACGCGGAGCTACTGGCGATGCCCGAAACAGGCAGCGAGTATGCGGAGTATGTGACGACCACAGTGGATTTTGATTTTGAAATAAACGCCTTCCTTAAAACGGAAGTAAATGTGGAAGTACTCACTTTTATTGAATCAGAGTGGGAAGCTTTTGGATTTAATTGGTTTGGCGTGAGTGAAAGTGTAATCCGTGAGCAAAGTTTTTTTGGCGATCTGTGCGTAAAGAAACCCGAAGAATATAGCGGATCGCTTTATGCGCAGCAAACCAACGGGCTGCAGATTGATATGCCCGCGATCTACCAACTGGAGCTGTGGCAGAAAAGTGAGGCGGAAGCAGATCAGGGTTATGAACTGATGGAGACCTTCGATAATGAAAGCTCGCTGGGCGAAGAGCCGCTGCAGATTGATTACGAAGACTACCTCGGATTCCTGGATGAGTACAAGGTGGTTTTAAAAATTCTGGTCAGATCAGGTGAAGGCTTTGAATACAAGATGTTTAAAGAATGGTACTTCGAAGATGAAAATATGATTGCTGATCCCTCTCAGGATGGTGTCATTGACTTTGTGCTGGGCTCCTGTTTTCCGAATGCCGACTATATCTTGCCTCCATACATGAATTTGCCTGAAACATGCACTTACCGCATCACAGATTACGGCCCCGGAACCGAAGGTGCTTACATCGACGCTCAGCTCTCAGGTATTGGTACAGGTTATGAAATAGGCAACGGCCTTTACCCGTCGTGGTGCTTCGATCATGAGGTGGAAATTAATGTAAATACTGATTACCCCATGGATATATACAGCAGCCTCTACCCCGATCAGATGCCCGGCTTTGCACAGCAGGAGCAGTGGGACAGGGCCAACTGGCTGATGAACCACCTCGACTGGTATGGCGATTACACCTGGAACGATCTCCAGGGCGCACTCTGGCTGATTGAAGGATGGAACGGAGATGATACAGGAGATGTAGGCCCGGCCACTGTTAAAGCCCAGCAAATGGCCAATGATGCCGCTGATTATGGCGATGGCTATGTGCCGATGCCCGGAGGATGGGCCGCCGTAGTGTTTATCCACCCCAACAGCCCTGAAAATAATCCGCTCTACCAAACAGTCTTTATCGTGGTTGATCCTTAACAGACCATAAACAACCGATATATTCTCAAGTCTGCCAGCAGTCAGGTGCCGGCAGGCTTTTCTTTTTACCAAGGCTATTCTTTTTCAACAACACACCTGACAGCCTCCACGGAGTGGTGCTGTCAGCGTTAGAAAAACAGCACGTCGACTGTTAAGCGGAATTTGCGATTTACATTCTGAAAACAGCCGATAGTAAAATGAATCAGCGTTTTTACCGTTCCGCCTGAACAGAGCTATCGTCTTCGAAAACAGGCTAAAGTCACGGCGGCGGGAGTTGAGTGGCTTTTCAACCCCGGGTTTCGGGCTTTGCCCTTACCCGGGGCTATTGATATTTGACTCCTTTCGGAGTCTGAGGAGATGGTGAAAGCAAATCCCAGACAGGGTTTCGAACCCTGTCTGGGCTAGGAGTTTCAATAACCTGACAGCCTCCACGGAGTGGTGCTGTCAGCGTTAAAAGAAAGCCACCACGATAGTTAAGCGGAATTTGCAATTCGCATTCTAAAAACAGCCGATAGTAAAATGAATCAGCGTTTTTACCGTTCCGCCTGAACTTGGCTTTCGTCTTCGAAGAAGGGTTTGAGTCATGGCGGTGGGAGGTTGGAGGCCATTGAACTCCGGGTTTTGGGCTTTGCCCTTACCCCGGGGCTATTGATATTTGACTCCTTTCGGAGTCTGGGATTGAGGTGAAAGCAAAGCCCTGACAGGGTTCGAAACCCTGTCAGGGCTGGGTGTTTCAAAAACCTGACAGCCTCCACACGGTGTTACTGTCAGAGTGGTGAAATTACCTGTTTAGTTTTTCGGATAACGATAATGGCCAATAATCTTAAAGTCGAAAAGCATGTCTTCGGCTACCTGCCCTGCGCCGATGTTGTGGATGACGAGGTGGCGTTTTCCATCAACGGACTTCAGGTGCGACATGATTCCGATGTGTGTGGTGCCTCCGCCAAGATTCCAACAGACAATATCGCCGGGAAGGTAGTCGGCTGGGTTTTTGGTAATGTTCTTAACGCTGCCATGCCGTTCAGAGAATTTCATCAGGTTGGGAACTCTTCTGTGGTCGATGTTCTTGTCGGTGGATTGCAGTCCCCATATGTTGGGGTAGAGGTTAAAATGCGCTTTCATGTCTTCGTGAACGAGCTTTTGAAGGTCTGTCCCCAGTTTGTGGTAGGCCCTGATAATAACATCCGTGCAAACCCCTTTGTCTGCCGGAACATCGCCACCCGGATAATCGATGCTGTAATAAGAAGGGTCGTATTGCACATCCTGATGGGTCAGCTCCAGGGCCGCTTCAGCAAGTTTTGAGTAAAAGTTTGTTTGTGCGGCCGAGATGAAGGTCGTCAGGGTGAGAAAAAGCGCAGGAATGAGTTTTATTTTCATTATAAGATTAGCAATAAAGTTTTAATTATAACTGTTTTATTGGAGTCATATTATCCACAGTATAATTTAACCTCAACATCATTGTGTTGATGTCAAAGGATATGCATAGTAAAGGAATCTTTAAGAGGGTAAGTTCTAAAAGGTAGAAAATATCAAGCCGCAGCCTTCCAATAGAAGAGATGGCAAAATGCTATTTTTGCTGTTTTTTACCCAAAGTAAAAATTAACAGTCCTGCGGCTGCTCCCAAAACTAACCCCGCTGCTGCACTCCACAGGGCATAGCCAAAAATCAGCCCCAAACCCGCTCCTGTTACGATGTACCACTTCTTGTTTTTTTCCATCCTCATTTTATATGCAGGTGAACCCCTTCGTCGGTAAAGGTAGTGATAGTTATTGTATCAAAAAAATTTAGTATTAATTGAAGAGCGTGAGGCCATTCAACCCCGGGTTGCGGACGTTGTCCTTACGTGGGGCTGCTGATATTGGATTCCTTTCGGGGTACGGGTTTGCGCTGACAGCAAAGCTCTGACAGGTTTTCAAACCCTGTCAGGGGCGTTGTTCAAATGCCCACTATCCTTAAATGTCATTGCGGAATGAAAAAAAGATCCGCAGAATTGGCAGTTCTTTTTAAGTTTGTTGAAATTCTTTTACAACCTTTGGGCTGATTAAGGTTATGGCGACGATATGCCTTATTCGTTTCGGAGAAATATTTATGAAATTATTAATGAATGAAGACAAATATTCTTATACTTTGCGTTATGGTTTCAATAATGGGTTGTGGCAACATAAAAAAGATTCAGGAGTTGGCAAACTCTTCAGCAGATTTCGATGAGTTGCGATACAGCGAAAACGAGATTGGTCATTTACCAATTCCTGTTCAGCACTATTTTAATTATGCCTTATCAGATGGACAAAGCTATGTCAGTGATTTGCGGGTAAAACAGGAAGGGGTCTTTAAGACGAAGCTGGAAAATGATTTTGTGCCTATCAAGGCTGAGCAGTATTTTACGGCCAGTAATCCCGGTTTTGTGTGGGTGGGCAGGACCAAGACCTTCAAGGCGCGCGACAGCTATATTAACGGAAAGGGCGATCTGTCGGTGTATTTATTTGGATTTCTGAGGGTGGTGAAATACACTGGCTATGCGGCAAATCAAGCAGAGCTGCTGCGATGGCTGGGTGAGTCTGTATGGATGCCTACCAGTTTGTTACCAGACGAAAACAAGAGGTGGGAGGCCATAGATAAAAATCACGCAAGGCTTGTGATGAATTATCAAGGGATGGAGATTTATTACGAAATTGAGTTTAACGACAAGGGGCAAATCGTCAGTATGCTTTCAGAGCGCTATACCGATAACGAAAACAAGTCGCTTTGGCTGGGGAAGGTAAGCGACTACCAACAAGAAAATGGCATGATGGTTCCCAAAACCATCGAAGCTTGCTGGATTATTGACGGCGAAACCAAGCCTTATGCCCGGTTTAATATCACAGAGATGGAATTTAATGCATCACAGTCGTGGTGAGAGAGGGCAGGAAAAACACGCGATGGAGGTGAAAAGCTTCTCCAGGAAGCGGTAGCATAGCAGAAAGAAGACAAGACAAGCGTAGAATCAACTCAGCATAAGGCAGCTCAAAAGCCCAACTGAAGTAAAAAAGAGGGCGGTAAAAAAAGTCGCCTTTCCGAGGCTATTGAAACTTAACTTTCTATAATCCTTTTACCATACTGCCGTCCCTCCGGGACTCTTCCCTGGCAATCGTATGATATAGAAAGCTCCGGAGGAGTGCAGGTACGGTGGAAAATTCGTACCCCTGACAGGGTTTTAAACCCTGTCAGGGGTCTGACCTTCAATAAATTACTTAAAAAACCGATCCAGCTCTTCAATTTGCGGTTTGTGTGCCGGAAATTCCTGCAAAAGCAATTCTTTTTCGGAGAAGTGGAAGTCTTGAAAATCGAAGCCGGGGGCTACAAAACAAGCCGCCAAGGTGTAGCTGCCGTTGGAGGCAGCGCCAAAGTGGGTTCCTCGGATGATGGTATGTTGAGGCGTTTGTCCGGACAGCAGATCTTTTCCGAGGATGGTTTTTCGATAACCTACCGCGGGCACAAACTGATGGAGGGTGAGCGCGTCGCCGGTGATGTGGACCCATGTTTCATCGGAGTGGAGATGGTGGAAGTGCGATACCTGTCCGCTTTCAAGGAGGTAATAGATGGAGGTGGCAATATTCCGGCCTCCGTTGTAGCGATTGGGAAGGGCTTTCAGATCAAGTTGTTCATCGGAGCGATACACTTCCTTGAAATAGCCACCCTCAGGGTGAGCTTGCAAGTTGAGGTGTTCTATCCAGTATTTTGCGGTAGTTTTTGTCATTGTAACAAATTCTAAATGATTAATTTTATGGCCTAAAGATAGAAAGCTTAGAGTTAATCCAGTCATTATAACAAAAATGGTATCCCTGACAGGGTTCAAAACCCTGTCAGGGGTTGGCTATAACTGATAGTATTAAAGCACTCTATATTTTTGAAATTATTAGAAGAATCACACTTATGAAAAGGATATTTGAATTAGTACTTGCATTATTCACCGTTTTTGTATTCACCTCGTGCGAAGAAGAAGGGGGCAAGCCGGATCCCGGTCCGTCGGGTGGCGATAGTACGGATATTGTAGTGCCGCCTTTCGGGAATGTGCCGGCTACGGGCGAAATTCTGATGTATGAAGTGAACCCCAAGGTGTTTAGTAACATGGGGAACCTGCAAGGGATAGAAAACCGTTTGGATGAAATCAAGGAATTGGGAATTAACGTGGTATGGCTGATGCCGATCTACCCGACAGGTGAGGAGAACAGCGTTGGATCGCCTTACGCAGTGAGAGACTACCGGAGCGTGCATCCTGATTATGGTACCATTGATGATTTGAAATCGCTGGTGTATAAGGCACACGAACGCGATATGGCGGTTATTCTCGACTGGGTGGCCAACCACACGGCGTGGGATAACCCGTGGATAGAGAACCGCGACTGGTATGAGCAGGATGCCAATGGCAACATTACCTACCCCAACAACTGGCAGGATGTGGCCGAGTTGAACTTCGATAATTTTGAGATGCGCGCAGAGATGATCAGTGCGATGAAGTTCTGGGTGGAGGAGGTCAATATTGATGGTTACCGCTGCGATTATGCCGACGGGGTGCCTGTCGATTTCTGGCAGCAGGCCATGGATACGCTCTACGCCATCCCCGGAAGGGAGCTGATTATGTTTGCCGAAGGGACGCGCGACGATCATTACACTGCAGGCTTCGACCTGACCTTTGGCTGGCATTTTTATGACCGGCTAAACCGGATTTATAATGATGATTTGTCGGCAGCATCACTTCTTAATGCCCACAACAATGAATACAACGGACTTGCTGATGGAGATCATGTGGTGCGCTTTATCGATAATCACGACTTTAACGCCTGGGAGCACACGCCGCTGGAGGCGTTTAACGGCGAACAAGGGGCAACCACCGCTTTTGCAGTAACCGCATTGATGGGTGGTGCAACACTGATCTATAATGGTCAGGAAGTGGCCTGCAATGAGCAATTACCGTTTTTTGAGGGACATAATGTGACTATCAACTGGTCGGCAAATCCTGAAGTGCTGGCCGAATATAAGCAACTGATTGATATCCGTACAAGCTTTGAAGCCTTTAGCTCGGGTGAACTGCAATATCTTGATGGCGGCGAAGATGTGGTGGCGTTTTCACGAACCGCCGGAGAGGAACAGCTTTTTGTGGTGGCCAATATACGCAACCGTGCGGTGTCGATTAACACACCCTCAGAAATGGGGGCGGAAAACCTTACCAATGTGATTACCGGTGAAACCTACGAGCTGGCTTATTCGATTGATTTGGAGGCTTATGAATACCTGGTGCTGAAATAAAAAACTGCGCTGCCGGAAGTTCCGGGTAGCGCAGTCTCGTGTCAGCGTGCTAAAAGCTAAATTTATCTAAACGCTATGGGTTGTATGGCAGATGTGAACCGTGCATAACAATGCGCACATTGCCGTCATGGTCTTTCATGTAACCAAATGTGTATTCAACTTTTACCTCATCGCCACCATC
>JAASSU010000034.1 GCA_021767705.1 Bacteroidota bacterium | reverse complement strand
TTCGGGGTAATCACAAACTGGCAATACCCTTCATTTTTATTGTTGTCGTAGTATTCCTGGTGATAATCCTCGGCTTTGAAGAAATTCTTAAACGGTTCGATGGCTGTCACGATGGGTTCCTCCCAGATATTCGCATTATCGAGATCTTTCTTGATTTCTTCGGCAGTTTTCTTCTGCTCATCGTTGTGATAAAAGATCACCGAGCGGTATTGCGTGCCCACATCTGCTCCCTGGCGGTTAAGCTGGGTAGGGTCATGGGTTTTAAAAAACACCTGGAGCAGCTCTTCATAGCTAATCACCTTGGGGTCGTAAAAAACCTGCACCACTTCGGCGTGACCGGTACGTCCTGTGCAAACCTCCTTGTAGGAGGGGTTGACCACATCCCCGCCACTATATCCTGATAATACTTCATCCACGCCTTTCAGGCGTTCAAATACTGCTTCCACGCACCAGAAACACCCGGCGCCAAATGTTGCCTTTTCCATCATATCTGTAGTTTTATTTTTTGTCATTGCCTGCAAAGATAAAAGCATAGCAACAACAAGTAATACATTTCTTAATTTCATATTCTTGAAAATCATTAATCTAAAATCCAATAAAAAGGAATTTAGATCCTTTTTATACCGCTTAAAACATTATGGTTTCATAATTGGTTCACCATTTGCCTGGTATTTAGGATTCTTTCACAAATCGAATTGGTAAAGACATGACGAAATTACTATTATTAATTGCAAGATGATTAATCATGACAGCGTGATTGATAAATTGAATAAAATCTGATATCTTTGTGAGAAAGCGAAAATGTTATGAATGATATATCAATAAAATATGGAATGCTAAATAAAGAATCACAAAAGGAAGTTCATGATTTTCTTGATTTTTTGCTAAGCAAACAAATGAGGAAAAAGAATACTTCTAAATCGTCTTATAAAAAAAGAATTTTATCGGTTTCAACCTGGTCTGAAGAAGATGTGGATGAAGTTGAGAAAAACAGTAAGTTATTCAACAATTGGAAAATAAACGAATGGTAATTGATACGTCCATATTTATTGAGCATTTACGCGCAAAAGAAAAAAAAAGAACACAATTGTACCTCCTACCTGACAACAAAGAGGTTTTCATTTCAGCAGTAACGTATTATGAATTGCTTATGGGAGCAACAAATGAAGAAAAAATGCAGGATGTGAGAAATTTAACTTTCGGATTACCTGTGTTATCCTTTAATGCTGGCATAGCTGAGGAGGCCGGAAGAATCTATCATCAATTACGCAGGCAAAACAGAATGATTGAATTTCGCGATATTTTTATAGGGGCAACTTGTATTGTAAATGACCTGCCTTTACTGACTAATAATACAAAGCATTTCCAACGCATTGAAGGTGTCAAAATACAAAAGACAATAGAATAGCGATATATCCAGGGTTAAGCATCCCAACGTTTAATTTACAAAGCTCAAATCCCATGAAAGAACTAAGATAATGGATAAGAAGATTAATTGGGGAATTATCGGATTAGGAAAAATAGCTCATAAGTTTGCCGCTGATCTAAACCTGTCGGACAATGCTGTTTTATATGGCGTTGCATCCAGAGATTTTGCGAAAGCTGAACGATTTAAAAACGAATACAACTCTGTCAAATCATACCGATCTTATGAAGCTTTAGCGGATGATCCGGATATAGATATCGTGTATGTAGCTACGCCCCATGTCTTTCATTTCGAAAATGCCATGATGTGCCTTAAGAAAGGAAAATCGGTACTCTGCGAAAAGCCCATGGGAATGAACTCTGAACAGGTAAAATCATTGATAGAAGAGGCCCGAAGAAGGAACCTGTTTTTAATGGAAGGTATTTGGACCCGCTTTATCCCCGCCACCGAAAAACTGCTTGAGCTTATTGATGAAGGGGTGATAGGAAAGTTGATTTCTGTCAGGGCCGACTTTGGCTTTAAATCATCGTTTGATTCGGAGAGCAGGATTTTTAATAAGAAGCTTGGAGCCGGATCGTTGCTCGATATAGGAATCTATCCCGTTTACCTGAGCCTGCTTTTATTAGGGATCCCAAAAAATATCAAAGCTTTTGCCCGCATGACCAAAACAGATGTGGATAGTTATTGTGCCATGTTGTTTGATTACGAGAATGGTTCAAAAGCTAATCTCGAATCTACTATCGAAGCAGACACTCCCGTTGAGGGTTATATTTATGGGAGTAAGGGCAGCATAAAGATGCACAGCCGCTTCCATCACACCGAAAGGCTTACCATTTCGATAAACGGAAATAGTGAAACCCTGGAAATGAAAATTGAAGGTAATGGATACGTGTATGAAATAGATGAAGCAAACCAGTGCCTGGCAAATAATCAAACCGAAAGTGAAAAGCTACCATTATCCACAACTATTGATTTGATAAAAACATTGGAAGGCGTAATGGAAGAGATTGGTCTGAATTATGAAGGTTACATATCCAACCCATAAGGTTTTACTTTCAATATTATTAGCTATTCTGTAGGTGAAGTTTTGTTAGTTAACAATTTAGACCTCTTTCCGCCAAATTATTAGTAAGCTTGCTGTGTGTTTTCCCCATCAAGGGAAGCCTTCTCTATGAGATTATGGTCTTTTCCCGAGCTGTAGGAATTCCCTCAGAGAGCTTGAGAAATTTATTTTTATTTCTTTTATGTTCAGGCCAACTGAATTCTTTTTTCTACATTTATCACACATTAACTAAAGCACATGTTTTTAAACTAAATACCTCAAAACCTATGAAAAAACCATCAAATACGAAGTGAAATATCCAAAGAAAAAATATTTACGGATAGATTAATATTAAGCTATCTCCAAAGGGGAATTTAACAATGAACTGTCGTTGAATATAAATTCAGCAAATTCGCAAGATTTTTTTTGATCTTGGATAAAACCAATCTTGAATACCACTTGCTTATGATATATCTTTGTTTAAAATCATAGTTATGCAAACAATCAGGTTAAGAGTTAATAATAAGGTCTATTCAAATTTAATGTGGTTTTTGAAACGTTTTCGCAATGATGAAATTCAGGTTATAAATGAAGATTCGAACTTCATGTCGGTACAGGAATACATGAAGAATGAGATTCATAAACTGGAAAGCGCGGAAGCAGAGATGATGTCGCTGGAAGAGCTTGATGATGATTTGGAAATTACTATCCGAAAATATGAAGATTAAAATCACTCGTGCTTTTCGAGATAAACTAAATGATCAGATTGATTACATCGCGCAAGATAAACCATCGGCTGCAAGAAAGTTTAAGCGTTACATTTTGAATGAAGTCAAGTCATTACAAGATATTCCCTACAGAAACAGAAAGTCGATCTTTTTTGATAGGGATGATATCCGTGATCTTATAGTTAGGGGATATGTGATTGTTTATAAAATTAATAAGGATAAGCGTGTTATTGAAGTCTTCGGATTCAGTAAATGGGAAGATAGCCCTTTTTCGAATACAAAGTAATTCTAATCCTCTTATCTTTTTTTGTTTTAGAACCTCAACCCACAGATTCCGCCTCATCAAATGGCTGTGGCTTGCCCTGTGCTTTACCTTGCTTCACGGCTTCGGCCACATCGCGGTTTTTCTTTTTGTCGGTGGAGGAGAGGTGGTGCATTACTTTTCCTCCAAAGTAGAAGGCAATCATCAGTTCGAAGGCTGTGAACAGATGCCCGGTGCGGTCTTCAAGGAAATCGAAGATGAGGGCAAACGATTCGAAGAGCAGCACAAAAACCAACAGCGATACGCTGAGTACCGCCCTGATAACACCCCGTGGCATTCCTAAAGTCTCGGAATGGTAAGGGTTTGGTCGGTCAGTCCATTTGCCGAAGGTGTAGCGTCGCAAAAGATAGACAAACAGGATCATGAGCAACACGATCCAGAGGAGTACCGGGATATAGAGCAGCATAAACTGTGGGTCGTTGATTTCGATGGATTGGTTTTGCAGAAGTATCATGACATTATTTTTTTTCGATTTAAAATAAACTGATTAATAGTCCGAGCCCCAGACCACCAAGTCCGAACAGGTATTTTTTACGTCGTTGATTTTTGGCCTCCTTCAGGGCGTCCTGCAGGTCTTCTTCAGCGGTTTTCCAGGACTTTTTGTAGTAAAGGGCATCCTCCTGGTGTGCGGCAACCAGCGTGTCGAGTGTGGCATTCTGGCTTTCCAGCAAGCTGATTTTATTCTTCAGCAGTTCTTTCTGTGCTTCCAGCGCCTCCTTTTCTTTGGCGGCTTCCACCGCATCGCGCATCTGCCCGATGGTGATGATGTAAAGTGTATCACCCTCTGCCGATACTTGTTTGGTTTCTCCGGGCATAATATATTCCTGTGCATTTGCAGCAAGCATCGCGAAAAGCAGAAATAGTATTGTGGTTAGCAGTCTTTTTATGTATAATCTCACCCGTTTTGCAAACTGAAAGGTCCGTTCTTCTAAGTCATATATTGGTTTTGAATTTGTCATTTTGTGAATTGAGATTTATTTGTTTTTTGAGATTTGTTATTTAGAGTTTATCACGTTAGTGTTCTTTGCGTTTAAACAGATCTTCAAAGGCTTCCTTGAGCTCGTCTTCATCCATTGCAGAGACTTTCTTTTTTACGTTTGCTTGCTTCATTTCCAGGTTTTCGATGGAGGTATCTATTTTCGATAGCCTTTCTTCGAGCAGTTGAAGCCGCAGCTCACGCTCCCTGATTTTCTGATCCATGCTTTCGCGATGCTTTTGCTCGTCAGCTTTACGTTGGTCTGCCCTGTCGGATAACCGCTCGATTTCATCATACTTTTTACTGAAGCTGCTGAAGCGGTTTTTAAGGTATTGGTATGGGATAGCCAGCGCACCAAGAATTATTGTTAATGTCTGCCACTTCGGATCGATGTAACCTTCGGTAAACAAAAACCCCAGCAGCAAAACGATGGCTGCTATCACGGCGATGATTAAGAAAATATTTTTCCAGCTCATTATTTCAGGTTTTTATCGATGTAACGTCCCATCACCCACCCTTCCTGCTCTACCTTCACCCTGAACCAACCGCCCTCTTTTCCAATAATCTTTACTTTGGTGCCACGTGATAAAGGTTTGGATATTTTTTCACCTTCCGTTCCGGGGGCATCCCTGAAATTCAGGCGATCCACAGCCACAGTGCCCGTTGCGGCCTGCTCTTCTGCCTCATCGCTTCCGCGGTCCTGCTCAAGCAGTCGCTCGCGTAGCTTATCAAGAGGAAAGGCGGGCCCCGGATCGGTTTTACGTCCGGGAGAAATTTCTTCGTGCCCAAGAATATGCTCGATATTATATTCCGCGATAAGCGCTTTGCACAATTCAAAAGCAGCATCGATTTGCTCTTCCGTAAAAAGATGCCAGTAACGCTCAAAAGCTTCATTGCGGTGTTGCGCTTTCTTCACCTCCGAGGCAGCGTATTTTCTACCAAACCACGACACAAAGTTTTCGCCTGATTTCTCCAACATTCCGGCATTGTCCATTTCAATGCCGATGGAGTAGTTGTTCATGCCGCGGCGGTTGCCATACTGGCTTCTTCCGGCATGCCACGCCTTGATGTTGAAGGGCACCAGTTGCGTGATACTGCCATCGCGACCAATGACTACATGCGCTGAAGCCTTGGTTTCCGGGTCGCAAAGCGTGCGTATGGATGATTCTGCACTGGCGCCGGCGGTGTAGTGCATGATGATGGTGTCAGGCTTGATTTCGCCACTGTGGTTGGGCGATTCCTCATAAGGAACATCGGATAACTTATGGTTTTCGATCTTCATAACTCAGGATAAAATGGTTATGCCCATAAAAGTAAGAAATTAATCGGGAATTATCCATGAAAAGAAGAACCAATTTTTAGGAAAAGTAAAGCTACTTTGCATTGAGGGGCAAAGGAGCTTGAAAATTTTTGCGAACTACCCGAAAACTCTTTCTAATCCTTCAAGATAATATTTATAGTCGCTTTCGCTGAAGAGCACAAAACGGATTTTCTTTACGGATTTAAGTTGAGGTATAACTGCCTTGACAGCGTTAAGTGCCGTGTCGGTTGCCGCCTTAAACGGATATCCGAAGGCTCCGGTAGAAATCGCCGGAAAAGCGATGGAGTCTATATTATTTTCATCGGCCAGTTGCAGCGATTTGCGGTAGCAATCGGCCAGAAGCACTTCTTCTGGTTCATCACGCCCGTAAACCGGCCCGAGGCAGTGAATCACAAATTTGTTGGGCAGGTTTTGCGCTCCGGAAATCACCGCTTCTCCGGGACTTATGGGAGCCATCGCACTGCATTCCTCAGCCAGCCCGGGCCCGGCAGCACGATGGATGGCTCCAGCCACACCGCCTCCGGTTTTTAGCTGGGCATTGGCTGCGTTTACTACAGACTCTAAGTCAGCCTGCTTCGCAATGTCTCCTTGAATAACTTCTAACTCTGTGTTATGAAATTTTGTCTTCGTAATCATGAGTATTGTATTTTTTCAGACCTTACTCTTCAAATATACAACACCATCAGCGGAATGTCTACCGCATCATCGACTCACCTTTGTTAAATCCTCTTAATTTTATGCTGGTGATGAGTTTTTTGGTTGAACGTGGAAAGTCGGCATTCATCATCCATTCATAATAACCGGGATTTTGAGCGAACACATCTTCCACACGTTTACCCTTGTACTTGCCAAAGTTGAACACTTCTTTGTCCTCCTGGTCATAAATTATCTGGCCTACCAAGTCGGCATTGCGGTGATAATGAGAGAACCTGCTCAGCTCATCCACATCATTTTTTACGGGATACGATTCCGTTCCTTCTTTATCGACAAAAGGTGTGTTTTCATATTTGGAAAGCTGCGCTTTCAGCACTTCATAGGTGGCAATGGTATCAGCTTCTGCACTGTGGGCATCCGTTAAATCCTTATCGCAATAAAAGCGGTAAGCCGCATGAAGTGTGCGCTGTTCCATTTTATGGAAGATATTCTGCACATCAATGATCCGGCGGTTTTTCATGTCGAAATCGATATCCACACGCAGGAATTCTTCCACAAGCAATGGCACATCAAATTTCAGTAAATTATATCCGGCCAAATCACATCCTTTTAAGAAGTTATTGAGCTCCGGGGCCAGATCTGCAAAAGTAGGTTCATTAGCAACATCGGCATTCGAAATACCATGCACTTTGGTGGCTTCCTCTGCGATGGGGATGGTGGGGTTGACTCTTTTCGTGTACTTCTCTTCTGTATTGTCAGGCAACACCTTCAAGACAGAAATTTCCACAATGCGGTCGGTTCCAACATTGGTTCCGGTGGTTTCCAGGTCGAAAAAGGCGATTGGCTTGCTAAGATTCAGGTCCATAATTTATTATATATTAAAAAAGCTTTGCAATCCGCAAAGGTATGAAAAACGGACTGCAAAGCTTAACGATGATTAATGATTTCGTTTAAACGGTTCTTTCTGTGTCGAAATTCTCAAGGTGGTATTTCACTCTGTCGAGGAACTGCCCACCGAGCGCACCATCTACGATGCGGTGGTCGAATGCCATCGACATGGTCATCATATGACGGATGCCAATCACATCTCCCTGTTTCGTCTCAATCACTACGGGCTTCTTCCTGATTGCTCCCACACCCAGAATAGCTACCTGGGGCTGGTTGATAATCGGCGTACCTGTGGTGTTGTTAAACGTACCGAAATTCGTCACTGAGAATGTTCCGCCCGATGTTTCTTCGGGTTTCAGTTTTTTATTTCTTGCACGGTTGGCCAGATCGTTAACGCTCTTGGTCAGTCCGAGGAGATTTTTCTGATCAGCATCATGAATGACAGGCACAATCAGGTTGCCATCAGGTAAGGCGGTGGCCATTCCGATATTGACTTTTTTGCGCTCAATCATGTTGTAGCCATCCACGGCAGCATTCACTCTTGGGAACTCCTTCAGGGTCTTTGCTGCTGCCTCCAGGAAGATTGGGGTAAATGTAATTTTTTCCCCTTCGCGCTTCTGGAATTCATTTTTTACGCCATTTCTCCAGTTCACCACATTGGTCATATCCACTTCAATAAACATGGTTACGTGCGGTGAAATCTGCTTGGAGGTTACCATATGGTCGGCAATCATCTTGCGCATGCGATCCATCTCCACGATGTTATCGCCATCCCACGACTGCACTTTTGGTGCTTGTGGGGCTGCCGGAGCAGATGGGGCAGGCTTTTGTTCCGGCTTGGCCTTTGGTTGCTCTTGTGCAGCGGGTGCTTCTTTAGGTGCTTTGCCACGATCCTCGAGGTAAGCAAGAATATCTTTCTTGGTTACGCGGCCGTCCTTGCCACTGCCTTTAATCGATTCAAGCTCTTCAACACTAACGTTTTCTTCCTTGGCGATGCTACGCACCAGCGGAGAGTAAAAGCCTTCAAGGCTGTCGAAATCTTTAGTGCTGTAATTACTGATATCTGTTTCACTCGTGGGCACTTCTGCCTTTTCAGGTGAGGCTGCTTTTTCTTCTTTTTCAGTTGCTTGGCTGTCGTCAGACTTTTCTTCTGTCTTTTCCTTTTCAGAATTACCTTCCTCTTCTTCACCCTCTTCGCCTTCCATATCAAGGATAGCGATAACTTCACCAACGGCGATGGTGTCCCCTTCGCTGTATTTCAATTCTTTTACGGTACCTTCAACAGGCGACGGGATCTCTGAGTCGACTTTATCAGTAGCAATTTCCGCCAGTGAATCATCTTCTTCTACAGTATCCCCTTCTTTTACTAACCATTTAGTGATGGTTGCTTCAATTACACTTTCGCCCATTTTGGGCATCACTATTTCAAATTTGGCCATAGTTTTTTGCTTAAGTGATGTTTTATAAAAATTCTATTGTTTTCGCTTTTTGCAGTAGCAGTAACAAAGGTTCTGTTAAAATGTTTATGGAATTAGGCTGAGTTAGTTGCTAATTATAGCATTTCTGTTGCCATTTGATTAAGAAAACCAGCAAAAATCTTACTTCCCTGGATTAGGACAATGGTATCAGAAAACAATCCTTCTATGTGTGTATAAACGCATGCCGGTTTGGTCTTTAAATCTCTCCATTTTTTCAGCATGTCCTTGGTTAACTTCAGGCTTCAGCCTATTGCATACGAAAGCTTTAACTTCAGTAAAATCTTTTTTGTCATAATTTTGCCAGAAAACTTCTATGGTTGATATCAATTGATCGATTCCATCCTTTACCCAAACTTTACCAGGTACTTTTCTTGTCTTCAGTTCCACAAAAATCAAGACATTATTTTCAGAATAAAGCAAACAATCGCATCTTTTACGTTCTTTCCCATTATCTTTTGGAGGTAAGCTTACACAATGATCAATAGCATAAAAATCAATCCTTTGCTGTTGGTTGTTCTCAACTACAGCAATCCATTTCTCATGATCATCTGTATCTAAATACGCTGGTTTTTTAGTGGGTGGTGGATCATCACATAATCCAAATTTCGCCAGAATAGTAGATGATTTACATTTTTCGTTAAAGAAGTTTACATCCATTTGTCTTCTATTTCCAGGAGGTTTGTAAAAGTGTCGTTTATATAACCTAACTTGTTGTTTAAATAATTATCATCTGATGGTAGTCCTTTGTAATCCTCTAATTTATTGATAGTCCCATTTTTCTCATCCAGTTCATATACTACTAAATCGTCTGGATTGATTGAGGATGATAATGGATAAACTTCATTGAGTTTACTTTGAAGTTTTCTATCATTTCCAGTTTTATGTTTTAGAGAATATGATTTAACCGCGATGGGGAGGAAATTAATTATAAATGGACTATGAGTGGTTATAATCAATTTATTATCGTCTATTTCATTATTAAAACCAATAAGACTTTCAAGAACTTTCCATTGAGAATCAGGAAATAAATTTAACTCTGGCTCTTCGACTATATTAATAAAGAAGCTTGGATAATACTTTGCTGTGATTTTCTCCAACTCCAACTCCATTTCTTCTTTAGATAAGTCTTTGTTCTTGATAATCGAAGAAATTTCATCATTCATTCTAAGTGATTGAGATACGGTTAGGTGGTTTTTATTCTGTTTTTCATTTATTAGGCTTACCAAATATTTTGACACTATGAATAAAGGGACTAAAGATTGAAAACCGCTAGATGCTTCTGAGAGCCTTAACTTATAACCGGAACCATGAAGAAAGAATTCATCCTCTTCTTCATCAAATGTTAATAATTCTTTACCAAATGGAAGTTCTATGGATTTTTCCTGATAGTATTTTTGTGCATTTCTAAGTTCCTCAGCAAAGCTAAACAGGTTTTCCGGAAGGCCTTTAATGTTAAATGCATTGCGTATAGCGCTTAAGAGTAATCTTTCTGAAGGAACATACATTATTTGTGGAATAGAGTAGCCTTCAGTTTTAAGATCGATGGTTGGTTTTGGAAAAGTATTAAAATCGAAAACAAAGTGATATTTTTTACCAATAAATTCAATATATGTATTTTCTTTTTCTTCCAATAAGTAATCATATATCTGATGGTATTTCAAGAGTGTATGAAATTCAGATAAATTGATCGAGCTTTTGTTAATATCTCCTCTGTAGATTGCTTTCTCCAACCAAAAAAGTGTGGATATGAGCTTAGCTAATGTGCTTTTCCCGCTTCCTTGATTACCTATAAAAAAGGTATTTTTCTTTATCTCAAACCAACCATCGTTTTCCGTGAATCCATCTCTGATAGGGCCGAAGTTTTTTATCTTTAGTTTTGCCATTGAAATCCCATTTTTATTTATGTAAAATTACAATTGATTGATTGGATATCCTATATAAATCAAACATTAATACTGAATACTTAGAACCTCAAATTCTTTGGTGATGTGCGGTAGTTTCAGGGTGGCTTTTCCTCCCACTTTCTTGTTTGTCAATGCTTTGACCAGCGGGGAGGTAAAGGCTATTTTCCCTTTACGGATGTTGGCTTCGTCCACACCCACAATCTGATATTTCATCGTTTTACCGCTTTGGACATCTTTTAGGGTGACGATGGCCCCGAACCTAACTTCATCCTGATTCTGATCTTCTGGTTTGATGACTTTTGCAGATGAAATACGGTTTTCGAGTTGCTCAAGCTTTTTGTTGATCACCGTTTTTTCAATACGCTTTTCGCCTTCGTTATTCGACTGAACCGCTTCTCTTTCTTTTAACAGCCCAGCTTTTTCAGCATGAAGTTCATCCAAACCCTTTGGCGTAACATAGTTTGGTGTCCCCGGAGGCAGATCTGCTCTTGGTGCTACAAAAGGAATTTCTTCATGATCGTCTTCTTTCACAAATGCCCGGCTCATTTCATCAGATTTTAGTTGGACTTCGCAAGTTAAGAAATTCCTGAGGATTTTAATCTTATCCGAAAGACCACCCGGCTACTTGTCCAGCCATTTTTTAAATCCGGAGGCGCGTTCAGTGCTGACCACGACTTCATGATCATCGTCGGGAACAGGTTTCAGATGAAGCTTCACACGGCTTTTCGACCAGGCCACCATGCTGTCTATCGCATCAATATGGACAATATATTTTCTGTTAATCCGATAAAAAACAGCCGGATCCAGTTCTTGCTCAAGTGTGTCAAGAGTCAATTCCAGAGGATAATCATTGTTGCTGGTTGTTTTGATAAAAACGGCCTTCTCGCTGGCATAGAAATAGGCTGCATCACTCACCGGAATTTTCTTCATACGGTCACCAATCCGGATAAGAAAGCGCGAGCGGTACTCGGGCTCCTTATTCCGGATTGAAGAGATCAGTTTTTCCACATCAATATGATGGGCTTGATGGAGTGATTTGTATTTACTCAGTGCCTCTTCAAGGTCACGTTTTCGGATAGGCTTTAGCAAATAAGAGATGCTGTTGACCTGGAAAGCTTTTATAGCATACTGGTCGTAAGCCGTTGTAAAAATAATCGGGATACTAAGCGATAGCTTTTCGAAAATGCTAAAGCTGAGTCCATCGGACAGGTGAATATCCAGAAATATCAGGTCGGGCTTGTTGGCTGCTAACCAACGCACCGATTCTTTTACGGAAGCTAGCCGCGCCATTACACTGATACTTTCATCCACGCGTTTCAATGTGTGCTCCAGCTTGTCAGCGGCCAGCTTTTCATCTTCAATAATAACTACCTTCATTGGCTAATAATTTCTAAAGTATTCCAAAAATTATATTTTGAGACGAAAATGCTTGTATTGCCTTTACCTTTCATCGATTTAATCAAATTCAGAATTTTGATAGTTTTCATCAATCAGTGGCAACTCCGCAACGTACTTTTTCTCAGTTATCCTGAAAACAGGTGTTTTACTACCCAGAAGGGCGTAGCGTTTTACCAGGTTTTCCTGACCAATTCCTTTCCGGTTATACCCGGAGGTTTTCGGATGATAAGTGTTCATTACAAGCAGTGTGTTTTCATTGACTGAGATATCTATTTTCACCGGTTCGCTTTCGCTTATCTGGTTGTGCTTGATGGCGTTCTCAAACAATGTTTGCAACGATAGCGGTGGAATCTGGCAGCGCAAGGCAGTGGCCGGTATATCGATGCTGTAATCAATGCTTTTGCCGTAACGGATCTTTTGCAGGTACATGTAGGCATTGATGAAATCGATTTCCTTTTCCAGAGAAACGAGTGGCTTTTCAATGGAATCAAGCACATAGCGGTAGAGGTAGGAAAACTCATCCACAAAATCCTGTGCTTTATCTTGGTCTTGCTGAATGAGTCCGGACAATACATTCAGGCTGTTAAAAAGAAAGTGCGGATTGATCTGGCTTTTTAATACTTCAAACTTAATCTTATTCAACTCCTGACTCAGTTTTTCCGACCTTTGTTTTTCTTTTTGTATTTCAGTATAAAAGACCGTACCCTCAAGGGCACTCATCAGCAGCAGGTTGATGACAATAATAATCAGGTTGTTTGTAATTAATACATCAATCAAAGGTTTCTTGTAGGGGTCGATGGCATGGGCAAACAAAGTGATGGCTGTGGCTGCAAACACAGCGATTAAAATACCGAAAACCAGGTCGAGGATTATTCTTTTTAGCAGCGTGCTTTGCCAGGAATTTCGCTTATTTAAAAAACGGATAGCAAACAGATCGGGGTAGGCAAGAAACATGCTTGCGATAAAACTGAGGATAGTGCTGTAGCTTAATCGCACAAAAAAATCTGCTGGTCCTGTAACATCAATAAATCCAGTGTAATGATTGTAAGAAATAATTACTGTTTGCAAGACAAAAGCAAAAATCAGCAGCAGAAACAAAAGGCGCTTGTATGGTATGAGTTGGTTGATATCCCTCAAAGTCATCATTATTTAATGGGTTTTAAAAGTAGTAAATAAATATGATTACAAAAAAGGCCGGAGATTGATAGTCCCCGGCCCGGATACGAAATTATTGAATTAAAAGATGCCGTATTTTACAGAAATACCCGCATTTAGCTTGGTAAAGATTTTTTCGTCAGTGCCCATCATCTTCACCGGCGAAGTGTTTCGGGCAGAGGCGTGTGCTTCAATCCACCAGTTGTTTTTTACCCTTACCATGGCTGCCACCTGGGGTTCAAACACTCCATAGGTTTCCACATCAATGATTTCTTCGTACCATGGGAGGTCTTCTGCATATTCTTCTTCATATCTGTAAAGAGCAATGCCCTGTGCGGAGGTGACAGTGAAGGCCAGCTTAAAGTTTTCGCCAACAGGCTGCAAATATTCGACGAACATTCCTGAGTATCCGCTTTCCAATCTGTAATCGCCTTCTGGTGAAAGCTCTGATAAATGCTTGTCGTATCCCAGTGCTTTTCCTACAACACCGAGGGCCCATCGCTGGTTAATCACTAACCCGGCTTTTGCACCTAACCATCCGATGTTGTCGTTTCCAAGCGTCGAATAGTCCCACGACAGTTCGCCATAAACTCCCAATTCATAGGTCTTGTTTTTCCCTTCATAAGTCCACAGGTAATCCTGAGGTTGTTCTTGTGCGTTTGTGATGAATGTAATTGCTACTAAAATGATTGAAATGATTGCTGGTTTTGTTTTCATAATTGCTGTTTTTTAAAAGTTTATTTTCAGTTTGATGAAGCAAAAGTAGGAGCACTGAAAGCTCTCTGAAAACAAAAGATGACGAACCGGGAAATAACAGAGACGAACGGGAAAGGTAGCAGGATAAAAGGGAAACCGGAATCTACCTTCCCAGTTTCATCAGGTTTTTGATAATGATATTGAGGTCGTTAAACACATTATAGTTTCGGGCATAAAGAAGGTTGAGGCGCTGTTTGGTTTCCTTGTTCAAGTCGATTGAGGGAATCGCATCTGCCGGGGTGAGGATGCCTTTCGATAATGAAGGAAGAGAAAAAGATTCGTTTTTCAGTTCGCGGTTGTAACCTATCCAGGTACGCTTCCCGAAAAGGACTAAAAAGATGTTTCTCAAATATCTGTGAGGTGGACGAACCAAAAACATCGTAATCGGAAAAGAAATCAACAAGCCAAGTGAGGTGAGTATGTCTAACAGCCTTTTATTTCTTTTGTTGTTTGGTTTAGCTATGGAGTTTATATCAACAATAAACAGGTCACCGGTGGTGGTGATGCTGTTGCTCCCGATGATGCTGTAGCTTTTTGGAGGGGCAATCTTATAGTCGACCTGCATTTGATGCAGCGAAGCCATCTGATTGATAATATCCTGTGCTTTCACATCTTCGGCACTAAAAATAATCTCGTTTATTTTATAAATCCTCAATATTTCCTTTACTTGCTTTAGCGTACCCAGGTAGCCATGGTTTTCGGGCTGTTGTTCAGAAACACTAACCAGCCCTATAAACTCGGGGTTCGAATATGTTTTCCTGATGATGTCTGTAATACGTTCGCCTTCCTTTTCATCGGCCACCACCAAAAAGCGGCGGGCAGGCTCCTTTCCTACCTGGTAGTTTTTTAGGTTGAGGAGCTTGATGCCATAGCGGATCAGGCTGCTCGACAATATGCCCCAGGCGGCACCCATCACAATAATAGCGCGGCTAAAACGATACTCTTCGCTAAGCAGGCCGTAGGCAGCCAGAATAAACAAAGTCCCGAAAAGGTATCCCCTCACAATTTTATATAAGTACACAGGCCGGTCGTAGCCTCCACTAAGGAAAACCGAAAGTAACCACACCAAAATGTAGCTGGGCAACATGATGGTAACTAATTCGATAGGAAACTGACCGCCGCCTTCAGGAAAAATCACCCGGCTTTCCCAGAGGTTTTTAATGACTACTACTCCAACAGTAAGCATCAGTGCATCAAGCAACGGGATGATGGCTTTTTTCCAGAAGCGGTTGATAATGGCCATGGACGCCCTGAAGTATATCGCCATATTGATAAAGAAGGAAAACAGGTTCGCATTCTTTTTCGAAAAATGCTTCCTGGCAAAGATGATCATGGCATTGTAAAACACAAAGACATAGTTGATACTGCCTTTCTTGGTGCTTTCGCCTTTATAATGAATAATTCGTGCTTCAGGATAATAATAGTTTTTGTATCCGGCTTTGATGATCCGGTAGGAGAGGTCAATGTCCTCGCCATACATAAAGAATTCCTCATCGAGCAGTCCGGTTTTTTCGAGAGCTTTTTTTCTGAGCAGCATAAAGGCACCGGCCAATATTTCAACCTCGTGCGTTTCGTCTTTATCAAGATGCCCGAGGTGATATTTTGAGAAACGCTTTGATTTTGGGAACAGGCTTGACAGCCCGAATATTTTGTAAAATGAAACTGCCGGCGTGGGCAAGCCGCGTTTGCTTTCGGGCAGGAAGTTGCCATTGCCGTCCACCATTTTCACGCCCAGCCCCCCGGCATCGGGATGGGCGTCCATAAAACCGATCACTTTGCTAAAGGTGTCATGCTCCACAATCGTATCGGGGTTCAACAGCAAAACGTATTCGGCGGTCGATTGTCTTATCGCCTGGTTGTTTGCCTTCGAGAAGCCAACATTCTGCTTGTTGTCGATGACTTTCACTTCGGGATATTTGGATCTGACCATTTCCACCGAGCCATCCACAGAGTTATTGTCCACCACGTAAACATCCATCGACAGCCCTTTCGATGCCAACTGCACCGAATGGAGGCACTGATCGAGGAAATGCTTGACGTTGTAGTTAACAATGATTACCGAAAGCTTCATGAAACCGAAGTTTTGGCCAAAATTACGATATTGCGATGATTTTACAATCCTTGTTGCGCAATACCGTTATTAAAACCTTTAAACGCTGTGGCCGATTAAAGCTCAATCACCCTGTTTTTGATGGCGTATTTCACCAGTTCAATGGTGCTGTTGAGTCCCAGTTTTTGCATGATGTTGTTTTTGTGCGTTTCTACGGTGCGCGCACTGATGTAGAGCTTGTCACCAATTTCTTTGTAATGCATCCCTTCAGCTATGTGTTTTAAAATCTCAAGTTCGCGTTTAGTGAGCATTGAGAGTTTGTTATCATCGTTCAGGCTTCCGTCGCGGCTTTTATTAATAAACTTCATCAGGATAGTGTTCGGGATACTCTTGCTGAGGTATTCCTGACCCTGGTGCACCTGCTCAATGGCCGATACCAGTTCATCGCGCATGGCGTCTTTAGGGAGGTATCCGAGGGCACCAGACTGTATTGATGAGAAAATGGAATCCTCGTCGGTATAAGACGAGAAAATCAGAACTTTCAGGTTCGAATGCTTTTCCTTCAGGATTTTTGTGATTTCCGTGCCGCTCATCTTGGGCATGGACAGATCCAAAAGCACCACATCGGCTTTCACTTTGTTTTCGTCGAGCAACCTGAAGAGCTCATCGCTGTTGGATGCTTCTCCAACAATTTCAATATTATTGTCATTCATCAATGCCGCAAAAATCCCATCGCGGACAATAGGGTGGTCATCAACCAGAATGAGTTTGATTTTTTCCATTTTTTATTGCTGATTTTTTGGGAGTTTAAAACTAAACACGCTTCCTTTATTAACTTCACTTTCTACAAAAATATTGCCTTGATGTTTTTCCACAAATTCTTTACACAATATGAGGCCCAATCCGGTCCCTTTTTCGGTGGATTCGCCAATATACTTCGTATTGATGTCTATCCTGAAAAGTTTATCCATATCCTCCTGCGATATACCGATACCAAAATCCCTCACAGAAACCTCTACAAATCCATCTTTCAGATCTCGCGCAAAGAGTTCAATATTTGAGCCCTTGTTAGAGTATTTTATGGCATTGGAAACCAGGTTGCGGATAACCGCCGAAATAAGGTTCTTGTCACATGCTGCCACCACAGGTATATTTGTCTTTTTCAGGATACTGATACCCTTGTTCTGTGCTTGTGTTTGCGTTACAGGAATAATCTCGTCGAGCAGCATATTGAGATCGATATCTTCAGGTTCAAAATCGAGCCTGTCTGTTTGGGTTCTTGACCACTGCAAGAGGTTTTCAATCAGGCTGTTCAGGTGCAGTGCCGACTGGTGGATGTTTTGCGCAAACGACTGCCGTCTTTCAGGGCTTAATGCATTTTGTGAGTTGGCTAACACATCAGAAACAGACACAAAAGCGCTGAAAGGCGCGCGCAGGTCATGGGCAATAATCGAGAAGAACTTATCCTTGGTGGCGTTGGATTTTTCAAGGTTTTGTTGCGATTGAAGCAGTTGTTCATTGGCACGTTGAAGTTTTTTCCGGCTATGGCGGAGATTTTCGACCATGATGTCAAAGTTATCGCCAAGATCCTGAAGCTCGTCACGACTGTTTAAGGCGACTTTTACATTCAGGTTGCCACGGCTGATTTCCTGGGCCGCTGTCTGCAACTTTCTGATAGGCTTAATGATCTGGTAGGAGAGGAAAAGCCCTGTGCCGATGCTTGTCAGCATCAATAACAAACCAATGATAAGGATTGCATTCCTGAAACGCTCGTTCGAAGCTTCCATCTGGTTTTTGGCCTGATCATATTTTTTGCTGATGATGCCATTGAGCTGATCGAGGTCAGACAAAATATTATTCGAGAGGGCCATCACAGGGTCGTCCTCCTGCTCTACCATCGACATGGTTTCAAAAAGTATCATGGGGTTGTCGTACGACTCAAAGCTGTCGAGCTTATCCATAATAAAGCGGTGCTGAGGAATCAGGCTGTCTTCAATCAGTTTAATGATGCCGTTGAGTAACTTTTGCTCTTCCTGCTCCCAGGAGTCAGCTAAGAAGTAAAGCTTGTTGCGTATCTTAGGATAACGCTTCTCATGAAAGTTGACCAGTCGCTGTTTATTGGGCGTGTTGCTTTTCATCTCGATGAAAACCCAATTCTTTATAAGCATCTTAGAGTTAGAAATTTCAGCGTAAAGGTCGTTCACTGCTTGCCCTGACGGGGCATGCACATTCGCAATATTTTTTACTATCCGGATATTCCTTTCAAGAATATAATAGTTGAAAATACTCCCGGCAATGATGGCTAAAGTGGTGATACCGAAACCCAGCGTAAGCTTTTTATATATGTTAAAGTTCCGGATAATCATTTATCAGAAATTGAGGTTCAGGCCAAGCATATACAAGCCACGCGCTTTGTCGGCAAAGGGAAACTCATAGGATGAGTTATCCAAAAAATTTCTGGCATTGAAATAGATATGGTTGTCTTTATAAAACCTGTATGATGTTTTCAGATTCATGATGGTCTTCGACTCGATCTTGGTAATCCCGTCGATGCTGAAAAAGTTTTGCTTGCCATAGCGGTAGAAGTTGGTGTTGATATTCCAACGGTCTGAGGGCGCATAGTTCAGGATCAGCCCACCATACATTGACGGTGTGGATTTGTGGATAAAATCAGAATTGATGGTGATAAGGTTCTGATTTTCGCCTGAGCCAAGGACATAATCCAGGTTCAGGTTTTCGAGTACGGTAAGCTGCCCGGTGGCAAAAAGCTTCATACTGAATTTTTTGTTCATCACATAGTTAAACCTGACCGTAGCCCCAAGCTGTCTCGATATCAGATCGCTGTTCTTTATGGTTGACAGGTAATTGATTGATTGTCCCACAGTATCTACAGTAGTGACGTTGTTAGAAAAATCATGTGCTTTGTGATAAAAGAATGAAAAGTCGGTCATGATGTTTTCGCGTAAGCGATGCCGGAAGCCAAATTCCAGCATGTCCATCACCACAAGCTGAAGGTCCACATTCGGGATAAACCGCTCAATCTCAGTAAACCCGTCGTTGTTTAAGTATTCTGAGCGGTGATCCACGTGGTAATCATACATAAATGGTCCGCGGTTAGCACGGGAGTAAACCAGCCGGAGGTGCGACTTCTCATCTACCATAAAAGAGCTGACAAACTGATACGTCCAGTAATTCTTTTCAGGCAGGTTGTAATCGTCCATTCTGACGGCGGCAATAAAGCGTATTTTTTCTGTCGGATTCAGCTCCGAACGGATAAAGTAAGCGGTGTTGGAAAGCACCACACGCTGATTAAATAATCCGGATTTTTCACTTTGCTGATTGAGGTAGGGAGTATCATCGAATACAGATTCTGTATAACTGAACCCCGGCGAAAGTGTAAATATTCCCAGTTCCAAATCATATTCCAGGGTTGAGTTTAAGTTTCCGATGTCGTACTTATACCCGTAGTAACCCACGGCATTGTCTTGCAATCCCTGATCATAAGAAACCGAAGCTTTTAAGCCGTGCCAGTTGCCACGGAAGCTTACATACTGCATCTCCGATTCCCTTCGCGAAAGCGAGAGGTTATTGATATCAAGATAAATGGTTTGGATGCTCGATTTTTGCGCTCCCACAGAAAGATCCAACATCAGGTTTTTGTTATTGTCGTAGCGGGTATTCAGATTAATGCCCTGGTTGTTGAGCGCCAGCATCGGTTCCGGGTAACGTTCGTCGGCATTATTGATGATTGATGGCAGCGAATCGGATGGATAATACTCGTAATCAATGAAATTCAGGTAGTCATCCTGGAAGCGATCGCGGTGCTGGTAATTTGCGGATATTCTGGTTGAAAAACGTTCATAACCCTTTTCAAGGCTGAGGTAAGCTTTTTGGGAGTTGGCATTACCGTATTGGAAATCACTGTGAACACGAAACTCGTCAGTCTGGGGTCTGGATGTGAGGATGTTAATCACCCCGGTTACGGCGTTCGGTCCATAAAGCGCTGTGGCGGGCCCAGCCACAACCTCAATTTTCTGAATGTCGTCAACAGTGATAGGAAGGGCTTCCCAGAATGTGCCACCCTGGAAATGGTTGTAAACCGGCCTTCCGTCGATCATCACCAGCGAAATAGTGTTCTCTGAATCGAAAAGGTATTCGCCCGGAGGGACGTTGTCGTTCCCGCGGATGTGTACATCGTAATTGCCGTTGGTTTTTTGCCTTACAATTAATTCCGGCGAAAGCCGCAAGGCCTCAGGGATGTTAAGGGCACCAGACTGCATAATCTCCTCTTTGGTGATTACCGAAACCGACAGAGGTGATTTAAACGACTGTTCTTCTTTTTTTGACGCGCTCTTCACCACAGGGTTCAGCACCATTTGATAAAGCTCTTCGATAGACGAGAGCTTCAGCTTTTTTACCAGCGTCATCAGTTCTTCCAACGACAGGTCCAGTAGCTGATCGCGCGTAAGCTGCTGAATCTCTTCCTGTGTAAAATCTTTAACAGCAGTACTGTCGGGCTGCTGAGCCAACGACTCACCGGTCAGAGCAAAAACCAATAGCAATAATATGACGATGTATTTATGTCCCATTGTTCGTTTCTATTCCAAGATTGATAAGTGATTGAGATACTTTTAGGTTTTTATTTCGAATACGTG
>JAASSU010000204.1 GCA_021767705.1 Bacteroidota bacterium | reverse complement strand
GAGTACCAGGGGGCGATAACCATTTTAGGAAGCCAATACTAGAGCAGGGCGTTTAAAGATGATATTTGGAGTTGATTGCTGCGGTGGTCAACTCTTTTTTGTTTTCGAGGTAATGCTTTTCGAGAAGTTTGTTGGCTCCCCAGATTATCCCGGCTATGATTGCAGCAGTAATTATTATTGCCACAAATAGCCTGACAAAATTGATGTTTTTAAGTTTATAAACATTGGTGGCCTCCTCGTAATCTTTCTTGTTGCCTGGAAATGAACCGGACACCTTTTCACCCGACTCCCGTCGAGGGGCACCATCGCTGCCAAATTGTTTTCTTTTCCTGCTAAAGGGCTTGCGGGGTTGCTGATTATAAATCCAGCGCTGCAAACCAAAACCCATATATCCCATAATATTGGTTTTAGTGAGAATTTGTTGCTCTAAAGATATGAAAGATTTGTTAGCTGCGAAACTTATTTATAGCTAGATGATTTTCAGAATAATCCAGCTACCTAATAAAAACCCTCCCTGAATTAGCTTGTGGCTTTTCCAGGAAGGGCAGCGCGTTAAGCGATTCTAATCATTCAAAATCAAATATTAACCAACCATTACTTAATGGATATTTTCTTTGTGACTTTGCTTTCGTTGTTGTAAATCACCAGCAGGTAGATTCCGGACTCGAGGTGGCTGACGTTGATGCGGTCGCTGTTGAGTTCTCCTTCAAGGATTGTTTGACCGGTCATTTCCACCACCTTGTAGTTCATGTCATCGCTTACTCCTGAGATATAAAGAATATCGTTAGCCGGATTTGGATGTGCTTTAATGGCTGCACCTGCATCATTACTGTTCTCTTCTTGTCCGAGCACTTCACCCGGATTATTCAGTTCAAGCTCGTTATTGGCCGCCATGGTGTTGAGGATATCGATATCACTCATCAATTTGGCGGAAGAGCTGGTTTCGGGATCGACGCTGCGCGAGTAAACGTAAGCAATATCAAGCTGCTCCACCGAGCCGGCCTCAAAGGTGAATGGCCCTGAGGCGGCAACACCTCTGCGGTCGCCTACAGCATTTCCTGCCTCTTCTTCAGTCCAGTTCACCGGACCATTGGGATCCTGTCCCTCGGTACCCCAGTTACAAGGGTCGGTTTGTCCGGGGTACATAAAGTCAGCCTCCGGCCCGTAAGCTCCTGCTGACGAGTGACCGTTTCCACCGTAAAGGATGGAAGTGCCATCTTTCCACAGTCCCTTCATATATCTGTAATAATCCTGAGCCACATCCGGATCGGTTTGATAATTAGCCCCCTCTCTTCCAAAAGAGATGAACCTGGTCATTCCTGCGCGCTCGTCATCGGCCACGCCGTTGCCAAAGTTCAGGCCATTAATAGCATAGCCCTTGTCAGCTTCACCATCCTCCAAAGAAAAATCGAAGATGCTGCAATTGCCGTCGTAAGCGGGGTTGTCAGTTTCATCTGCATCCAGCAAGGGGCCAGCTAAAAAGTGAACAGCCTGTGCAGGAGGATATTCGCCGTATGCTTGTGGCTGGCCATCACCATCCACATCATCACCGTTGTAACCATAATAATAGCCATGGTCTACATTGCTTCTGATGTAGTCGTCATCCGCCCAGCCGATATCAAGATCCGTAAATGTTCCGAAATAAGTGTCTGTGTAGTTGTTGGCAGAACGGTTAAAGATTTCATAATGGAAGAATACAGTGTTATTTAAAACATGGTCGTTGGGCTTATCATAACCGTAAACCATCACATGGATTTCCACTTCCATGGCTGCTCCGTTGGTGTTTTCATGTTCGCCACGGGCATCATTCATAATAAAGAAGATGGTCTGATCGCCGCGGATGATAGGGTAATCGCCCATCATCGGGTCATAAGTGCCGTCAGCATCATTATCATAAAAGGGAGCCAGTTTCTCAGCCTCACCATTTTCGATATCCCCATTTGCGGGCCATGAAACAATCGCTTCTATCGGTTCATAACCGGGTTCTTCCCAGTTGCTGATATGGTAAAGCACCTCCTCTTTATCCAATTTCCAGATGGAATGCTTCCATTTGCTGTCGTATTCGGCATCATATTCATTGGCGATAGGGCCGGCCCAGAAATCTGCCGCATTCGTGGCGGATAAGTTGGGGCCATAGCGGTAAAGCTCTGCGGCAAGGTGCAGGTTTTCCTGGTTCATGCCGCCCATCCATAGGCCAGAAGTGAATACCGTCTGAGAGCTGTCGGCAGCTGGAGCATAGAAGTGGCTATATTCAAAATCCCAGAACTGACTTCCAAAGTTGTTTATCAATGCTTTGATGTTATTAATATCAATGTAAGCATGATTCTCATTGTGGATTCTGAAGTAGACAGTTGCTTTGGCTGTATCCAGATTGCTGGTGTTTGGGGTATTAGCCTCTTTGTCTTTGAGGTAATATGTTCCGGCCTCAAAAATGCCATCAGAAGCAAAATATTCATCAATAATTACTGATGATTCAATTTCAATGTTGTCCACATTGTTTCCTTCATTGACGTTCCCATCAATCTGAGGCATAAAGAAATTTACTTCTATTGATTCAGGCCACAAATCGTTTTCGAGCACCTGATCGGTCAGGTTAATTAAATCTCCCTCAAGTGGGAAAATGAGATCAATGGTGTCATTGTTTGCGACAGGAAAATCCTGTGCGTTTGAATTAAATGAATTGAAAACTAGCAGATTGACTAAAGTCAGAAATGCAAGGGTAAAAACACTTTTTTTCATGGGTACTTGTTTTAGTTAAGTTAATAATGATTAAAGATATAACGATATGTTAAAAAAAGCCAAGCGAAAACAGGAAAATATTCAGAAAAGAACGAAAAATACGTAAAACAACTTACTAAACACTACGTGAATTAACGTACAAATACTCTTAGGGAATGATATGTTGCTGGTTAACAACCATATTAATTCACTCTCTAGTGTTATAAACAATTGCTGGCGAGGAAATGAAAGCGAAGAATTCCCGGAAAGGTTTATTCAAAAACCATTTCCTTAATCTCAATATCATCAAGCTGGCTTAGAGCTTTTTTGAGGTTGGCGATTTCTTCCGGATCATCCATCAGCTCTAAAATAATTAATCCTTCCGAGCCGTCTTCTTCGTCGTTATGCAATCCCATGCGCGTGCGGATGGTGCATCCGTATTTAGTGAGGATGTCTTGCAGCTTCTCGCCTGCCTTGGCGGGATTTGCTATTTGTATTCCGAGAATGTATTTTTTCATTGGTGTTGATTTAAGCGGTAAACGTCATGTTTTGCAGTTCGATTCCTTCGATGGCGTTAAGCTGTTTTTCAAGCATCGTCCATTCGCCCGGACTTCCCTTAAGTTGCAGGATAATCATTCCCATGCGTGAGCAGGTGCTGGTGCTTACCTCGTGGAAACCCATCCGCGAGGCAATAAGGTGGTTGTTGGCGGTCAACACCTTTTGTGTCTTTCCGGCTTCTTTGATTCTGTCTTTTATCAGAATGCCTAAAATCTTAAACATATCCATAGCTCTAGTTAATTAATATTTGATCAAAAATGTCTGTGCAAGATTTGGCAATAAATCCCAAATCCCAAATCTCAAAATACAAATAATGCCCAATATCAAATTTTCAAATACGCTACAAACTACATCAGATTTTTCAATACTTGTTGAGAAAATCTTCTTTAGTTCAACGGTCTCTTCCTGTAGCTCTATGTATTCGTTTTCAAACTCAAAAGTACGTTCCTCTATATATTCTGGTTTTGAGTTTGTCATTTATTGAATTGAAATTTATTTGTGATTTGTAAATTTTTGTTTGGTTGTGACTTGTCCACGTTGGTTCTTAAAAATACAGGTCACGCTCCCCATTTTTTATGAGCTCCACACGGCGGCGGATTTCATCGGTTTTAACGTGTTTGTGGCCTTCGAGGCTTTGAATGTTTTCTTCAATCACCCGCCACCCTTTTTCCTTAACGTCAGGTGTGGCATAGTCCATCAGATATTCCGATAAGGTGAGGATGGCGTTGGGTGCACAGTAGCGCTTGATAAATCCGGGCACGGAGAACTCCATAAAATGCTCTCCGGTTCTTCCGAGGCGATAGCAGGCGGTGCAGAACGAGGGAAGAAATTCCTCATCCAGCAGTTCATCAATAATCTCGTTCAAGGAGCGGCTGTCGTTGATAGTAAACTGCTCTTTGTTAAGGTTTTGCTCTTCGTTTTGTGAGGTGCTGTAAGATCCCAGCTCCAGTTTGGTTCCCCCGTCGATTTGCGACACCCCGAACTCCATCACCTCGCGGCGGATATGCTCCGGCTCGCGGGCAGTGAGGATCAGTCCGGTGTAAGGCACTGCCAGGCGGAGGATGGCAATGATCCGGGTAAATTCTTCATCGCTGACCACATGCTTGTCGCTCATGCCAATGGCTGATGCTTTAGTAATGCGTGGGAAAGAAATGGTGTGCGGCCCCACGTTGTAGCAGGCTTCGAGGTGATTGGCATGGCGCACCAGGCTCAGCACCTCGAATCGCCAGTCGTAAAGTCCGAAGAGCGCCCCGATGCCCACGTCATCCAGTCCGGCTTCCTGCGCTTTGTCAAGCGATACCAAACGGTGGTCGTAGTCGCGCTTTTTCCCGCCAAGGTGATATTCTTTGTAAACTTCAGGATGATACGTTTCCTGAAAAATCTGGTAAGTGCCTATTCCGGCATCTTTTACTTTTCTAAAGCCTTCAATATTGAGCGGTGCAGCGTTAATGTTGACTCTTCTGATTTCGCCGTTGCCCGACTTGACATTATAAACGGTTTTAACGGTGTGGGCGATGTAATCTGCGTCATACTGAGGGTGCTCGCCATAGACGAGGATCAGACGTTTCTGACCATTGTCCTCCAAAGCCTTCACTTCGTTAATAATTTCTTGGTCTGTAAGGGTTTTGCGGATGGCCTCCTTGTTGGAAGCCCTGAAACCGCAATACGAACAGTTGTTTACGCACTTGTTGCCGATGTAGAGTGGTGCAAACAAAACAATCCGGTTGCCGTAAATCGTATCCTTAAGCTTTTTAGCGCCCATTTTGATTTCCTCAATCAACTCAGGATCATGAGCCTGTGCCAGTGTTGCGGTTTCGGCCAGGGTGAGGCGCTGTTTATTCAGAGATTTTTTTATGATTTCGCGAACCTTTTCCTTAGTGGGCTGTGCGCTGTTGATGTGGTCCCATATTTCATCTGCATCGATGAACGGTTTCTTACGTTCATCAGCTATTCTGCACTTTTCCGGATTGAATTTCATAACTGTTATTCTGTTATTTTATTAACAGCAAAATTACAAAATAATTATGCATTCGGATGCTGATTTACAATCTAAATTAGAGAGTAATAACAAATGATTAAATAGCTTATAATAGCCATGCTGTGAATGTTTTGAGTTTATTAATCTGAATCTTCTGGTTTAGTGTTCTAAATAAGTAGTTTAACCCGCAGGGATAGTTACTTTCTGAGTTTGAGAGAAAATTTTTTCAGTAAGAATATTTCTTCAGATGAAACGGCAGCTCTAACAGACTCCTCCCTGCGGTGAGTCGTTTCGTTTTGTATTTCGTTAGGGCGCGATTAATTGCATGAAGGTATAGATTCCTCCCTTCATTGCCTCGCTGCCGCTCGGCCATTCCGGTCGGAATGACGACGTTTCGTTAAGTAAAGGGAGAAAAAGTGCGCGCCGACACCATTGTAAAATTTCATACGAGTCGGCGCGCGCTTTTTCTTGTTTTCCAACTAAATGCGGGTCATTCCGAGCAAATCACGTAGCGCAAGCGGAGTGATGCAGCGAGGAATCTATTTTTTGTTTTACCCCG
>JAASSU010000203.1 GCA_021767705.1 Bacteroidota bacterium | reverse complement strand
TGATTGTATTTCTCTTTTCCAACAAACTGAAAATCTTCTTCTGTAGGATATAGTATCCTGGCTTCTTTTCCATGAAGCTCTTCTTTGGTATAACCAACAATGTCACACATTTTGTCGTTTACCGTTTGCACCACCCGGTTGTTCACCGTTCCAATACCTATGGGTGCCGATTTAAATATGCTTTCAAGGTACTCATGGTTACTTCTTAACTTTTCCTCTGCTTGCTTGCGCTCGGTAATGTCCTGGAAAACACAGTATGTCTGTCTGAAAGTGCCGTCTGGATTATAGCCAACAAGTCCTTCGAATGAAATATCCAGGTAATGGCCTTCTTTGTGCCTGATCTTAAACTGAACATTATGCACATAACCACTCTTTTTAAAAGCAGTGAAGTTTTTTTCAAAATGAGATTTATAATCAGGATGCAGATAATCTTTAAAATACCTTCCTGTGACTTCATCTCTTTCATAGCCTAAAACACTCAACCAGGTAGGGTTAACATCTTTAAAGCTGCCGTCTTCATTTAAAGACTGATAAGATAAGGGTGCATTTTCATATAAGGCCCTGAACTTTTCTTCACTTTCTTTTAAGTAGGTTTCCGCTTTCTTGCGTTCGGTAATGTCAGCCAGCGAACCAACGATGGCCACTGTTTTTCCATCTTTTACAAGAGGCGATTCATTAACTTCCACTATCACCGGCACTCCGTCTTTTCTCACCAATTCCAGTTCATAGGTGGGTTGTCGTTCTCCGGTTTCTATTGCTTTCACTGTTTTTTCGTATCCAAATTTATTGATGGGGTTGTCCGAAGCTAATTCCGTCCAGTTTATTTTCGCTTCCTCTGGAGTGTAACCGAGCACTTCTTCTACCTGTGGACTTATAAAAGTGATTACATGATCAATGGTGTGCGAATAATGTACATTTCTGGTGTTTTCAAGAATATTTCGTAATTGCTGGTTTTTTGATTCGAGCATTTGGTTTGCGAGGCTTAGCTGCTGCTGTGTGGCCTGAAGTTCATGATTGTTTGCTTCCAGTTGCTGATTGGCTGCTTTAAACTTTTCTTCACTATCTCTCAGTTTTTTATTTAATTCAGTCTGTTCCGTTTTTTCTAATCCCAGTTCGCTTATTAAATCGGTCATTTGAAGCAGGAAATCCATCGCCGTTTTTACCTTTTCTTCGGAAACAACCGGGACCTTGCTAAGCGCATCGAGATATGCTTTTTCATCAAAATCAAACTTTTTTGCCTGCTTTTTAAAAAAATCAATATCCGGTTCTTCAAAAAAGAATTGTCCTGAAAACAGGTTAGCAACGTGCTGCCCGTTTATTTCCACCGGTACGGCTACATCAGTCAATCCATTAAGACAAGTGTAAGCATGGTATTTTTCACCTTTATTCATTTTGCCCGCCAGCACCGTATCACTAAATGTGCATCTTTTTGATGTTTCAGGATGAATCCGGTGAAAATCAGTACAAATCTGCCTCCAACCCGATTTGGAAAGCACATTGCCTTCGAGGTCTAAAATGGCAGTTAATAATCCTGTTGCTTTGTTGAACCCTTCCAGTAATGCATCCACTTTTCTTAAGTCGACGAGTTCACTAATATTCTTTTCCATGGCTTATTCTCGATTTATCAGGAACTATCTATCTTAAATCATGCGATCCAGATAAATATACCGTTCCCGAGCTTATCTCAATAATATTTCGGCTTTATTTTCATTACTTTCAAAGATAATTAAATTAAGTTTCTTACTAAACTACTTTTCAAAATGCATTGTGCATCTTACTGTATTAACGGAAAAAGCTATTGATAATTAGGCGACAATAAGCTTTCTTTCTACTCTTAATCAGTTTACATCCGCGAAGAAATTTTTATTTGTTATTTTTGATGATTACACTGAAATCAAGACATTTTGTTGTATGGTTTGATGAAGCGAATACATCCTCGTTTTCTATTTGCCATGCAAGGAATACCAAAATTTGATACCTATGAAAAAGCTACTGCCGTTATTGTCTTTATTAGTTTTGATGACATTTCTTTCGATTGCTGCTGTCAGCCAGGAAAAAGAGAAGCCCGATTCAGTTCTCACCGAATCAACGTTTAAGGGTCTTGAGCTTCGCAATATCGGGCCGGCTTTTATGTCGGGACGCATTGCCGATATTGCTATTCACCCCGAAGATGAGAGCACATGGTATGTTGCTGTGGGTTCCGGCGGTGTTTGGAAGACCACCAATGCCGGAGTGACCTGGAAGTCTGTTTTCGACAGTCAGCCGGTTTATTCCATCGGTTGTGTCACCATCGATCCGCATAACCCACACCGCATTTGGGTGGGGAGTGGCGAGAATGTGGGCGGACGCCATGTAGGCTTTGGCGATGGCATTTACCTCAGCAAGGATGACGGCAGGAGCTGGAAAAACATGGGGCTGAAGAAGTCAGAGCATATTTCCAAAATCATTGTTCACCCCGAAAATCCTGACATTGTTTTTGTAGCCGTCCAGGGCCCTTTGTGGTCGAAGGGCGGTCAGCGCGGATTCTATAAAACCACCGATGGAGGGGAAACCTGGAAACGCACTTTGGGCGATGATGAGTGGACCGGCGTAACGGATATCCTTATCGACCCGCGTAATCCTGATCGATTGTATGCAGCCACCTGGCAGCGCCATAGAACCATTGCCGCTTACATGGGTGGCGGACCGGAGTCAGGAATTTACCGCTCCGAAGATGGGGGTGAGTCATGGACACGCCTGAAAAAAGGTCTTCCCTCCGGATCCATCGGAAAGATCGGCCTGGCCATCTCTCCTCAAAAACCCGATGAAGTGTATGCTGCCGTGGAAGAAATCCGCCAGAAAGGGGCGGTGTATAAATCCTGGAACAGGGGTGCTTCATGGAAGAAGATGTCAAACACCGTTTCCGGCGCCACCGGGCCACACTACTACCAGGAGCTCTATGCCAGTCCGCATGAGTATGATAAGATTTTCCTGATGGATGTTCGCACGCAGGTGTCGGAAGACGGCGGCAAAACCTTTTACAGGATGAAGGAATCGCGAAAGCATTCTGATAATCATGCCATGGCTTTCAAACAAAGCGATCCTGATTACATGCTGATGGGTACGGACGGAGGCTTGTACGAAAGTTTTGATAGAGCGAAAAACTGGCGGTTTATCAGCAACCTTCCGGTGACGCAGTTCTATAAAATTGCGGTGGATGATGCTGCGCCTTTTTACTGGGTGTACGGCGGTACGCAGGACAATGCCACGGAAGGGGCTCCCACCCGGACCGACAAAAGAAGCGGTATCACCAATGCCGACTGGGAAATTGTCTTGTATGCCGACGGACATCAGCCGGCCACCGAGCCGGGCAACCCCGATATTATGTATGCGCAATGGCAGCAGGGCAACCTGATGCGCATCGACCGGAAGACGGGCGAAAAGACGTTTATCCAACCACAGCCGCGCGAGGGCGAAGGCTATGAGCGGTTTAACTGGGACTGCCCTGTGATTGTCAGCGAGCATTCACCAACACGCATCTACCATGCTTCCCATCGCTTGTGGCGATCCGATGACAGAGGGGGTACCTGGGAAACTGTTTCGGGCGACCTGACCAACCACAGGGAGCGGCTGGACATGCCCATCATGGGACGAAAGCAAAGCTGGGATTCGCCCTGGGATGTGGATGCCATGTCGACCTACAACACCATTACAACTATTGCTGAATCGCCACTGGACGAGAATTTGCTCTTTGTCGGGACAGATGACGGGCTGTTGCAGATTACGGAAGACGGAGGCAAAAACTGGCACGAAATAAAGGTTGAAGACCTTCCGGGAGTGGGCGGAATAGCTTATGTGAATGATATCAAAGCCGACCGTTTTGATCCGAACGTTGTTTACCTTGCGCTGGACCGACACAAGTTTGGTGATTTTAAGCCCTACCTGTTTAAAAGTACGGATAAGGGTAAAACATGGAAATCGATTACTTCGAACCTGAAAACACCTCAGATTGTTTGGCAGCTTGTCCAGGATCATAAGGCGAAGGATTTGCTGTTTGCTGCCACTGAGTTTGGACTTTATTTTACGGTGGATGGCGGCGAAAAATGGATCAAGCTCAATACGAAAGCCAATATAGCTTTTCGCGATGTGGTTATCCAGCGCAGGGAAAACGACCTTGTGGGCGGAAGCTTTGGCCGGGGAATTTTCATCCTTGATGACTACAGTCCGCTAAGGGAAGTTTCTTTGAGGCAACTTGAAGAGGAGGCAACACTTTTTACTCCCCGCGATGCCTGGTGGTATCTGCAACAATCGAAAGAGAGCGGTGCCACGGGAGCCGACTGCTTCAGAGCTCCTAACCCACCGTTTGGTACCGTTTTCACATATTATTTGAAGGAGGGGGTTAAAACGCTGGAGCAGAAGCGAAAAGAGAGCGAAAAAGATCGAATAAAAAATAAGCAGGACATTGATTTTCCGGGATGGGAAAAGCTGGACAAGGAGCTGGCCCAGGAAAAGCCCTCGGTTTTTGTCACGGTCCTCGACAAAAACAAGAAAGTGGTAAACCGTTTGAATGGACTTCTGAGTAAAGGAATGCACCGCATCAACTGGGACTTGTCTTTCGTTACGCAGCGGCCTGTACAATGGTTTGAAGATGCCCCTCAGCATGGGAAACTTCCCGGGGCTTACATGGTGGCTCCCGGAACTTACCACGCTTTTTTGAGCAGGCAGGTGGACGGACAGGAAACGGTGTTGTCTGATACGGTGAGTTTTGAAGTCAAGCCCTTGCGCGAACGCTCCTTAAAAGGTGCCGACCCGCAAAGCGTAGCTGATTTCTGGAAGGAGCTGGATAACTTCAATGCGACTGTCAGGGAATTTGAGCTCAATCTGGAGAATACCCGGAAAAAGGTAAGCGCCATGACAGAGGCCTACCGTCGTGCCAGCAGTCCTAATCCTGAAATAAGGAAGGAATTGCATGATTTGCTGCTCAGTTTGAAATCAATCAGGAAAGAGATCTATGGCAGTCCGGCGAAACGCGAGGTGGGGGAAAAGAACCACCCGACTCTCCGCAGCCGCATGAGAGCGGTCATCAGTGGTGTGTCGCAGTCCACCTATGGACCAACGCCCACACACCTTCAGACGTTCGAAATTGCTAAAGCGGATTTTGAAAGTTTATCGCAGAAGCTGACAAAAATCAGGAAAGAGTCTGTACCGAAGCTCATGAGCAGTCTTGAAGAAATCGGTGCACCGGTTATCGAGAACTAACTGGAAAAAGAAAAAGCCTGCTGAAGCAGGCTGGTAAACAATTGAGGGTAAACGATTCATGTGCCACCCATTTAAAAATGGGTGCTAATCTCATGAATGAAAATGGATTATCTGCGACCATTTCATGAGAATAGCACCCGGATTTATCCGGGTGGACAACGGAGGCCACACATCACAACACGGAGTGCGCTTCAGCGCTTGCCCCTCATCCCCGGCCCTTCTCCCCGAGGAGAAGGGAGATTCATTTTATTCAATTTTCATGAAAGCCATCGTTACGTTTACAAAACTCCCATGAGAATAGCACCCTCCCGATGGCGATCGGGATTAATTGGGTGGATGTTGTTGGCCATAAAACCATCGCATAGTGCGCTTCAGCGCACTTCCCTTAAAATCCCATCGGTATAATTTCAAATAAAATAATTACTTTTATCAAAACCATAATTCACAATCATGTTACATACCCATTCACGTATTTGGATTCATTTAGTATGGGGGACCAAAAAAAGGCAACGAATTTTTCAAAAAACTCAGGGGATAGAATTATTTGAATTTCTCATAACTAAGGGCAAATCATTGGGCATCCC
>JAASSU010000202.1 GCA_021767705.1 Bacteroidota bacterium | reverse complement strand
ACCACAATGTATTCCTGAGCCATCAGCTCCCTGATAATGTGGGTGTAATAGGTGGTGAAATCGGCATGGACGCCCCCATGCGGCAGAACTATCAAAGGATACTTTTTTTCTGTATCAATGGATTTAGGAACAAAAACGTAGCTCCAGAATTTTACAGGGTTTCCGGCCCCTTGTGCATCGGGATTTTCCTCCTTCCATTTCGGAGGTCCATACATGTACACCTTGTCGATAAAAGCCACATCGCCCACTTTCTCATACCACAGCAGGTCTTCAATCTTTTTTTCCAATACATCCATTTTGTGATAGAAGTACTCATCAGACTTCTTTAGTTCATCAAGCTTTTCTTTCAGTTCGGTGCTTTGTGCAAAACCCGACAGGAAAGCTGTCATCATAATTATCAATACAACTAATTTTTTCATAGGTATTTACTCGGTTTCGTTTTTAATTTGCTTGTTACTTTGGCTAATATAAGAGGATTTAAAATTTTATCCTATGAAATACATCCCCTATCCTTTTTTTCGATGGCAATCGCGCATCGGCCATAAATTTTTACAAGTATTCGCTGAATGGCGAAATCCTTCGCCTTCAGCACTCCAAAGACACACCTATGGAAGAGAAACAGTAAACTCACTTACTTTTTCCCCCGCCAAACAATTTCTTAAAAAACTTCTTCACTTTACTTTCTTTCTTTTTCTTCTTTAAAGGAACCGTATCTGTTTTGTGTTCTCCTTTGAGGTCTCCTATGACTGCTTCCAAAACAGTTTTCATGGTTCGCTTGTCAATTTTTCCCTGGCAGGAGAGTATTCCGCTCGTATCTATTTGATACTTAAATTCATCCCTGAAATCCTTTAGTTCGCTATCGGCCTCTACCTCCCTGAGCATTCGGGCAGCGACCGGAAGGGCCAGTCTTGCCCCACTCCCATTGGAACCTGAACTAAAATGGATGGCCGGGTCATAAGCTCCGACCCAAACACCGGTAACCAGCGATGGGTTGTACACCATAAAGCGTGCATCACTAAAATTCTGGGAGGTTCCTGTTTTTGAGGCCCAGTCGCCACTAAGCCCATACCTTGAATACAAGGCCCTTCCAGTGCCGGAACGTGCCGCCTTTTCAAGCATCAGGGTGGTTAGCTCAGCAACATATGTAGTCATCACCTGCTCAGGAGCAGCACCAGGATGCCTATAGATAACTTTCGCTGATTGATCCTCAATGCGTTCTATGATGAAAGGCTCTATTATTTTTCCATCGGACGCAAAAGCACTGTATGCGGTCACAAGTTCCTTTAACGAGACATCCACCGTGCCCAGGGCCACCGCAGGTTTTTCGGGTAAGGGCGTAGAAAACCCCAGTTTGCGATAGAGATAATCGAGTTGAAGGTGGCCTGTTTTCCTGTAAAGATCAATCGTCGGGAGATTCATCGAATGCGCCAGGGCATACCACATAGCAGCAAACCCGCCGCTGCTTTTGTCGTAGTTTTGGGGTTGCCAGCCTTCATACTCCTTATAGACTTTTTCCTTGTTTGCCAGGTAATCGCAGGGCTTATAGTTTTTTGCTAATGCCGCAGCATAAAGTACCGGCTTAAAAGCTGAGGCAGCGGCTCTTTTGGCTTCCACTAAATCGTAAGGCAAATACCTGAAGTGGTTACCACCGATGTAGACCTTCACTGCCCCGTTGCGGGGGTCGATAGCGCAGATGGCTGCATGAAGCATTTTCTTGTAATGCCATATACTGTCAGATTTCGATATTTCTCTTATCTCCGGCCCATCCCAACTAAACAACTCGCGCTTAGCAATCTTCTCGTCTCCAGAAGTTTTCAGAAACTGTTCCTTGCTGTTTTTCAGCTTGTTATCAAGCTTCTGCTGCATGCGTGTTAAATGCTTTTTTGCAGATTGCCGTGCAGCATTTTGAAGCTTTGCGTTCAGTGTGGTGTACACCTTCAAACCATCCTTTTCAATGTCGTAAGAAGTGTTCTGCTCTTTATTCAGTGCCTCGATTATTTCATCGGCTTTGTCCCTTACTTTTTTCAGAAAATAATTGGCCGGACCTTCAGCCTTGTAGTTTGCATAATCGAGGTTTAAGGGCTTTTGCTTTGCCTGCATGTACTGCTTGTCAGTAAGATATTCCTGCTGATGCATAAGCTTCAGAATCAGGTTTCGGCGGCTGAGTGCATTAACGGGATGCAAACGCGGGTTGTAATAGGTATTTGCTTTGAGTATGCCCACCAGCAATGCAGACTGGTCAATGGTTAATTCTGAAGTGCTTTTGTTAAAATAGCGGTTTGCCGCTGCTTCCACCCCAAAAACATTTTCGCCAAAAGGGACTGTGTTAAAGTAAAGCAGCAGTATTTCTTCTTTACTGTAAAGCTTTTCGAGGCGGTAAGCCACAAGGGCTTCCTTGGTCTTGTTAACAGGCAGGGTCATCAACCCGAAATCGGGCCGGCCGAAAAGGTTTTTGGCAAGCTGCTGAGTGATCGTACTGCCACCTCCCGAGCTCCGGTCGCCCAATAAAATAGTTTTGAAGAATACCCTCATATAGCTTTTACTGTCGATCCCTTCATGAGTGAAAAAGCGTGCATCCTCGGTGGCTACCAAAGCATTGATAAGGTGATCCGGAAGCTGATGGTATTCGATGTTCGTCCTGTTCTCTGCAAAAAACTTTCCCAGCAACTGATTGTCCGAAGAATAAACCAGTGTTGCTGACTCGTTCTTTATCTGCTGGAGCTGGCTTTCTCCCGGCAAGGCACCAAACCATCCGGCACTGACAGAGGCCACAAATGCAACTGCCAGGATCACAGATAAAACAAAAGCAATGATGATGCTCTTTAGGATGCGCTTTTTGAAGGATTTCGTTTTCTTTTTTCTTCTTGCCATCGAATCAAATTAGTATTCTGCTTCTTCCTATGAAATCGAGCCACCGGCTTTCTTACGGTTGGATAACCGCCATTTGAAATTTTTATTGTCTGATGCGCAGGTGATGTTCGCTCTCTTGCCTGTAAGTAGAAAGAGCGACAAAAAAACACTGTTGAAGCCATGTTCTAAGGAGAATCCATCATCGGAACAGAAAAAGTAAAGGTTGCTCCTTTTCCGGGTTCAGATTCAACAGAAATATCCCCACCCATTCCTTCCAGGATTCCTTTAGCAATAGGTAAACCTAATCCTGTTCCTCCATACTTGCGGGTTTGATATTCATCCGTTCCTTGTCTGAAACGTTCAAAAATAGTTTTCTGGGTCTCAGGAGCAATACCGATGCCCGTATCAGAAACTTTAAATACCAGTTGTTTTTTCTTCACCTCGTAAGATATCTGAATGCTTCCACTGTCAGTGAATTTTTCTGCGTTTGTCATCAGGTTGGTAATTACCTGTTGTAACCTTTCCTTGTCTGAATAAATTGTATCCTCGGTATCTTTCAGCCCCTTTACGGTTTTCACGGTAATGTCTTTCCCTTTCCGGTTAATAATCATACGCAGGTTAGCGGCCAAATCCTCCACAAATTGATTCAGTGCAAAACTCGAATAGTAGTATGATACCTGCTGAGTTTCAATCTTGGCAATATTCAGGATGTCGTCGATAATACGTAGCAGGTTGTTACTGTTCGTCCTGATAATGCCTGAATACTGTTTTCGTTCAAGTTCAGTTACATCATCATCTTCCAGCATTTCGCTAAAACCAATGATGCTGTTCATGGGAGTACGGATTTCGTGGGACATATTTGCGAGAAAAGCACTTTTGAGGTGATCGCTTTGTTTTGCTTTGTCCCGCTCCTTGGCTAAATCCAGCTCCATTTTTTTCCTTCCTGAAATATCTGTGATAATAACGATTATTCCAATCACCTCTTCACTGGTATCCAGATTAGGAATAAACGAAGCGTAATACCAATTTCCGGTGGCTGCTTTAAAGTCATCGGTGCGACTGATATTCCCGGCAAGGGCTTGTGTGAAGGAATCTTCGAGTGTTTTTTCGCTCAGGCCGCTAAATTTCAGGATGCTTTTCTTGCATACTTTTTTGCCTTCATTTGACTCCTGGAGAAGGAGCTCCATAGCCTGATTAAAATAACTGCATACGAGGCTTTTATCAAAAACGGCAATGGCATCCGAGAAGCTGTTGATGATATTCTGTACAAACTGATAAGACTCCCTGATTTTCAGTTCTGCTGCTTTTCGTTCGCGAATATCCCGTATGATGGCAAGAATCAGGGTTTTTCCTCCGTATTCAACCACATTTGTCTTGACTTCTACTTTTATTACTTCATTATCCCCATTCAGGAGGTCTACCTCAAACTGCTGACTTTGTCCCTGAGAATGTCTTTTGCTACGTTCCTTTACACTCTCAAATTGGGAGGGTTCGATAAACTTTGAGATATTGGAATTTAACAGTGTTTCTCTATCCACTTTTAGAAGTCGGCATATTTCATCATTAGCCTCATACACTTTGTTTGGAAAAACATTTTCCTCGAGGTCGTAAAGGATTACCGCGTCATTGAGGTTATTGAACAGGTCGTAATACTTCTGCTCGTTTTGCTGGGCCTTTTCCTTGGCTTGGATAAGCTCTTTCTGATACTGCTTTTGCTTTGTAATATCGGTTTGTGTGCCCCAAATGGTTCGAAGATGACCATCATTAATAATACCTATCGTATTGTTAAGGAAGAATACTTGATTACCATCCTGGTCTTCTTCCGTGGTTTCCTGGTTGATAAGCTTGTAGTTATTAGCAATAAACGCTTTATTGGTGTCATAATTGCTTTTTTCGTCACCTCCGTAAAAGTCAATCAGCCTGACTCCAAGAAGGTCTTGCTTTGACTTTGCCCCGTACATCCTGACAAAGGCCTCATTGCAGTCAGATAAATAAGTATCGTAATAAAATGCTTTTATTTGATCATCAACCGGAAGATTGAGGTCTAAAGGTTTTCTAAACTCGAAATGATAAATCCCATCGTTGGTTTGCTCAATGAACGTGCGGTATTTATTCTCCGATTGTGTTAAGCTGTCATAGAGGCCTTGCAACTCTTCGTAACCCTTTTTCAATGACTCACTCTGCGAAAGGTATTCCTCATACAATGCTTCATATTCCGCCATTCGCTCATTCAAATCCCGAATAAGGTGTTTTTGCGAGGTGACATCTATCAATACCAGTAGTCCGGAATATATTTCGCCATCCTCATCATAAAGGGCGGTGCCTCTCAGCTCGTAGTAATTTCCAAGATAGTTGAGTTCGTCTTTGGCCTCTTTGCCATCAAGGATTTTATCGCACAGGGAAGAAATCTTTTTAACTGATTCTTTGTCGAGAGGGATATCATCGATAAGGTTTATCGCACCCGAAACCTGGGGCTCAATCGAAACCTTTTCAATACCATGCCCTTTGTAAAAAAGAACCTCCTTTGAGGGATTAAAAAGGAAAACATCTACATGGGGTAAATTTTCGATTAAAGATGTGTGAAGTTTATTCTCCTCACTCATGAGGTTTGTTAATTGCCTTTGCTTGTTTAGCTCTCTTTTAATCAGATAGAAAATGATGAATCCGGAGATTATTACAAAAAAGATTCCTTTGTAATTTTGGATGAGGGTTAAATCGCTGGCGCTTTTCGCAATCAGAGAGGCAAAGTAGTCAGAGGTATATATCCATAAAGCACTTATGACCACATAAACCAAAGCTATCTTTATACTTGACCTTATTACACCTCTGCTTTTCATACGTGTGATTTCATTGACTGCCCCTGATACTCTTCACTGAATAGCATCAAATGTAGGTATAAGTTTACAATTTTCAAAAACTGTTTCGATGACCCAAATAACCGAAAATAAATATAATCAGAAACAGGAGTAAAACCAGAAAGTT
>JAASSU010000201.1 GCA_021767705.1 Bacteroidota bacterium | reverse complement strand
GCAAACACAAAACAATTATAGTGAGATTCATGTTTAAAATTTGACTTTTTTATTGTAGGAATGTGCAATTTTTGTATCTTTATAACCTAAATATTTAAGTATAAACATAAATAAATATCGTAAAAACAAAAACTAAATGGAAAAGATTAAAGTACAAAATCCTGTTGTGGAGCTTGATGGCGACGAGATGACGCGCGTTATCTGGAAATTTATCAAAGACAAATTAATTTTCCCTTATATCGATTTGGATATAAAATATTATGATTTGGGCATTGAACACCGCGATGCCACGCGCGACCAGGTAACTGTTGATGCTGCCAAGGCTATCCAGAAATACAACGTAGGAATTAAATGTGCTACAATTACGCCCGATGAAAACCGGGTGGAAGAATTCGGACTGCATGACATGTACCGTTCACCTAACGGAACATTAAGGAATATCATCGGCGGAACTATTTTCAGAGAGCCTATCATTATCTCAAATGTTCCACGCCTTGTTCCCGGATGGAAAAAGCCAATCGTTATTGGCCGTCATGCTTTTGGGGACCAGTATAAGGCCACCGATTTTGTGGTGAAAGGCAAAGGAAAACTTAAGCTGACCTTTATCCCCGAGAACGGCGAACCACAAGAGTATGATGTTTATGACTTTGAAGGTGATGGCGGCGTGGCCATGTCGATGTACAACACCGACGAGGCCATTCGCGGATTTGCCCATGCTTCCTTCCAGCAGGCCCTCAAAAAAGGATGGCCGCTCTACCTTTCCACAAAAAATACCATCCTGAAAAAATATGACGGAAGATTTAAAGACATTTTCCAGGAAGTGTATGAAACCGATTACCAAAAACAGTTTGAAGAAGCGGGTATCACTTATGAGCACCGGCTTATTGACGACATGGTGGCTGCTGCCCTGAAGTGGGAAGGCGGATTTGTGTGGGCCTGTAAAAACTACGATGGCGATGTGCAGTCGGACACGGTGGCCCAAGGCTATGGCTCGCTCGGGCTCATGACCTCCGTGTTGATGACTCCCGACGGAAAAACGCTGGAAGCAGAAGCCGCTCACGGAACGGTGACCCGTCACTTCAGGCTGCATCAGCAAGGAAAGAAAACTTCGACCAACCCTATCGCTTCCATCTTTGCCTGGACCCGCGGACTGGAGCACCGGGGAAAACTCGATAATAACACTCGTTTAGTTGAATTTTCTAAAACGCTCGAAGAGGTGTGTGTCAAAACAGTTGAATCAGGAAAAATGACGAAAGACCTCGCGCTGTTGATTCATGGTCAGGACATGACCGAAGAGCATTACCTGACAACCGAACAGTTTCTGGATGCAATAGACAGCAACCTCAAAGAGGCGTTGAATAACTAATAAAAACAATAAACTATGAGCACTTTAAAAGAAAAACTTTATGAAAAGATTGAACAGCACCGCCCCAGGACTGAGAAGCTCCTGAAAAAGCACAGCGATGTTGTTGTTGATCAAATCACTATCGGCCAGATAATTGGAGGAATGCGCGGCGTGAAAAGCCTGGTGACCGATATCTCTTATCTGGACCCCAACGAAGGAATTCGTTACAGGGGATATACATTGCCTGAAGTCTTTAAAAAGCTCCCTAAAGCCAAAGGTGGTGAGATGCCGATGGTGGAAGGCTTGATATTTTTATTGCTGACGGGCGACATTCCAACCGAAAGTGAAGTGGCTGAAGTGGCCGATGAGCTCAGCAAGCGACGTATATTACCACGGTATGTTTACGAAGTGATAGACTCATTTCCATGCTGTAGCCACCCCATGACGATTTTCTCTTCAGCTATTATGACGCTGCAGCGCGAATCATTTTTCACCAAGAAATACTCCGCCGGTATCAGCAAGATGGAATATTGGGACCCTACCTATGAGGATGCCCTGAACCTGCTTGCCAAGCTTCCGGAAATAGGGTCTTATATCTATGCCAAGCTTTATCGCGATGGTAAACGCATTCAGTCAGATCCGTCACGCGACTTCGGTGGAAATTTTGCCCACATGATGGGTATCAAGCCTCCTTACGACGATGTGGCCCGATTGCATTTTATTATTCATGCCGATCACGAATCCGGTAACGTTTCCGCTCATACTGGTCACCTCGTGGCAAGTTCTTTGGCAGACGTTTACCTTTCCATCTCGGCCATGATCAACGGACTGGCCGGGCCGCTGCACGGACTGGCTAACCAGGAAGTGCTGCGCTGGCTACAGGGTGTTTATGACAAAATGGACGGAAAAATCCCTTCGGAAGAAGAGATGCGACAATTTGTGTGGGATACACTGAACTCCGGGCAGGTTATTCCGGGATATGGCCACGCCGTTTTGAGGAAGACCGACCCGCGCTACAGCGTGCAGCGTGAGTTTAGCCTGAAGCACCTTAAGGATGATCCGCTGTTCAAATATGTAGACCTCCTCTACAAAGTGGTGCCGCCAATCCTTCAGGAGCAGGGGAAAGCCAAAAACCCATGGCCAAACCTCGACGCGCAGACCGGTGTTATCCAGTGGCATTACGGCGTTACAGAATACGATTTCTACACCGTTCTGTTCGGCATAGGAAGAGCAATCGGTATCACCGCAAATATCGTGTGGGACCGCGCTCTCGGCTATCCGCTCGAGCGTCCTAAGTCGTTGACGACTGAAATGCTTGAGAAAGTAGCCAAAGAACAGTCAGCGAAAAAATAAGTAGCTTAATATAATGGTGGTTCAGCCTGCATCAGTAATTTTGCAGGCTGAACTTGTTTTAAAGAGCCGGAAAAATGATAACTCAGAAAGAAATTACATTACCATCGTATTCCAGGGGTTTTCACCTTGTAACAAATGAAATCCTTAGAGCATTGGGCGAACTTCCTGAGCAGGGGTTGCTGCATGTTTTTATCAAACACACTTCAGCGGCACTTACGATCAACGAAAATGCCGATCCATCGGTGCGCGATGATTTTGAACCCTCATTCAACAAGCTGGCACCCGAAAATGCACCCTACTACACCCATACTATGGAAGGGCCGGATGATATGCCTGCACACATCAAGTCAACACTGGCCGGAAGTTCGGTGACTATCCCTGTGAGTAACGGACGGCTGAACATGGGCACCTGGCAAGGAATTTATTTGTGTGAATTCCGCAATCAATCAAACAGAAGGAAGCTCGTGCTGACCCTTTATCATTAGAAGATAAACCTTATATTTGCAAAAAATTTGTTAATTATGCTGGAAGTATTTCTTGTGTCGGTGGTGTTGGTGCTCCTTGCAGTTTCCATCCTGGGTTTTAAGCTCCTGTTTATCAAAGGCGGAAAGTTTCCTGAAACGGAAATCGGGCACAACAAGGAGATGCGTAAGCGCGGGATATACTGCGCCAAAACAATGGATGTTATTGAACGTAAGGCGTGTGCCAGTTGCGCGTCAAAGGCTGTCTGCCATTAATAACAACCGCTCTTTTTCTACATACTCAATCATATCCGGGAAAAAGGTCTTAAATTCAGTCTCGAAAAGATGATAGTCCTGGCTCAGGTCATGCACTGCATTTTTCAGGTTTGATTCGTATGGCGTTCGGTATGACAAACCTCTGAAAGCCCTCGACAGGAAATTCAAGTCGCGGTAAGACGCCAGCCAGTCGTTTTTAAGGATAAATGGCAGCAGAATGCGGGTTTTGAACGGAAGGCGGAAAAAATGCCGCATCAGCAACACATAGGCATTGCTTGTAAAATCCTGTAGTTCAGCCTCAGAGTACTCATTCCAGTTGGCTGCAAGAAAATGATCGTAAAACATATCAATAACCACCCCGGCGTATTTTCCATGGCCAGCCCGCAGCCTCTGGGTGCCTTGCCTCACCATCGGGTGATTGTCGGTGTAGTCATCAATTTTCCGGTGTAAGACAATTCCCCGGCGAATACCATCAGGATACTTGAAAAAAGCTTTGCCCTTCACATGGTCGGCAATAAAATTTCCGACCTTAAGATCGCTGTCATTCCCAGATAAATACAGGTGTGCCAAATAGTTCATACAGCCCGCAAAATTACGATTATTTTCTTTGTCGTAAAGTCGTGTAATTCCATTATTTAGAAATATTTCATATAAGCAATAATCCAAAAATCAAAGCCTAAAGTCAAATGATACCTAAGAAAATAATACTACTTTTGTAAAATAACTATCGTAAAAAGAAAAGATATCATATGAAAAAATTACTATTATTGGGAGATGAGGCGATTGCACAGGCCGCAATCGATGCCGGACTGTCTGGTATTTATGCCTATCCGGGCACTCCCTCAACCGAAATAACCGAGTACGTGCAGGCTTCGAAAGAGGCTGCATCTTTAAATATTCGCTCAGAGTGGAGTGCCAACGAAAAAACAGCCATGGAAGCAGCCCTGGGCATGACGTATGCCGGCAAGCGCGCCATGGTTTGTATGAAGCACGTAGGACTAAACGTGGCTGCCGACGCTTTTGTCAACTCCGGCATCACAGGAACCCACGGCGGGCTGGTGGTGGTTGCTGCCGACGACCCATCGATGCACTCCTCACAGAACGAGCAGGACTCAAGGTTTTATGGGAAATTCACAATGATTCCGACGCTGGAACCCTTTGATCAGCAGCAGGCCTATGACATGGTGCACTACGCTTTCGACATGTCAGAGAAACTCGAAACGCCGGTATTGCTTCGGATCACCACGCGCCTGGCCCACTCGCGCGCCGGAATCGTGCGTAAAGACACCATCCGCAAACAAAACGAAATATCTTTACCCAACGACCTGAAACAATACATCTTGCTTCCTTCCATCGCGCGCAAGCGCTATAAAGGACTGCTGGGAAAACAGCTTGACTTTTTAAATGAATCAGAAAATGCAGGATTCAATAAGTACTATGATGGCGAAGACAAATCAAGAGGTATTATTGTAAGCGGCATCGCCTACAACTATCTGTTGGAAAATTACCCTGATCGCAAGATTCCTAACCCGGTGCTGCACATCACACAGTATCCTGTTCCCGAAGAAATGATTGCAAAAATCACGGAGGAAACCGATGAGCTGCTCTTTATCGAAGAGGGAGCCCCATTTATCGAAGAACAGGTGCGCGGATTGCTATCCAAAGGGCTGAACATCAAAGGCCGTTTAGACGGCACTGTTCCCCGCGATGGTGAGCTTTCGCCGAATGTGGTAGGAAAAGCGCTGGGATTAGAAGTCCTTTACGGAGAAGACATCCCCGATTTCGTGGCTTCCCGTCCGCCGGAGCTCTGCAAGGGATGCCCGCACATCGACACTTACAACGCGTTGAATGCAGCGATGAAGGAATTCGGGCCGGGACGCGTGTTCTCAGATATCGGGTGTTACACCCTCGGCGCCCTGCCCCCGTTTGAGTCGATCAACTCATGTGTGGATATGGGAGCATCCATAACCATGGCCAAAGGGGCTGCTGACGCAGGATTGACGCCCGCCGTGGCTGTTATTGGCGACTCTACCTTTACCCATTCCGGGATCACCGGATTGCTCGATGCCGTCAATGACAAATCGAACATCGTAGTGGTGATTGTTGACAACGCCACCACAGGGATGACAGGAGGCCAGCACTCATCGGCGCTCGGAAAAATCGAAGCTATCTGTAAAGGGGTTGGCGTGGATGAAGACCACATCCGTGTGTTGAAGCCATTGCCGAAACGTCATGACGAGAACTATCAAATCATGAAAGAGGAGATGCAGTATGAAGGGGTTTCTGTGGTGATCCCTCGTCGTGAATGCATTCAGACACTGAACAGAAGAATGCGGGCAAAAGCAAAAGCCAAGGCCAAAGAAAAGAGTGCTCAGTCATAAATCAACAAAAACAAAAAATCATGAAAAAAGATATCATATTAGCCG
>JAASSU010000200.1 GCA_021767705.1 Bacteroidota bacterium | reverse complement strand
CCTAAAGGAATCCGGTCGAATTAATGATATTCTGGTAAACCCACAGTTGTTCCTTGACAAAGCCGTTACAGCTATTAAAATAGTGCTTTATGAACTGATGATTGACGGCATTAAGTATGAAAAGATCGGTGGCCAGGATTATGAAATGCTGCTCTTTAATGAGAACGAAATAGAAACTTATCTTGACAGCCTGACTTTTGAGGTTAGCAATAATGTCAAAACCATTTACGATAAGTATATGCCATTGGACTCTGAAGTTGAGACTGATTTCGCGAAAGAATGTGAAACACGAGATGACATCGAGTTTTATTTCAAACTACCGTACTGGTTTCACATTGATACACCAATAGGGAAATATAATCCCGATTGGGCTTTGGTTTTTAAGAACGAAAAGAAAATATACTTTGTAGCAGAAACAAAGTCTACCAAGGAATTATCAAAACTAAGAGACGAAGAAAGATTAAAGATTAAATGTGGAACGGCACATTTTGACCAATTTGAAGACGTTGAATATAAACACATAACAAAGGTTGAAGACCTGATCTAAAAGGTCTGGCTACTCATTTCAAAGCGAAAAACAATGTGTCTTTTTTAGAGAGCAGGTTTGTAGTTATAATCCCATGACATAACATTCGATTAAAGCTACACCGAGAAATAAAACGCTGCTCCCTGGCCGGGGGCGGATTCTACCCAGATGGCGCCGCCGTGGCGTTCGATGATGCGCTTGACGGTGCTGAGGCCAACGCCGGTGCCCTGGAACTCTTTTTCGGAGTGCAGCCTGATGAAGGGCCTGAACAATGAATCGGCGTTTTCCATGTCGAAACCGGCGCCGTTATCCCTGACAAAGACTACTTGCTCCCCGTTTTCGTCCTGTGAGCCTACCTCTACCGAGGGTGACTCTGTTTTCTGGCTGTATTTGAGCGCGTTGTTCAACAGGTTTTCGAGGGCTATAGTGATAAGCCGCTTGTCGGCATTAACTTTGATGCCGGGTTCGATTTTGATGTCGTAGTCGGCAGTGTAGTTTACCTCGGTCAGGTCTTCGATGATTTCGTTGGCAAGGGTGCTCAAATCCACCTCTTCCAGGTTGATCTCGGTGCTGGCCGATCGCGAGTAGGAGAGGAGGTCGTCAATCAGCTGGGTCATTTTCTTCCCGGAGGTGATGATGTTGGCAACAAACTCCTTCGCTTCCTCAGTATCCAGCTCGTCATCTTCGAACATTTCTTCGAGCAGGTAGGCAAAGCTCAGGATGCCGTTAATGGGCGAACGCAGGTCGTGCGACACCGTCCGCGTAAAAGAGTCGAGCTCCTGGTTTACATCGCGGAGGTTGTTGTTCAGCTCTTCGAGCCGCCGCTGGGCGTCGATGAGCTGCTCGTTCCTGTTGACAGCAGCTTCATAAACCGAGAGCAACAGGTCGAGGATTTGCTTTTTATCTGAGTTGATTTCGAAGCGCTGATCCTGGAACATAATTTCGATACTCATATCGCCCGAACCCATCTTGCGGATATGACGGTTCGCCACCAAATAATTGATGCGCGACATCAGGTACTCGTCGTCGTAGGGCTTGGTGATGAAGTTATCAGCTCCGGCCTGCAAGCCTTTGATAATATCCATCGGATCGTTGAGCGATGTGAGTATAATAAACGGCAGTTCTGCGAGATCCTTGTTCGATTTTACCTTCCTGCAAAACTCGTAGCCATCCATTACGGGCATTACAATATCGCTGACAATCAATTCGGGTTTTTCATTCAGTGCGGCCTCATAAGCTTCCTCTCCATTCTTGCAGGTCACACACCGGATGTTTTTGTTCTCGAAAAACCGCTTCAGTTTCTTTGCCTGCACAAATGAATCTTCAGCAACGAGAACATACCCCTTTTCTAAACTCTCTCTGATTGAATTAAACATGCTTTTGTTCGATTAATTTATTAAACTCCACTGCTATTTCTTCAGGCGTTAAAACCGCCTTAGCAGCATTTATATTTACGGCCTCGCCCGGCATCCCGAAAACAAGGCACGAATGTTTTTCCTGTGCAATGGTAAACGCACCCGAATCCTTTAAAACCCTCATTTCGTGTGCGCCGTCTTTGCCCATCCCGGAAAGGAGGGTAGCCACCCCTTTTTCTTTGTAGAGTGGTCCGGCACTGTTAAAGAGGGCTGCCACGGTGGGCTTTGCTTTTTTGTCTGGCGGCTGAGTGGTGATTGTGATGCGTCCTTTTGCTTTCAGGACCATATTCTTACCACCGGGGGCGAGGTAAATATTCCCACCCCGGATAGCTTCGCCGTCTTCCGGAACGACCACCGGAAGTTTAGAAAAACTCTCCATCCAGGTTTGAAACGATTCCGTGAAACTCTGATCGAGATGCTGCACCAGCAGAATGGGCAGCGGAAAATCGGCGGGCAGTGCCCCGATAATAGTTTTTAGGGCTTGCGGCCCTCCGGCAGAGGCTCCCATCAGGATGATCTCCCGTTTCACGGAAGTGATAGATTCTTGATGGTTTTTGTTTTGAGAGCTCTGTGCCTTCGGTGGTTGGTGGCTTCGGCGGCTGACTACTTTCACCCCGGCCATGTTTTTGAGCATGCGGAGGTACTTCTTTTTGTCTTTTTCAAACCCGGGATGTCCCATTCCATGAGGTTTGGGCATGATGTAAACAGCTCCGGCGGCGGCAGCTTCCATGGCCAGATGTTTCTCATTTTCGTTATAGAGGCTGCTCACTATGATGATAGGCACCGGGAAGGTGTTCATAATCTCACGTGTGGCCTCTATCCCGTTAAGGTGGGGCATGTTCACATCCATGCTCACCACATCGGGCTTGTGTTCGGACACTTTCTTCACCGCCTCCCGGCCATCCCTGGCCGTATCCACCACCTCAAAGCCTAAGTCGTCAGCAATCATTTTCTGATGGAGCTTACGGCTCACGAGGCTGTCGTCTACAACCAACACACGGATTTTATTTTCGTTAATGCTTTTCACTTTTTAAATCAGACGTTTTATGGTGTCAATCAGGTTCGATTTTTCAAAACTGCTTTTTACGATGTACGCATTGGCCCCCGATTCCAGTCCGCGGTCGCGGTCGGCCTTCGAGTCGAGTGAAGTGACTAGTATCACCGGCAGGTGGCTCAGCGCATTATCTTTTTTTATTTTTGATGTCAACTCAAAGCCGTTCATTCGGGGCATCTCAATGTCAGACACCACCAGGTCGAACGCCTCTTTCTGCAGCAGCTCGTAGGCCGCTTGTCCATCCACCGCCGTGCTTACCTCGAAGCCTGCCGCTTCAATATGGCTTCTGACCATATTCCTTACGGTGATGGAGTCTTCGGCATAGAGCACTTTTTTCTGCTCACCATCCGCTGTCACCGATTGCGCCTGCGGGCTTCCCGACGACACCCCGCGGGCAGCTTCCATCAGCTCCTCCACCTGCAACACCGGAACCACACTGCCATCGCCCAAAAAGCAGGCGCCTTCCATTTTATTGACATGCTTCAGCTGCCGCCCTAAAGGCTTTACCATGCCCTCATATTCTCCCAACACCTTGTCGACCACAAACCCGGTTTTGGAAGTGGTTTCAACAATCATAACCTGGAGCTGCTTGTTTTGGAAGTTCTTGCTTTTCCTCAGGCCCAAAACATCTGCAAGAGTAACGAGGCTGATGGTCTCGTTTAAAAACCTGAACGTGTTTTTTGATTCTACGGGCTTAATCTCCTGTTTACTGACTTTCACGGCCTTAAAGACCGACGTTGTGGGCAAGAGGAAGCGCTGTCCGGACGCTTCTACCAGGATGCCGCTGAAGGTAGCCAGCGTTTGAGGCAGTTCAATTCTGAAGGTGGTACCTTTCTTGGGGGTGGTGTCAACAAGAATCTTCCCTCCCAGGTGATTGATTTTCTCTGCCACAATGGCCATGCCCAGGCCGCGCCCCGAAACATCCGTAATAATTGGACTGGTGGAGACCCCCGAAGCAAAAATCAGTTGGTTGATTTGTGACTCGGTCAGGGCCCCGGCCTCACTTTGAGAAACTGCCTTATTCTTTATAGCTGCATTGATAATATTTTGATGGTCAAGGCCTTTGCCGTCGTCCTGTATGGTGACCCCAATTTTTTGTCCGGCCTCATGGGAGACTTTTATGGTAAGGTGGCCTTTGGTGTTTTTGCCCGCTTTTTTGCGCTCTTCCGTGGTTTCAATGCCATGGTCAATCGAATTGCGAATCAGGTGGATGAGCGGGTCTTTCATCTGCTCCAGGATACGGCGGTCTATCTCAATATGTTCCCCTTCCATCGACAACTCTATCTCTTTTTCATGCTCTTTCGACAGATCGCGGACGATTCGCGGGATGACGGACAGCATAGAGGAGAAAGGCTGCATCATCGCTTTGCGGACTTTAAAATTCAGATCATCCACATTGCGGTTGTTTACCCGCTGAAGCTCTTCGAGCTGCCGGGTGCTGTGGGCAAGGTCGCTGTCGAGTTTGTTCAGCGACTCAGTGAAGCTTGTTTTCTTAACGGATGCTTTTCCCTCTTCGCTGTCTCCATGCATCCAGTCCTGTATCTGTCGCTTCAGCCTTGTTACTTCCCTCGACAGGCCATCGATTTGCTGCACCTGGAACTTTAAAAACGCCTTGGAGGTGATCAGCTCTTCAGCCGAGTATAGGATTTCGTTCAGCTTATCCAACGAAACCCGTATTGATTCGCTTTGTTGCTGTGCCGCTTTATCCGGGGTGCTTTTCGGCTCATCACTGCTATGCTCAGTTTCGGGCTCTTTTTTTATGGGCTCTTCCTTTTCGGGATGACTGGTTTTCTCTTGGGCTGGTGGCCCGGATTCCTTTTTGGAAGAGGTGATTTTTTTACGGTGAGGCTTCTTTACAGTGCTTTTTCCCTGCTCCAGGTTTTTGAGCTTACTGGTGATTTTAGTGATGCGGTTTTCGGCCACCGATTGTTTGGTGCTGCCGATCTCGTTGAGAAGGACCTCCAGAATATCCGTAGCTTCGAAGAAACCATCAAAAAACCCGGGACTGAATTCCAGCTCGCCATCCTTGATTTTGTGCATGATGCTTTCCATGGCCATGCACAGCGATTCGATATTTTTCAAATCCAGTGCCCTGGCTGCTCCTTTGAGGCTGTGGGTTTCACGAAAGATGGTCTCCAGCATTTCCTTGTCGCCCGACTTGCGGTCTTTTTCCACGTCCAGCAAGCCATTGACGATCGTCTGTAAATGCTCAGCCCCTTCCTCCCTGAAATCATTCAGAAGCTCCTTATAAAACTCTTCATCACTCTTGTTCATGTCTGTCTACAATCTGTACTTCTCAATCACTGACTCTAAATTCTTGGCCATCACGTTAAGTTCTTCTATTGCTTCCTGGGTTTGCTTGCTTCCTGAAACATTTTGCTCGCTGGCCTGGTTAATGTTTTCCATGGCGGGCACGATTTGCTCCATTCCGGCAAGCTGCTGCTGGCTTGATGATGAAAGCTGAACGGCGGCATCCACGGCTTCGTTGATACTGTCGATCAGCGACTCAACTACCTGTCGGTCTTCCGTGACCATGCGATCGCCTTCCTCAGCAATCTCATTTCCTTTCTGGACGGTCTCGGCCGCGCGCTCCACCAGCTTCTGCACATCACCCAGGATATCCCTGATTTGTGAGGCGGATTTTTTCGACTGTTCGGCCAGGCTCTTGATTTCCTGGGCTACTACCGAGAATCCTTTGCCATGCTCACCTGCTTTGGAAGCTTCGATAGATGCGTTGACCGCCAGCATGTTCGACTGGTCGGCGATATCGGCAACGGTGGTCGTGATCTCCGCAATCGAACGGTTTTGCTCTTCCAGCTTACTGATGGAGCTCATAATCACTTTCATCTGTTGGCTGATGTTTTGCATGGCTTCCACCATTT
>JAASSU010000199.1 GCA_021767705.1 Bacteroidota bacterium | reverse complement strand
TGAATGGATTGCCTCTCATTACAAAAGAGCCGTTAAAAATGGTTTTCACGAAGATTTCAGAAAATATTTTGATATTGAAACAGATGCCGGGCGCTGGAAACACGAAGACCTGCTTTACTTCCCAAAGCTAAAATGGGTTCAGCAGCAATTCTCCAAACCTCCACTTATCCTTTTCCATGAAGAACTGAAGGAACAGCCAAAAACATTTTTGAGCAAAATACTACAATATACGGGTGCAAAAAGTTCGGGCAACATTTCCTTCAAACCCCGGCACACTTCTTACACAGAAAAACAGTTGCTTTTCAAGCGCTGGGTCAATCATCATACCATTTTCAAAGAGAGTTTCGGTAAAAAAGAAAGCCCACTCAGAAAGGTGAGCAACAAGTTTTTGCGGTACATACTGCTGCACCTCCCACTTGTGATTCCATTCAAAACGCGTCAGCAGGAACTGATCCCGAAATCCGACAGAGAAAAAATCCGGGAAACTTTTAAAGAGGATTGGGAGCAGTGCCAAGCCTTTGCGGTACAACACAATCCCATTGACAAATAATTGTTTCAGCATTTTCATTTTCTCTAATTTACAGCAACCAGACTTATACAGGTTACATATTATGTACAACTTTAATAAACAGTCGATATTAAATAAAATCAAGTTTAACCAAAAAGAAAAAGAATGAGACTAAAAGGATTATTAACAATTGCACTGCTGATTATTGGCGGAATTACATTCGCTCAAAACCAGCACTTCCTGTTTTTTGAAAGTTCAACCGGCTCTGCCGACATGTATAATATTGCACATCATGGCGGTCTTGCAACTAAATTCAGCTCTGTAGACGGAGGCTGGAGAACCACCTGGACCGATATTGAATATTATCAGGCCGGAGGAAAAAATATGATGTTGTTTTATCAGTCGTCAGGTGGTGGCTACGCCGCTTGGTATAAGATAAAAAGCGACGGGAACCTGGGCAGAAAAGTTGGCGAAACATCCAACTGGAAAGCTACATGGGCAGACATTGAATATTTCAGGGCCGGAGGGAAAGACATGATGTTGTTTTACGAAGCCTCTACAGGCTCGTCGGCCATATACGAAATAGCAGACCATGGCGGATTGGGCAGAAAAATCAGCACGAATAGCGGTGGCTGGCGAACCACATGGACCGACATTGAATACTACCGTGCCGGTGACAGAGATTTTATGTTGTTTTACCAGGCTTCCGGTGGAGGATATGCTGAAATGTACGAGATAAAAAGTGATGGCAATTTGGGTAACAGTATTGGCTCCACACCGAACTGGAAAGCCACCTGGACCGACATTGAATATTACCGTGCCGGCAACAAGGATATGCTCCTTTTCTACGAAGGGTCAACCGGTTCTGCAGCCATGTATGAGGTGGCCAATCATGGCGGACTGGGCAGCAAGGTACATGAAACCAGTAACTGGAAAACCACCTGGACTGACATTGAATACTATTCAACCGCCAGGCACGCAAACCGTAAAGCATTTCCTTTAAACAGGAATTAGGTAATCGTCTTGAAGACTTTTCCTTATAAAAACCTTGCCGGGAATATGTTTTCCGGTGAGGTTTTTTTATCACAAGAAGTCCTGAAATGATTAATTTAGCTAAAAAAAATAGCATGAGCGATCGATTCAAGTTTTACAATTACACCTTAACAACAGACCCTCACCTCCTTGAAAAGGGGAATCAAGTGCCGCCCGAATTGGAATGGAAAATAGAAAAGTTTTTTTCGAAAGCGAGAAAAGGCGGAAAGAGCAATATCAATTACATCAAAAAAGCTATTGAGAGATTTCCAAATTCTCCCCATTTGAAAAATTACCTGGCAGTAGCCTACATGAACACGGAGATGGAAGAAGAGAGTTACAAAGTCAATGACCGCTTAATCGAAGAACATCCTCAATATCTTTTCGGCATATTAAACAAAGCAAATGAGTATTTAAATAAAGGAGAGCATGAGAAAATGCCCGGGCTGATGGGTGAAAACATGGAGCTGAAGGATCTGTATCCTGAAAGGGAAATGTTTCATGTAACAGAAATGATCTCTTTTCTTGAAACAGCTATTCATTATTTCATTGCCGATAACAATTTTGAAGCTACAAAATCGCGTGTTGAACTATTGAAAGAGCTTGATCCTCAAAATCCATTAGTTTTATCTTTTGAAAGCACCTTATCCATACTTGGAATAGGTGATGAAGGAATGCCATTTGGAAAAGATAAGTATTTCCCTAAGCCCGAATTCAGAACTTATGATAAATCGGTTCAAACAGAACAGGCCCCAACATTTCAAAACGAAATAATCAACAAGCTTTATGAGGCAGGTTTTGATATTGATCAGGGCATTTTTGAAGAGATACTGGTATTGCCGCGCGAATCGGCCATTCAGGATCTGAAAAAGGTATTGCACGATTCCGTTAGCAGGTATGATTATTTTGGCAAACAGGTCGATAAAGGCAATGTTGGTGAAGCCAAACTTAGTTTTCCAATCCATGCCACTTTTTTGCTCGGCGAAATGAAAGCCAGCGAAGCGGTAGAAGACGTTTTAGAGTGCTTACGCCAGGGGGAGGATTTCTTAAATTTCTGGTATCACGATGTTTTGTTCGAAGTTTATTGGCAGCCCCTGTATAAAATCCTGCCCGAAAACCAGGATACTTTAAAGAAGTTTATGTTCGAACCCGGAATTTATACCACTGCTAAAAGCGTGATTTCTCAAACATATCTGCAATACTATTTGCATAATCCCGAAAAACGGGAAGAAATTGTGGCATGGTATAAGGAAGTCCTGAACACCTATCTTACCACCGGAAATAAAAACCTTGTAGATGGAGAACTTATCGCATTTATGGTATGTGAAGTGTTAGATGCAAAATTTGATGAATTACTCCCTTTGATAGAGCAGCTCTATGATGCCGATTATGTAGAAGAGTATATTGCAGGCACTAAAGAAGAAGTACTAAATGATTTTGGAAAAGTACCCCCGGTATCACCTAAGCAACCCCTGTTAAGTATTTTCGAACAATATGATGAAATCCTGAATGACTGGCACTTTGATGAGGAGGATGAAGAAGATGAAGAACTACTCTTTGAAGATTGGGATGCAGATAACTGGGATGAGTCTGATGAGGACCTGGATGATATGCTTTTGCAAAATTTGGTGGAAGCCAAAGACAATCAAAATGATATTGACCATTCTGATCAGGCACCCATACGCAGGGTGCCCAAAATTGGCCGGAACGAACCTTGCCCTTGTGGCAGCGGGAAAAAGTATAAAAAGTGCTGTGGAAAGAATGGCTAAAAAGAGGCTGGTTCGAGAGCGGCTGTAATACCACCCTCAAACCAGCCAAAACACCCACGCTACGCGGGCTCAACATAAATTATTATGGAGCATCAACTTGTGCATCGCTGACCCATACGCGCACGGGAACAGAAATATCTTCGGCAAGCGGAGCCCATAATTGTATGGTGTAGGTACCCGCTTCGAGCCAGTACGAATCCTGGTCAGCACCCGAAGGCATTTCCTTCCTGTCAACATTTGCTTTAGGAACACTATACTCTATCGTTTGGGGTATTCCCTCTGCATCATACGCAAAGTTTACTCCAAACCACTGATGCTCCTCACCCGGAGCAGGATCATCCTGTTCACTCTCCACGGTAAATTTGACAGTGGTAGCCAGGTTGCCCACCCCGTCAACCATTTGGGCAGAAGTAGTTGTGGAGTTAACGGTGATTTCCGGGGTGTCATCTGAAACAGACTCTACCGCTGTAAAATCTTTGCCAAAACTCAGGCCAGGCTTTTCTTCAGAAGTAGCTGTAAGCCTGAAAGAACCGGGCGAATGAATATAGACCCAACCATCATTGTAAGCCCCCGGCTCTACCTCAACAGTGGCTATTGACTCATCGCTGCTTTCCCATTCAACACGGGTGTTGGTTGGTTCCTCACCAGGGCCCAGCCACCAGTTGATCTCCAGGGCATATCGTCTTCCTATCAGCAGTTGGTCATTATCCTGACTCACATCCTCCAAGCCAATTGTGAAGTTATCACCAACATCAACTTTTTCGTCGCTGACAGTGACGGTGAGGTCATCTTCAGTTCGTACCGTTGTCCCTCCAACGGTAATTTCACCATACAAGGTATACTCGCCAGGCTCCATATAAACAACGTCTTTCACAATGCTAAAATACCCTTCTACATCAGCATTAACCACCACATCTTCGTTTCCGGTGTCATTATGCGTACGGAATACTTTGACAGTGGCGGGCTTTTTCACATCACCCTTAAATCGTAGCAGCACATCGCCCGTCATATCAACACTGGCTTCGGTGTGCGTGCTGTTGTTAAGCAAAGTAAATAAAGACACTTCCGCATCAGGAGAAACATCATCATTATCATCACTACAACCGGTTGTGAAAAATAAAACCGTCCCCATCAAAAGAAATGGAATCAGAAAAAATCTCTTTGTGGTCTTCATAAAAATTTGTGTTTTAATTTTGGTTAATAAATAGAATTTGCTTTTCTGATCCATGGGTTGCACAAACATTAATTTTTTGAAAAAGATAAGGCAGTCTGTTCGGAAGGACAAGCTACGGGGAGCAAACAAGAAAAAGCCCGCGCGGACGCCAATTAAATTTTCAAGCATGTCCGCGCGGGCTTTTTCTCCATGATTATAACAAAACTGGGTCCGAGCAAATCACGTAGCGAAAGCGGAGTGATGCCGCAAGGAATCTAATGGTTTTCACTCGAAGGATCTCCAAGAAATCATGCTGTAAGACTATTGCCTGAATGCCTTATTGAGTCAACTATAAAGACTGAATCATTATACCAAACATCTGGACTGACATCCCTTCACCGTGTATTGTTTTTAATCCCCTGGGATTAATATGTTTATAGAAAAAGCAGGACAACAGGAATCGATCGACTCCGTAGAGTCGTATAAGGAATGAACAATTTGTCGTCAAAATATTCGACCCTTCCAGGGTCGTGAGGTTTAGAATGTACTTTGATTTTCTAGACACATATGATGCCGCTGGCATCGTAATTTTCACCCTTCTAATCCAAAATGCCATATTCTGTTTTCAGTTTGACATCATTATGATTCTTTTTGGAAAAAAAACGAAAAAGATCTTCATTCTCAAATTGTCATGACGCATTGTGGAGCCATTATTTGATCTGATTATTCAGGAAGACATAAAAAAACGCCTGATGAAAACCACCAGACGTTTCGTTGAGCGAAAGACGAGACTCGAACTCGCGACCCTGACCTTGGCAAGGTCATGCTCTACCAACTGAGCTACTTTCGCATTTTTTTATTTCAATCCCTTTTGCTAAGCCCATGCTCTACTCCCGATCCCTATCGGGAGAGCTACTTTCGCATTTTTAAAACCTTTTTTCAAGGTTCATGCGCTACTCCCGATCGCTATCGGGAGAGCTACTTTCACACTTTAATAAGTACCCGGAGCGGGACTTGAACCCGCACAGCCACAATGGCCAAGGGATTTTAAGTCCCTCGTGTCTACCAATTCCACCATCCGGGCCCGATTGATTTTAAGAACGTTTTTGAGCGAAAGACGAGACTCGAATCCCGAAAAACTCGTTTTTCGAGGACCCTCGAATTTCTTTGAAATTCGGGGCTCGCGACCCCATCATTAAAGAACTCTTTTGTTTCTCTGAGCGAAAGACGAGACTCGAACTCGCGACCCTAACCTTGGCAAGGTTATGCTCTACCAACTGAGCTACTTTCGCATTTTTTTATTTCAATCCCTTTTGCAAAGTCTGTGCTCTACTCCCGATCGCTATCGGGAGAGCTATTTTTGCATTTTTACAACCTTTTTTCAAGGTTCATGCTCTACTCCCGATCCCTATCGGGAGAGCTACTTTCGCATTTTTTTCAATCTCTTTTG
>JAASSU010000033.1 GCA_021767705.1 Bacteroidota bacterium | reverse complement strand
GCGCGCTTTTTCTTGTTTTCCAACTAAATGCGGGTCATTCCGAGCAAATCACGTAGCGCAAGCGGAGTGATGCAGCGAGGAATCTATTTCTAGTTCTCCCCCAATCGCGGGTCATTCCGATGGAGTCCCGATAGCTATCGAGGACGACTGAGGAATCTTTTTCTGTAGTTTCAACTAAAGAAGCGACCGAGTATTCTATTCCAAACTCCCCTTTTCCCCGCGGGAGAATCCCGATGGCTATCGGAAAGGGATGAGGGACTCACCCCAACACCTCAATCGCTTTCTCAATCCGTTTGATGGTTTCTTCTTTGCCGAGGAGTTCGATGATATCGAACATGTGGGGGCCTTTGGAGGCTCCAACCACGGAAAGCCGGAAGGCGTTCATCACGGCGCCCATTCCCAGCTCTTTTGCCTGTATCCATGCTTTGACTTCTTCTTCGGTTTTTGCGCTGCTGAACGGCTTTGTGGCTTCGAGCACACCGATAAGCTGCTTCATCAGCGCTGGTGTTTGCTCTTTCCAGCGCTTTTTCACAGTCTTGGCATCATATTCTGTGGGTGCTTCAAAGAAGAAGCTGGCCTGCTCCCACATCTCCGGAACGAAAGAAACGCGCTCTTTTACCAAAGAAACCACCTTAGTTACATACTCTTTCTCGGCGCTGATGCCTTTTTTAGACAGCTCTTCCATAAAGAGATCCGCAAGGAAGCCATCGTCTTTTTGCTGCAGGTAATGAGCATTCATGTTTTGTGCTTTCTGCTGGTCAAAACGGGCACCGCCTTTACTCACACGCTCCAGTGAAAAGGCGTTGATCAGTTCGTCCATGCTGAAGTATTCCTGCTCTGTTCCGGGGTTCCACCCCAGCAGGGCCAGGAAATTGATAAACGCTTCCGGGAAATAGCCTTCTTCTTTGTAGCCCATCGCCACATCGCCGGTTTTGGGGTCTTTCCACTCCATCGGGAACACCGGGAAGCCGAGCTTGTCGCCATCGCGCTTGCTGAGCTTTCCTTTTCCGGTGGGCTTGAGCAGTAGCGGCAGGTGTGCAAACTCCGGCACGTCCCACCCGAAGGCTTTGTAGAGCATGGTGTGCAGGGTGAGCGACGGCAGCCACTCTTCACCACGAATCACGTGTGAAATCTTCATCAAGTGGTCATCCACGATATTAGCGAAGTGATACGTGGGCATGCCATCCGACTTAAACAGGACTTTATCGTCGAGGGTGTTCGTGTTTACTTTGATTTCGCCACGGATAATATCTTTCGAGTGGACGATTTCATTTTCGGGCATCCGAAAGCGGATCACGTAAGGATCGCCATTGTCGATACGCTGCTTTACCTCTGCTTCCGGCAGGGTAAATGAATTGGTCATTTCCTTCCGGATTAAAGGATTGTAGCTGGTGTTATCAGCTTTCGCCTCTTCCAGTTTTTTACGCATGGCTTCCAGCTCTTCAGCCGTATCAAAGGCGTAGTAAGCCTGCCCCTTATCCAGCAATAGCTGAATGTATTTGCTGTAGGTCTCTTTTCTTTCAGACTGGCGATAAGGGCCGTGCTCACCGCCCTGCTCCGTGCCTTCGTCGATTTCTATTCCACACCAGGCCAACGAATCCTTGATGTATTGCTCCGCGCCTTCCACATACCTTTTCTGGTCGGTATCCTCGATGCGCAAAATCATCTTCCCGCCGTTCTTGCGGGCAAAGAGGTAGTTATAAAGTGCGGTTCTAACACCGCCAATGTGTAATGGTCCTGTAGGGCTGGGTGCGAATCTTACTCGAATATCCATTTTATTGTCTGTTTATAATTTTCATATTTTATCAAATAACAATGATTCAAAACTAAATCCGGGGATCAAAAATACTCCCCGAAATTGCCTGTTTTTTGCAAAGATATAAATATCAGTTGGTGGATAATTTCCTTTAAATTTGTAATCCTAAATTTTCTGCTATGCGAAAAAAAGTACCCAGGTTTTATGGATTGAGAATATATATTCTTACAACGATCTTGTACTTTTTCCTGGTTTTTCCTTTTCTAATGATTGCGAGCATGAAATATTTGCCCCAGGTTTTGGATGAGGATCAAAATGGTTTTAGTCTGAATCCTGAAACGCAAATGCAAAATAAACAGCCTTTTGTACCGGACACCATGGGCGCGGGGCCATCTATGAACGATTCCACAGCGATGACTAAAGACACTTCGCGTGGACTCATAACCCTAAGCAGGGACGGGAAGGAAAGCACTACTGTGGGCGGCGAAGAAAAGCTTACATCATCAGTAACGGCAGTGTTTAGGGCCTTATTGGTAAGTTATTTATTGGGGCTGTTTTTTAATTTCCCGTTTAAACGCTATTTCAAACTAAACCGAAAAGGCAAGCAGATCCCGAAAAGGCTGTACAAGTTTGTAAAGAAGTGGTTGTTATCTGTGCCTATCGTGAATGCATTGATTTTCGGAGGCGGCCTGCTTTTTTCATTGGCATACATATTCTATTACCTGCAGTTTACCACCTTTGAAGATGAGATTAACCACAGTATATTTTTGCAGTATTTTTACATCAGCATCATCGCCAGTATTCTGGCCTTCTTATTAATTTATTTTTGGGAAAGGCACCGCGTACACCTGAAATATATCGAACACGTTTTCTCGCTTGAAGAGTTGAAGGTCAGGGTCTTTAAAAGTAGAAAAGGTAAAATTGGTAACCGGCTGCTGATTTCCAGCCTGATGACCAGCCTTTTGCCTTTGACTATTGTGATGCTCTATCTGTTTTTAAGTGTTACACAGATAAAGGATTTGGATGTTGATTACACGGATCCTAAGCAGATAGAAATCCTTTTTGGCACAGAAAGCAGTTTTTTTGATGATGCGGATAATTTCAGTTACGAAGAAATCGCAAAGCATGCATTTGTAATCTACGTGAATGCCTGGAACAGCATGTTTATGTTTATCGGGATTTTTACCGGAATTTTCATCGCGTTTATTTACCTGCTTTTGTTTGTAAGGTGGATGACAGCCGATATCGTGCGGCCGGTTAATGAGCTACTGGCCCATATGGAACGGACAGGGCAGGAGCATGTAAATGAGTTTGCCATAGTGCGAACCAACGATGAAATCGGCGTTTTGGGAGAGGGTTATAATTTTATGACGCGAAGGATTAACCAGTACATCCAAAATATTTCAAAGCTGAACGAAACCTATTTTCGATTTGTTCCTGAGCAGTTTCTAAAGATTCTCGGTAAGAAGAGTATAGAAGAAATATCGCATGGCGATCAGATTGAAAAAGAGATGACCGTGTTGTTTACCGATATCCGATCGTTTACTGAGATTTCTGAAGAGATGACACCCAAGGAGAACTTTGACTTTATCAATATGTACCTGGCCTACATGGAGCCGGTTATCGGGCGGAATAATGGTTTTATCGATAAATTTATGGGCGACTCCATCATGGCATTATTTCCTTATGATGTGGAGGATGCCATCAATGCCGCCATCGAGATGCGCATCAAGCTGGCCGAGTTTAACCAGGTCATCACCCAGTTTGGTAAGAAACCCATTAACAGCGGTATTGGCATACATACCGGATCGTTGATGTTGGGGATTGTTGGTGGAGAAAACCGTTTGGATGGAACCGTGATTTCTGATGCGGTAAACCTTGCATCGCGCCTTGAAGGGCTCACAAAAATTTATGGTGGTTCGATTATCATTAGTGAAGACAGCTTAACGAAAATCCAGGGTTCGGAGAATTATGAATACCGCTTTTTGGATGTGGTAAAAGTAAAAGGAAAGAAAAAGGCGGTTTATATTTTTGAGGTTTTAAACGGGGAGGACGAGCGTTGCAGAGAGTTGAAGAAGTCTACCAAATATGAATTCGGGCGTGCGGCAGATATGTATCAAAACAAAGAGTTCACTAAAGCTCTTGGGAAGTTTAAGAACATTTATGAGCAAAACCCATCCGATAAAGCGGCCGTTTTTTATATCGAACGTTGCAAACGGTTCATCAAGGATGGTCTTCCTGAGGATTGGGATGGGATAGAAAAGTTGAGTAAAATCTGATAAGTTTCACGTGAAACATAAAAAAGCCCCGGCAAACACCGGGGCTTTTTAGTTTAGTTTTTGATGAATTTCTTGATGGTTGTTGCACCACCCTTTTCAACTTCCAAAAAGTAAATCCCTTCCGGAAGACTCCTTAAATTAATCAGGGTTTTTCTGCTTTCAGTGCTGAATTTTTTTACCCTCTCTCCTATTGCATTCAGAATGGTAATATTCCGTTTCCCTGACTCTGAAAACTCCAGGGTTATCTTTTCGTTGGCCGGATTAGGATAGAGTGTCGACACTACTTCCGGCGTTACTGAAGAATTAGAGACTACAACATCACCTGTTTTTTCAAGGGTATAATTGGATGGATCAACGATAATATTTGTGAGGTTGCCATGAGCCCCGGCCAGGTCGTTAAATGATTCAAGCTGATTGGGCTGCGTGTGATATACCTGAATGGTGGTATCATAACCATCTTCAAAAAATAATTGATATTCCATCAACATTTCAAAAAATGGCGTAACATTCGTTGAAGGTGTTTGAGCAAACTCTATCTGCAAAGCATTTTCGTAATTAAAGTAAGTGATATCAAGAGTGGGATAGCCCTCACCGTAATACCACTGCTCAAAAAATGTGTCAAACTCCATTCCGGTAACCTCTTCTGCAACATTTTTGAAATCATCACCGGTAGCGGTGCTGTCGATATATTCATCCTGGAAAGTTTGCATTACCTCAAAAAACAAGTCGTCATCCTGAATTTCGAAACGCAGCATATGAAGGATGCAGGCTCCTTTATCATAGCTCAAGCGCGAGTCAAAAATCCTCCAGATATCATTCAAATCTTCATCAGGGACATAGATGGAACCTCCCGGTGATGACATCGCATTGTTTTGGGCTGCCACGATAAATGAATTGGCTGACGAGGGGCCTATTAAGCCTTCTCGTGAGAGATATTCCGAATAAGTGGCGAAACCCTCGTTGATCCATATATCGTTCCATGTGGCGCAGGTCACGTTGTCGCCAAACCATTGGTGACCCAACTCGTGGGCATTCAGATCAAAACTGAAGCCGCCAATGGTGGTCATCGTTTGATGTTCCATGCCACCACCTAAAGGTGTGAGTGCGTTGCCGTACTTCTCATCCCAGAAAGGGTATAGTCCGAATATGGATGATTGATATTCCACCAAATCGGCAGTAGCATCAATATCATCCTGAAGCTGGCTGAGTATAGAAGGAGAGTCATAGATGAAATTCTGGATGAAGACACTATCATTTTCCAGTTGTTCAGGATGTGCGTAAATATTATATTGCTGGTAGTTTGCCACCGCCACAGAAATAAGGTAGTAAGCTATGGGATAGGAAGACTCCCACTCATAACGCTGCTCACCCCCACTCAAATCGACCACCTGCTTTAGAATACCGTTAGAGGCCACCTGGTTGGCTGCCTTAGTGGTAACATACACATAGGAGGAGTCGGCCTTGTCTGTGAGGTTTTGTTTTACCGGGAACCATTCTTTTGCAGCATAAGGCTCAGATAAGGTCCAGGTGGCATCAAAGCCATACTGCCAGTCGTATTCAGAGGAAATCCCTGCGAAGAAACCTCCTGTGGGAGGCGTACCGCCATAATAAATTGTAGCATCAATCTGATCGCCGTTAGCAAGGGTGGAAGCATCCACATGTATTTCGTCGTTTTCATGCGTAAATGTGGTGTTTTCACCATTGAAAATAACAGAATCCACCGTGAGCTCATCCACAAGCTGAAGAACAAATTCGTCCATATCATTTGCAACCACCTCAGCCATTACTCTAACGTTACCTTCAATATCAACGTTATCCTCGTTCAGAGAAATATCAAGATGGTAAAATGAGACGTCATACTTGTCCATGGCCGGATTGTAAACTTCATTAAGTGCCCTGTTTTCCATGGCTGAATAGTGTGCAATTTTTGCTTCGCTACAGGCATGTGTGCTGTGATTATGATTTTGAGCCATCACAAATACAGGTGCGAGTGATAAAATCAAAGAATAATAAATGTATTTCATAGAAAGTATTTTAATTATCAGACAACCGTAAAAGAGAAAAGTTTTAAGAATTGATGGTAATTCAACTTTTAACAAGAGCTAAGAAGGCAGTTTTCCAATTCTGACTAACTTTGTAGAGCAAACTAAAGTTAAATGGAAGGTCCGGAAAAACAGATTAAGGAAAAGCTCAGGAAGTTTACCAGGAAGTACTACACCAATAAGATGCTTCGTGGTGCGATTATTTTATTTGGGGTAAGCGGGCTGCTCCTTTTAATGGTTTCACTAATCGAATGGAATTTATATACTACCGGCAAGGTCAGGATGGTTTTTGTACTCGTCATTGCCGCCACCTTTCTTTGGTTTTTCGTGAGCGGTATTATTATTCCCTTGCTGAAATTATTCAATATCAGGAAAGGAATAAGTGATGAGAAGGCCGCTTTAATTATCGGAAAGCATTTTCAACAAATTGATGACAGGCTTCTTAACCTGATTGAGCTTTCAAAACTGAAAGAGGCCAGCACCAAAGATATCAGTCTGCTGGATGAAAGTATTCGACAAAAATCGGATGAACTTAAGCCCTTTTCTTTTAAAGAGGCTGTTTCATACCGTTCTAATAAAAAGCCGTTTATCAGAACAGCCCTGGTTTTACTCGCAATTGTGGGTTTGCTTATTGTTTTTCCATCAGGATTTAAGGGCTCAGTGAACCGCGTCGTAAATTTTCAGACGGAATATGAAAAGCCAAAACCTTTTCGTTTTATTCTCCTCAACGATTCTTTAAGTACAGAGATGAACAGTTCTTACACCTTCGAAATGCAAGTTCAGGGTGAAGTTATTCCTGATGAGGTATATCTGAACATTGGTGAGGATGAATTTTTGATGATTCGTAAAAGGAATCGCTTTCAATACACACTGCCTTCAGTGAACCAAAATACTTCTTTTAGATTTTATTCGGGAAATATTTCCTCAAAGACATACACCCTCAGCGTTTTCCCGGTGCCGGTTATCCTTGAATTTGAAACGGTCACCTCCCCCCCACCCTACACGGGTCTGGGTAATGACACTATCAGGAATAACGGAGATTTAATCATCCCGGAAGGAACCCAAGTTAAATGGAAATTCTACACCAGGGATGTGAAATCTGTTTTTATGCAGATGAAAGATACCATACGATCTGTATCTGCGGAAAGGACGAATGCGGTAGGGTTTTCGAAGCAGTTTTTCAATAGCGAAGCCTATAAAGTCTATACCGAGAACCAATATTTAAGCAGTAAGGACACTCTCAACTATTCTGTTGAAGTCATTAAGGATGGGTATCCTGAAATCAGTGTGGAGCCGGTGAAGGACAGCAGCTCCTTTTTCAGGATGTTTTTTACCGGTGAAATCAGGGATGATTATGGAATTTCTGATCTAAGATTTTACTGCAAGGGCGGCGATAGTCTCATTTTTACTTCTGAAGTCAACCACGGTGCGGAGAATCGTCAAAGGTTTTTCTATTCATTTGACTTTAAGGAGTATTTCAAAAAATATGAGCAGGTGGAGTACTATTTTATGGTGGCTGATAACGATGAGGTGAACGGTCATAAAAAAACTTTTTCCAGAAAGATGCTACTGGATTTTCCGGATAACGAGGAAATTGACAGGGAGATAAGAAAGCAAAATGAAAGTATTTCAGGAAATATTGAAAAAGACCTCGCTGAAACGGAAGATTTTAAAAAGGAAGTTGAAAAGCTGAAAGAAAAGCTGATTAATCAGGAAACAGAAGGCTGGGAAGGAAAGAAAAGCCTTGAAGAGTTGATGAAAGACTTTGAAAGGATGATTGAGCAACAAGAACGGATGAAAGAAGAGCTAAAGCAAAACCGTTTGTACGAAGAGCAATTCAACGAAACAAATAAAAGACTTTTGGAAAAGCAAAAGCAACTGGAAGAGCTGATGGCAGAAGTTGTGGACGAAGAAATGAAAAAAATGCTGGACGAGCTCAGAAAGCTGATGGAAGAGATGAATGAGGAAAACATGAAGGAAGCCCTCGATAAGCTGGAAATGAGTTCAGAAGAGATGGAGCAACACCTCGATCGTAGTCTGGAGTTATTCAAGCAACTGAAATTTGAAAAAAGCCTTGACCAGGCAATAAAGGATTCAGAACGATTAAAAGAAAAACAAGTGAAGCTCCGAAAAAAGGCAGAAGAAAGCCGCCGAAAGGATCTCGAATCGCTGGCCGAAGAGGAAAGGGAACTACAGGAGGAGATCGATTCATTATCAAAGCGTCTTGATGAATTGGAGAAATTGAATAAGGAGCTGGAGAATCCCAATAATTTTAAAGCTCCCGACAAGGAAGCAGAATCAGCAAAGGAAAAAGCCGGAGAGGCTGCAGAAGAACTGCAAAAGAAGAGGAAGAACGATGCTATCCAAAAGATGAAGGAGACAAAGCAGGATCTGGAGTCTATAAGCTTATCATTAAATGCACAAATGCAACAGATGATGAAGCAAAACCTGGCAGAGGATATCGACAACCTGAAACAAATACTCGAAAATCTTATCACATTGTCATTTGACCAGGAACAACTAATGAATGATTTTTATCAGGTGCGAAGAAATGATCCACAGTATGTGGAAATGATACAGGATCAGTTCACGATACAAGAGAAACTTGATGTAGTGGAGGACTCCTTAATTGCATTGAGCAAACGACAAGTGATGATTAAGGGATATATTAATGATGAGCTCAAGAAGATTAAGGATAATATGGAGCGAAGTATTGAGTTCTTCAATGAACGTAATTTGCGTTCCGGTTTATCTCGACAGCAATACTCTATGATGCATATCAATAACCTGGCACTGATGCTATCTGAGGCCATGAAAAACATGCAGTCGTCACTTAACAGCATGGGTTCGGGCAAAGGACAACCTAAACCCGGCCAAGGAAGTAAACCCAAAATGTCCGAGATCCGCAAGATGCAGCAACGGTTGCAGAAGCAGTTGCAGCAAATGAAGGATGGACAAAAAGGGAAGAAGCCCGGACAGGGACAGCAGGGGATGAGTGAAAAGATGGCGCGTATGGCGGCAAAACAAGCCGAGATACGGCGCAAACTGGAGGAATACCGCCAAGAACTTATGAAACAAGGAAAGGGCGATCAGGGGCTCTCTAAATCGATAAAAAAGATGGAGGAAAATGAAACCGATTTAGTAAACAAGCGTATTACTCAAGAGATGATCGAAAGACAAAAGGAGATCATCACGCGTCTGTTAAAATCTGAAAAGGCTGAAAGAGAGCAGGAGAAAGAGGAACGTCGTGAAGGTCAGAGCGCCGATGATTTTGACAGAAGTAATCCGGATATTCTTAAATTCCGGGAAATGATTGAAAAGGGCAGGGACATCCTGAAAGAGGTCCCTCCGGAGATGAATCCGTATTACAAAAAGAAAGTGAACGAATATTTTATCGAAGAAAACCGATGATGCAGGAAAAACAGGTGATAAGAATTGAAAACCGTCAGGAAGACCTGATAAAGGTGGATGAGTTCATCCGGAACCTATGTGAAAAATATCGCATCTATGATGAATACTATGGAACAATTTCACGGGCCATGGATATCATCATTAATAGAATTATTCAAAATAACGCTGGCAAGTCTGGTGTTATTGAGATAGAACAAGAGTATACTGCGCAGGAAATAAAGTATCACCTAACTACGGATGATAATTTGGTTTTGGCCTTCAATCTGTCAGGGGATCAAGAGGATATGATTCTGAATAAACTTATTAACGCATTGGAAATCAATGATGTAAACAGCATTTCAGTTCAGTTTCATATCAATTCGCTGCATCAGGATGAATGGGTTCGGAGGTTTAACCTTGTGAGCAGGTATTCTCATAAAACCAGGAAAAAGGTCTGACAAATGGAAATTTTATTTTTCAATGAAAATACAGATTTCACCCTTGAAGAAGAGCAGCTAATCAGCGAATGGTTGTCGATGGTTGCTAAGGACTGCCACTTTCATATTGGCGTTTTAAACTATATTTTTACAGATGACAATACGCTTCTGAAAGTCAACAAAAAATTTTTAAAACACGACTACCTTACGGACATTATCACCTTCGATAACAGCCAGGGCAATGAAGTGAACGGTGATATTTATATCAGCGTCGAACGTGTCAAGGACAACGCCTACAGTTTGGATAAGCGTTTTGAGGAGGAGCTTCACCGTGTGATTGTCCATGGTCTTTTACACCTTACCGGAAAGAAGGATGATACCTCCGACCATAAGGAGGAAATGCGCTCGGCCGAAAATAAATACTTATCTTTGCTGGCTGATTTATAAAAACACTTTTTCTTTTCTGGTGTTTTTTTGTTTCACGTGAAACATTCTTGGATTATGTTACAAAAATATGATGTTATCGTTGTAGGGGGAGGCCACAGTGGTAGCGAGGCTGCTGCTGCATCGGCCAGGTTGGGAAGTAAAACACTGTTGGTAACGCTTTCAAGGCACACCATAGGGCAAATGTCTTGTAATCCCGCTATGGGTGGGATTGCTAAAGGACAGATTGTTCGTGAGATTGATGCGCTTGGTGGACTGGCAGGAATTGTTACCGACAAGACAATGATCCAATTCAGGATGTTAAACCTTTCTAAAGGACCGGCGATGTGGAGTCCAAGGGCACAGAGCGACAGAAAGCGCTTTGCTGAAGAGTGGCTGAATCAATTGGAAAATATCCCAAACCTTGACTTTTGGGAGGATATGGTGTTGTCGGTAACAACAAGAAACGGAAAAATCTCAGGTGTAAAAACCAGAATGGGCCTGCATATCGAAGCCGATGCCGTTATTTTAACCAATGGAACCTTCCTTAACGGGACAATACACATCGGAGAGCAAAAGTTTGGCGGCGGAAGAATAGGGGAGAAGGCCAGTGTGGGACTCACTGAAACATTAAATGAACTTGGATTTAAGTCCGACCGCATGAAAACCGGTACTCCGGTGCGGGTGGATGGAAGGACCATTGATTACAGTAAACTGGAAATTCAGCACGGAGATAAAATCCCGGGTAAATTTTCTTTCACTAATACGCCTGAACTGAAAAATCAACGGCCTTGTTACATGGCCTATACCAGTGAGGAGGTGCATGATATTCTGCGGACTGGGTTTAGCAGAAGTCCGATGTTTATTGGAAGAATCCAGGGAACAGGCCCAAGGTACTGTCCATCAATTGAGGACAAGGTAGAGCGATTTAGTGATAAAAACAGCCACCAACTTTTTATTGAACCTGAAGGGTGGACCACACATGAGGTTTACGTGAACGGTTTCAGTTCCTCCTTACCGATGGAGGTTCAGTTGGATGCTTTACACAGAATCAAGGGTTTTGAGAACGCTAAGATTTTCCGTCCGGGATACGCCATCGAATATGATTATTTTCCTCCCGAACAATTAAAATACACACTTGAGACAAAACTGGTAGAAGGTTTATATTTTGCTGGCCAGATAAACGGTACCACAGGATACGAAGAGGCCGGGGCGCAAGGCATCATTGCAGGAATCAATGCCCACCGGAAAATTAATGGGTTATCAGATTTTGTGCTCAAACGTTCAGAAGCCTATATAGGTGTTTTGATTGATGACCTCATCACAAAGGGTGTGGACGAGCCTTACAGGATGTTTACCTCCAGGGCAGAGTACAGGATTTTATTACGTCAGGATAATGCAGATTTAAGGCTCACGCCAAAAGGGTTCGGCATTGGATTGGCTTCAGAAGAGCGAATGAAACGCGTAGAAGAAAAGGAAAGAAGAATCGACGCCATCGTCTCTTTTGTTAAGAAAACAAGTGTGGAGCCCGATGAAATCAATGGTTTTTTACAAGAGAAGGGCACCTCAGAGCTTAAGCAGAAGGTAAAGATTGAAAGTCTCGTGCCAAGGCCACAACTCAATATCGAAGGACTGGCAGATAATATTGATAGTTTCAAGGCCTTTGTGGATACAGAAATCCAAAATGATAAGGAGGCACTTGAAGAGGCCGGAATACTGATTAAGTATAGCGGTTATATATCGAAGGAAAAGGAAATGGCCGAGAAACTGCAACGTTTCGAGAACATGAAAATCAAGGATGATTTTGATTATTCAAAAGTTTCGGCCTTGTCATTTGAGTCAAGGGAAAAGTTGAACTCGCTAAGGCCGGAAACCATAGGGCAGGCCAGCAGGATCAGCGGAGTATCTCCGGCTGACATCTCTGTGCTGTTGGTACACCTGGCAAGATAGACTTTTGAATATACCTGTGCAGTTGCTGGGGAAGTGTAGCTTTCGTATCGATCATTTCATTAAATTTGACCTGAAATTCAGGGTCTGTCCTAATGTTTCACGTGAAACAAAGCTCATATGTTTAAAAATAGCCGGCGTGTACTTATCAATTTTGTACTGTTTCTTGTAGCATTTTTTATCTACCTTGGTGTCGATAATTATTACCGGGATTATCTTCAATTGTCTGAGGTGGCCGAAACACTTGAAGCTGTCATCAATGTAGAGCGAGAAGAAGTTGCTGAGTTTGTTTCAAAGAAAGACGGGCAAAGCTTCGAGGCACTAATGGAATTTGCGGCCGAAAAGCCCTACCGCGATTTCTTTATCCTGAATAAGGATTCTGTAATTTATTACACATCGAATGAGCTCATAATTTCAAGCCCCTGTGTCTTTAGCGAAAGCAAAAAAGGATACTGCCTTGCTCAAACGCCTAACAGGGTAATTCTTTTTCATAAAGAAGAATGGCGCCCCGATACTTCGCTGATTCATGTTGTAAGCCTGAAAAACTGCTATTCTGTTACCAACCGCTTTTTGGTGAATAATTGGGTTATTGACAGCGACATCCCAAAAGAGATAATGGTTGATAAAGTTGACGGGTCAGAAACCGTTTCGCTCGGGTCAGGGTTCCAGTTTTACTTAAGCCAGAAATCGGAGCCGGAATTATACCCAAGACAGAGTCGTATTTTGTTTGTTTTCTTTCTGGTGGCATTTACGCTGCTGTTGGTTTTCGTTTATGTTGTGTATGACGAAATAAGGGTTTTTGAAAAATGGCCGCTGCTTAAAATCCCTTCTTTTGTAGTAGATATCTCTCTATTATTACTACTTCTCTACTGGCTTGAATTTCCATCCTTGTTGTTTGAGGGTTACCTGTTCGAAGAGAGTATTTTCTTGTTTCCTTCTGTGGTTTATGGGTTAGGGCAAACAGTGATATTTTCAGTTGCGGCCTTTATTGTGGCTATGGCCGTCTATCAATGGAAAAGGGAAGTCTTTTTTGAAAACCGTTTCCTGAATATTCTTTTGCTCATCACTTTTGTATTGGCTACCATTGCTTCGCTGTTCTTTAGCTACATGATGGTCAAAAACCTGGTGTTTAATGCTGAGTTTACCATAAAAATATCTCAACCAGTGCAGCTATCCGTGGAGAGCGTGTTTGGGTTAATGGTTCTGTCACTCACCTTAATCTCTGCCTGGGTTTTTGCTACCATGTTCATTTTCTACCTGGCAGCCTATAAAAAATCGCCAATACTGAAATGGGTAATATATAGTTTGGGTGCGATAAGCCTCCTTGTTTTAAGCTTTACTACAAACTGGCTCTATGCCTTTCTATTATTACAGTATTTAGTAATCGGTTTGTTTGCTTTCCACCCTAAGCTAAAAGTAAATATTTATTACATACTGGTGCTGATCCTGGTTAGTGCGCTGGGTTATTCTGTCATCATTGAAAAGCTTTATTACGACAAGGACAAAAATATTATAGATCTCAGGGCGATGCAGATTTTAAACAATCGCGATAAGCTATTGGAAGTCCGTATATCTGATCGTATTCCTAAGATACAACAGGATTCGGTCCTAAAGTCTGCCATTAACCAAAATGAGATTGACTACAAAAATGTGGAAAAATACGTCGCAGAAAACTATTTTTCATTCCTGAAGCAGATATATGAAACAAACATTACGTTTTGTGATTCAACCACCGAGCTATTGGTAGACTTTGAAGAAGACGCCACATCTTGCTATGATTATTTTGATGGAATCGTGCAAGATATGGGGCGGGAGTCATTGACGAAGGGCTTGTACTATATCGATGATGGCAACGCCATGAGAAATTATCTGCTTATAGTCCCGTTGTATAACGACCATAGGATTTTTGTAGATATTTTTGAGAAGAACAGCCCTTTTACCCAGGGTTATCCTGAGCTTCTTGAAATGGAATCGGATAAAAAGCGTTTAGCCGATAAGTTTGACTATGCCATTTACTGGGATAATGATTTAATAAGCAGCTTTGGAGATCATAGTTATCCGCTGGTGTTTAATGAGGATGAGCTTATGAAGAAGCCCACCATCGCAAATCACCTTTTCAGGGATGGACGGAAAAAAATTGTCATTACGCTCGAGCGAAATCATTTGACCAATGCCATTGCCGGAACATCGTATCTTTTTATTGCCTTCGGATTCATTTTCTTCTTCTTTTATTTGCTCATTATTCAAAGAATTTCACGCGAATACCTGAACCGCTTCAGGAATCGTTTACAAGCATCCATATTCTCTATTTTGCTGCTTACGTTTGTGGTTATCGGATACTTTATGTTTACTCATATCGTCCGTCAAAACAACGAAAAGAATGTAGCCAACCTTCAGCAGCTTTCGCATTCCATTCTGATTGAACTTGAACATAAATTCTCTCAATTTAATACTATTGGCGAGGCCGAACAACAATATACTTTCAGTCAGTTGGTAAAGTTTTCTAAGGTGTTTTTCTCTGACATCAACCTTTACGATCCGGCAGGTAATCTGGTGGCTTCTTCCAGGCCCCAGGTTTTTGAGCGCGACATTATCAGCGATCGCATTCACAAGGAAGCTTTCGTGAAGCTAAGGAACCAAAGTTTACGGATGTTTATCATGAGCGAAAAAATCGGGAACTACGAGTTTCTTTCTTCTTATTTCCCGCTAAGGAACTATAACAACGATATTATTGCTTATGCAAACCTTCCTTATTTTGCAAGACAAAAGCGTTTGACCGAAGAGATTGCCGACTTCCTGACAACGTTTATTAATATCTATGTGGTGCTTACGGTGCTGTCGCTCTTCCTTATTTGGATTACATCAAATTACATCACCAAGCCCATGGAAACGATAAAAAAATCGCTGAGGCAAACCAAGCTGTCGAAATCAAACATTAAGATTGAAATGAACCGAAAGGATGAAATTGGTGAGCTGGTGCAGGAATACAACAGCATGGTGGATGAGCTCGAACAAAGTGCCAAAAAGCTGGCGGTGTCAGAGCGCGAATCCGCGTGGCGCGAAATGGCCAAGCAGGTGGCACACGAGATTAAAAACCCGCTAACACCTATGAAGCTCAGCGTGCAGCACATCAACCGTGTGATTAACACCAACGATGAAGAGAGTAAAAAAGCCCTCAAACGATTTACCGACAATATGATTGACCAGATAGATTCGCTTTCAGAGATCGCTTCTGCTTTTTCGGATTTTGCCAAAATGCCGGTCATCAAGTTGTCGAAAGTGGATGTTTACAAGGTGGCATCCAACACCATTTCCCTATTCGAGGGACTGCCCAATATTGATATTCGGTTTAGTGGTGAATCAGCCTGTATCAAAGGTGATGAAAAACAACTGAGAAGGGTTTTTATTAACTTGCTAAAGAATGCTGTGCAAGCACTGGAGGATGTGAGCCATGGAAAAATTGATGTAACTGTTACAAAGCACGATGAACAGGTTATCGCCTTGATTAAGGACAATGGGAAAGGAATTCCCGTAGATAAAACCGAAAAAATATTTCTGCCCAATTTCACAACAAAATCCAGCGGAACAGGACTGGGGCTGGCCATGGTCAAAAACATTATGACTAACTTTGGCGGAACAATTGAGCTGATGGAAACAAATGAAAAGGGCACTATATTCCGGTTAAGTTTCCCGGAAATGGATGAAACAAAAACAGAGAATGAGTAAGAGTATAAACCCGCTAAAGCGATTGGCTGGAGAAACAGCCGTTTATGGAATGGGGACCATTGTTCCCAGGTTATTGAACTATCTGCTCACACCATTCTTTACCCGGATTCTCATAAAATCGGATTATGCCATTATTACTGAGCTCTATTCCTGGATTGCTATTCTTCTGGTGATTACCACCTACGGCATGGAAACCTCGTTTTTCAGGTTTGCGAGCAAGGCAGAAGATAAGAGCAAAGTTTACTCCACGGCTTTTGGTTCACTTATCTTTACCACCATCCTTTTCCTCGGGATCATCGTGTTGTTCCAGGGTGATTTTGCTGCCCTCATTGGCTACGTTTCGCACCCGGAATATATATTGTTTGTAGCACTTATCGTGGGAATGGATGCCCTGGCTTCTATACCCTTCGCCTCACTTCGCGAACAGAGGAGGGCGATACGCTTTTCCTCCATAAAGATTACTGGTGTTTTGGTCAATATCTTCCTCAACTTCTATTTTCTTTGGTTTTGCCCCATGTATGCCGAGGCAAATCCAGACTCATGGTTGATCATTTTTTATTCTCCGGATATCGAAGTTGGGTATATTTTTATTTCAAATGTTGTTTCCAGCGCCGTGGTGGTAGCTATGCTGCTTCCTGAAATTATCAAAACACGATTTGATTTCGACATTGCTTTGCTGAAACAAATGCTGCGTTATGCCTATCCACTGGCAATAATTATCCTTGCCGGGATGCTGAACGAAGTGGCTGATAAGCTGATGCTGAAGCACCTCCTTCCTGAAGACACACTGAAAGAACGCATGGCACTGCTTGGTGAATACGGCGCCAACTTTAAGCTTGCAGTGCTCATGTCGATATTCATTCAAATGTTCAGGTTTGCAGCCGAGCCTTTCTTTTTTGCACAGGCAAAAGAGAAAAATGCCAGGGAGGTTTATGCCAATGTCATGAAGTACTTTGTTATTTTCGGATGGCTCATATTTCTTGGGGTAATGCTTTACCTCGATATTTTGAAATATTTTATTGACGAGGATTATCACGCAGGGCTCTTTATTGTTCCTATATTGTTGATAGCCAAATTGTTTCAGGGGGTTTTTTATAACCTGAGTGTCTGGTATAAGCTTACCGACCTCACAAAAATGGGCGCATATATTGCCATAACAGGTACGGTCATCACAATTGTTTTTAACCTGCTGCTGGTTCCGGAAATCGGGTACAGGGGAGCAGCCTACGGACAAATGGCGTGTTATGGATCGATGGTGATCATTTCCTTTATCATGGGAAGGAAATATTATAAAGTGCATTACCCCGTAAAGTGGATTGCTTTCTACTCTGTCCTGGCATTGGTGTTTTACTGGATTTCCACTCATTTTCAAAACCAGGAGGACTTGATTAAGTTTGCACTCAACACCCTGCTCATCCTTGGTTTTATTGCAATTGCCTTTTTCCTGGAAAGAAAAAAAATCCAACAGTTTTCTGTTTAGGAAAAGGGTAAAAGGGGGGCGTCTGAGGCTAACCTTCAAGGCTGCTTTAATATACTTCCTTTAATACAATTTCATTGAAGCGATTAGACAGACCATTTGATCATTATTTTTACTTTTGTTTTTCACTTTAATCAGAGATATGTTGAAAGTTAAAATAGTTAATAAATCCGGAAATGCTTTGCCCCACTACGCTACTTCGGCCTCGGCAGGAGTGGATTTGAGGGCAAACCTTAGCGAACCGGTTCAGATTAAACCCCTTGAAAGGGATCTTATTTCCACAGGAATTTTCATAGAATTGCCCGAAGGTTACGAAGCACAAGTCAGGCCCCGGAGCGGCCTTGCCGTGAAAAAGGGGCTTACTGTTTTAAACAGTCCCGGAACTATTGATGCCGACTACAGGGGAGAGGTCAAGGTGATTTTGATTAACCTTTCGCAGGAAACCGTTACCATCGAAAACGGAGAAAGAATTGCACAGATGGTGATCCAAAAGCATGAACAGGCCGATTGGGAAGAAGTTAAAGTGTTGAACGAAACATCCAGGGGAGCTGGTGGTTTTGGAAGTACAGGTCATAAATAAAGTGATTATGAGAGCAATCAGAATTTCCACAATATTCCTTTTTTCAGTCTTTATACTCGCATCCTGTAAGTCTTCGGCCGACATCCCGCAGCAGCGGGAAGAAAAGCAGGAAGCAGTGAGTGAAGCAACAGCTGTGTACCTTGACGGTGTAAAGCAAAAGCTGCTAAAGAATTATGACGCCGCGGAAGAATTGTTTCTGGAAGTTCTGACAAAAGAGCCCGGCCACGGCCCGGCTAACTACGAGCTGGCACGCATTGCCAAAGACCGCGGAAACTGGGCGTTAGCAGAGAAATATATCCGTGCGGCCACACTTTCTGATAAAGAAAACAAATGGTACAGGATTGAGATGGCTGAGATTTTACGCAATGCCGGAAAAATTGATGCCTCTATTGAAGCCTATGAGGGGATTATTGATCAGTTTTCAAGCAACCCGCAGCTTTATCATCAGATTGCTATGATGTATCTCTACAAAGGGGATTACCGCAACGCCATCAGGTATTATAACAAGATAGAAGATGCCGTGGGCATAAATGAACGGCTCTCGGTGCAGAAGCAAAAGCTTTACATGCAGATAGGAGAGAAGCAAAAAGCGATTGGTGAACTGCAAAAGCTAATCGACAATCAACCCGGAAATATAAAATATTATAACCTGCTGGCTAACCTCTATGTTTCTGAAAAACAATACAAAAAGGCAGAGAAGGTGTATAATAAAGTCAAAGGAATTGCTCCTGATGACGCTTACGTACATATCAACCTTGCCGATGTTTACCGGAAGCAAGGGAAAACTGATAAGGCTTTCCAGGAGTTAAAAAAGGGTTTTGAAAACCCTGACCTGGATTTTGACAGCAAGGTGCAGATCCTCAGAACCTACTATTCGGTTTCTGAGTTGTATTCTGCCCAGAAAGCGCAGGCGATGGCCCTCGGAAAAATACTTGTTGATACCCACCCCGGCGAAAGCCGTGCCCGCTCTATTTACGCAGATTTTCTTTATCGCGATGATAAAACCGCCGAAGCCCGGGAGCAGTTCAGAACGGCCATTGAGCTGGATTCTTCGCGGTTTTACAACTGGGAGCGTTATCTCAACACCCTCATCGAAGCTTCGCGATGGGATGAAATGGTTCAAACGGCGGGCAGCGCAAAAAAGCTTTTTCCTATGCAGCCCGTAATCTACCTTTATTCAGGAATTGCTCATCTGCAACTGAAAAACTACAAGGAAGCAAAAGGAGATTTATCCACCGGAAAAAAGATGGTTGCCGGTAATGATGCACTGAAAACACAGTTTGATATTTACCTTGGAGAGGTCTACCATGAGTTGAAGAAATACGACTTATCGGATGAGTATTTTGAGAAAGCGATTGCCGCCGAACCGAATAACTCGTTTACATTGAATAATTACAGCTATTATTTATCGTTAAGGGGAGAGAAGCTGAAAACGGCCGAAAAATATGCACAAAAGGCTATCGAGCTCGATCCGGATAACGCCAATAACCAGGATACTTATGGGTGGGTGCTGTTTAAGATGGAGCGCTACGAAGAAGCAAAGTTTTGGATAGAGAAAGCCTACGAAAGCAGCGAAGAACCCAGCGGTACGGTAATTGAGCATCTTGGTGATGTGTATTATGAGCTGGGAAAGGTGGAGAAGGCCGTGCAGCTATGGAAAGAAGCACGCGATGCCGGTGAAACATCCGACAGCATTGACAAAAAAATAAAGAGCAGAAAACGGATTACGGATTAATTCCAAGCAAGAACTCCGTAGTCTTTTGAAAAGGGATATTTGGAAAATGAGAAGAGTTACCTGGATAGTTTTAATCGCATTTATGAGCCTGTCGCTGTGGTCATGCCGCTCTGAGCGCAGTCTCTACAAAGCGCCCATCAAAGAGGAGGGGGCGTCCTATCTGTTGACGCAGCTCGAAAACCATGAGTTGAAATACAAAACCTTTGCGGCTAAGTTCTCGTTGCACTATGCCGATGGAAAAGAAAAAACATCCTTCAAAGGAAATATCCGTATCAACCGCGACAGCCTCATATGGGTTTCCATCGCACCGGTTATGGGCATTGAAGTGGCACGTATCCTCATCACCCCCGATTCCGTAAAAGTAATCGACCGCACCAGCAAGTCCTATTTCCTTGAAAGCTATGAGTATGTGAATCAGTACCTGAACAATGCACTGGATTTTGATATGCTGCAAGCTTTCCTTATCGGGAATGACTTTTCCTTTTATGAGGATGCCCACTGGAAAACCTCTATCGACGGCGGGCTGTATAAACTGGCTACAGCCAACCGTAGAAAACTTAAAAAATACGTAAGAGAGCATGAAGCCTCTGAAATCCCGATTCAAAACACCTGGCTCGACCCGAAGACCTTTAAGATTAAAAAAATTATGGTCAAGGAAATCAGGCCTGCACGCAGCCGGAAGCTGACGGCAGAGTATGGAAATTTCTTTGTGGTAGAGTCGCAGATGCTCCCCTTGCATATGGAGTTCAATGTAAAGGCGAACAACAATGTCAACGTCTTGCTCGACTACTCACGGGTTCAATTAGACAAAGACTTGCGGTTTCCTTTCCGGATTTCATCAAAATATGAAGAAGTAAAGCTTAACAGATAATGCCAATGAGAGCGATGTTACGAATAGCTGTTTTTAGTTTGTTGTTGATTTTTATCAGCAACACATCGCTTTATGCACAATCCGAAAAGGAAAGGCTCAGAATAAACAAAGAACAGATTGAGCGGGAAATTGAGCTGACCAACAAGCTTTTGCAGGAAACCAAGAAAAACAAAAAGGCTTCGATGAACCAGTTGGTCCTTCTCGAAAGGAAAATTGATCAACGCCAACGGCTTATCGACAATATCGAGTCAGAGATTTATTACCTCAACAACGCTATTCTTTACAATCAAAAGCGCATCAGCGAGCTGGAAAAGAAGCT
>JAASSU010000198.1 GCA_021767705.1 Bacteroidota bacterium | reverse complement strand
CGTTATCTTTGTCAGGTTCTAAAACACAGTGTTTCTTCAGGGCAGGGTGCAATTCCCGACCGGCGGTCACAGTCCGCTACTCCCGGTTTTTCCGGGACTGAAACGGTGAAATTCCGTTGCCGACAGTACAGTCTGGATGGAAGAAGAAGCAATATAATAGCAAGACCGGCATGGGTTTATTGAACCCGGAAATGATATTATAATTGACTGCCCTGAAAAGACATCGGATCTTTCAGGGCTTTTTTTATGACACAAGACGAGAAATACATACAACGCACTTTTGAGCTCGCCCGCCGCGGGGTAGGCAAGGTAAACCCGAACCCGCTTGTGGGGGCTGTGATTGTAAAAAACGACAGGGTGATAGGCGAGGGCTTTCATGAATATTTTGGTGGCTCTCATGCCGAAGTGAATGCCGTTAGTGATGCCGCTGAGCCGGTGCTGGGAGCTACACTGTATGTCAACCTGGAGCCCTGCTCTCATCATGGCAAGACACCTCCATGCGCCCAAATGATAGCAGAGAAAGGATTCTCGCGGGTGGTTATAGCCATGCGCGACCCTAACCCGCTGGTGGCCGGCAAGGGAGTTGAAATATTAAAAAATGCCGGAATCGATGTTGCTGAAGGAGTGCTGAAAGACGATGCTTTAGACCTGAACAGGGTTTTTGTTAAATACATCACAACCAAGCAACCTTACGTGGTGATGAAAAGCGCCATGACGCTGGATGGAAAGATTGCCACCAGGGTTGGCGACAGCCGCTGGGTAACGGGCGAGGCGGCTCGCAGGCTTGTTCATGAGCTGCGCAATGAGTACACGGCCATCATGGTCGGGGTAAATACGGTTATTGCCGACGACCCGCACCTGGATACGCGTCTTGAACGTGAAGCACGCAATCCGATTCGGATAATTGCAGATAGTTCGGCCCGCATTCCGATGGATGCTTTTGTGGTAAACCATCCCGAAAAGGCAAAAACAATTATTGCGCATACCAAAAAGGCATCCCCTGAAAAACTGAAGATATTGCGGGAAGGAAAAACTGAAACCATAGAAACTAATGCTTTTGAAGGAAAAGTAGACCTTCAGGAGCTGATGTCGGAATTGGGAGCACAAGGTATTGATGGTATCCTTCTCGAAGGGGGCGGTGCACTCAATTTTTCTGCCTTAAAGCAAGGAATTGTTGATGAAGTTTTTATGTTTGTGGCGCCTAAGATGGTTGGTGGCGAACACGCAAAAACTCCGGTTTCCGGAAAAGGCGTGGATGTGATGGATCAGGCGTTTAGTATCAAAGACATGAAAACCATGAAAGTGGGTGAAGATTTAATGATAAGAGGAAAAGTCGTTTACTGATGTTTACAGGAATTATTGAAGATAAGGGAGTTGTGGAAATGGTGAAGCCAGGCGAGAAGTCGGCCACCCTGACGATACGTTCAGAAGAAATTGTCGCTGACCTGAAGGTGGGCGACAGCGTGGCGGTTAATGGTGTATGCCTTACCGTTACCACCTTCGATAAATCGCGGTTTACGGTGGATGCTGTCCCGGAGACGATGTCGCGCTCAAACCTCGGAATGCTCAAGGCGGGAAGCAGGGTAAACCTCGAACGCGCGCTGCAGGTGGGCGGAAGAATGGGAGGTCATATGGTGAGCGGTCATGTGGATGCGAAAGGCGAAATCAGGAAAATAGAAAATGATGAAAATGCGGTTTGGTTCACTATTGGGATAGACACGGAGCAAATCAGGTATCTCATCCCTAAAGGATCGGTAGCGGTAAATGGAATCTCGCTAACCGTGGTGGATGTGAAGGAGGATAGCTTTACGATTTCTGTGATTCCGCATTCGCTGAGCGAAACTACGCTGAATGAAATGAAAATTGGAGATAAGGTGAATATTGAAGTGGATATGACCGCAAAATATATCGAACGGTTTCTGGTTTTCAGAGAGTCAGGAGAAAAAGAAAAAGTATCTATGGATTATCTGAAAAAAAACGGGTTTGCATAAAAAGCTCAAAATATGGATAATCAAGATAATATACAGATATAAACGGGCAATGCCTGAAAAGGATTTTAATAGCACACGAGCAGGGTCAAATTTTGTGATTGAGAATCTGTCTTATAATAATTAAAAGAGATGATTGAGTTTAACACGATAGAGGAAGCAATTGAAGATATCCGCCAGGGGAAGATGGTGATTGTGGTTGATGATGAAGACCGGGAGAATGAGGGCGATATTGTGATGGCTGCCGAAAAAGTTACACCGGAAGCGATTGCCTTTATGGCCAAGCAGGGTGGAGGGCTCATTTGCATGCCTGTAGAACATGCACGGCTTAAAGAGTTGAATATCGAGATGATGGTTCGCAACAGCACCGACAAAAAACAGACGGCTTTTACCGTTTCGGTGGATGCGGCGGATACCAGCACCGGAATCTCCGCTTATGAGCGTGCCCACACCATACTCAAGATGATTGATCCTGATGCGGGGCCGGATGATTTTACCCGCCCGGGACATATCTTCCCGCTGGCTGCAAAACCTTACGGTGTGCTCGAGCGCGCCGGCCATACCGAAGCCGCCGTCGACCTTTCTTACCTTGCCGGATTTAAAAGAGCGGGCGTCATTTGCGAAGTGATGAACGATGATGGCACGATGGCCAGGGTTCCCGACCTTTTCGCTTTCGCGGAAAAGTTTGACCTTAAGATGATTACTATCGAAGACCTGATTCGCTACCGAAGGAAGTCAGAAAGTCTTGTTAACAAGGTGACAGAAACCAATCTACCAACAAAATTCGGTGATTTTAAAGCGGTTGGTTTTGAGAGTAAAGTGAGCGGCGAGCACCACCTGGCACTCGTTAAAGGAGATATCAGCGAGGAGGATGAGGTGTTGGTGCGTGTGCATTCTGAGTGCCTTACCGGCGATGCGCTGGGCTCACAGCGCTGTGATTGCGGCGACCAGCTTCACGAAGCTATGCGGAGGATTGACAGTCTTGGTAAAGGTGTGGTGCTGTACCTCCGTCAGGAAGGCCGTGGAATAGGGCTTATCAATAAGCTCAGGGCTTACAGTCTCCAGGACCAGGGCTTTGATACTGTCGAGGCCAACCATATGCTGGGCTTTAAAGCCGACCTGCGCGATTATGGGGTAGGGGCGGAAATGCTGGCTTCGCTCGGAATAAAGAAAATGAAGCTGATGACCAACAATCCATTAAAAATGAAAGGGATTAAAGGCTTTGGACTGGAGGTGACAGAGCGCGTGCCTATCGAGATGACCTGTAACGAAAAGAATGAATATTACATGGCCACCAAAATGGAAAAGATGGGACATATGCTGCATGTTAAAAAACTGAATCAATCACATTTAAAATAAATAATCATGAAAAAGATAGAAGGAAAGCTAAACGGCAAAGGATTAAAGATAGGGATTGTTGTGGGCCGCTTTAATGAGTTTATCAGCGGAAAGCTGCTCGAAGGCTCGCTTGATGCCTTGCGTCGTCATGATACTTCCGAAGATGATGTGGAAGTGGCATGGGTGCCCGGATCTTATGAAATTCCGTTGGTGGCCAAGAAAATGGCTGCTACCGATAAGTACGATGCTGTCATTTGTCTGGGTGCGGTTATCCGTGGTTCTACGCCACATTTCGATTATGTGGCGAATGAAGTGGCCAAGGGTGTGGCCATGGTCGGACTCGAAACCGGCAAACCAGTAATCTTCGGGGTAATCACAACCGACAGCCTGGAGCAGGCCATCGAACGTGCCGGAACAAAATCAGGAAACAAAGGCTTTGACGCCGCCATGTCGGCCATCGAAATGGCCAACCTCATGAAAGAGATTTAAACATTGCCGTTTTAATAAAGCATAAGGCCGTTGCAGAGAATATTATTTTCTGTAATGGCTTTTTTTGTAGCTTACCTGTATGTCTGTTTAGAAATATTTATGCTCAATAATAATCACTAAAAGATAGTCTTAATTTAAATATAATTCCATTCTATTTATTTCAATTTTTTGTCCCGAAAAGCTTATTCATATTAATTCTAAATCAATTTTTCACGTATAATTTATCTAGTAATTGTTATTTTTACATCTATAACCATTACAAACAAAACACTGATGGATTTAACAAAAACCTATTTGGCAATGAGGCAGGAATTATTGGGACTTAACCCTCAAAAAACTGAAGAGATAAACAAATTTGTTTTGAAATTGAAAAGTAAGTTTGATGAAGGCTCAATTACTAAAGATCATTTAACTCTTCTCAATAGAAGTTTTGGAGATGAGTTTCTAAAAAACACTGTGCAAGGTCATGGTTTAATTAAACCATACGGATATGCTGGTGATTTTTTGATGATTGATAAGATATATACCCATCATATGTCGGAAATTGAAGAGTATAGAAAATGGGATGAGTTTTTTCATCAACATGCTGCCCCGATAGCAGTTAGAAACAGGAAAGAATATTTTAAAAACTTTATATCTAAGAAGTTTGAAACAAATAATAGCCTCGAATTACTCAATATTGCCAGCGGTCCGGCACGTGATTTAAAAGAGCTGTATGAAGGTTTAAATGGTTTTAGCCTAAAAACTACCTGTATTGAAATGGATGCAAATGCGGTTAATTATGCAAAAAACTTGAACAAGGATTTTTTAAAGGAAATTGTTTTCATAAACAGGAATGTCTTTCGATGTAGTTTCCAAGATCATTTTGATGTGATTTGGTCTGCAGGTCTTTTCGATTATTTCGATGATAAAGCTTTCGTATTTCTTTTAAAGAAAATAAAAAACAGTATCAAAAAAGGTGGTGAAATCGTTGTTGGTAACTTCAACAAAGCTAATAATCCCAGCCGGGATTATATGGAATTGTTTGGAGAGTGGTATTTAAATCACAGATCTAAACAAGAACTCGTAAATCTTGGAATAGCTGCCGGGTTTGATTCTTCCCAGCTTTCTGTGCAAAGTGAGGAGTTAGGGGTTAATTTATTTTTGCATATCAAAAATTAGTCTATTGAATGTATACCACAATATAAACTTTGATTCCCCCAAGTATTGATTTGTTTTTGATAATTATTCTATTTTGATTCTGAATCTTAATCATGCTATGAAAACACTTTTCAAAACTTTCTTTTTTACCCTTGCGATGATTTTGATTCTGACCTTAACCGCCTGCGAGGAAGACCCGATGAACGGGAAAGTGCTTAAGGATAAAGAATTTGTTAATGAATTATACGCAGTCGCTTCGGATACCATTTTTATTGATGATCAGGAATTGTTTTTATACACAGAACTATGGAAAAACATGTCGCCTGGAGGACCCATTGACACTAAAGATCGTCGTTTGATGGCTGTAATTCACCTCGTCAATGCTGACAGTACCGAAATCACGAGAAATATGGAGGTGACCCGTTTATATGTGATACACTTCAACAACCTCTGGAAAACTGCTCCGGAATTCAATATGGACAGTAATTATGTATTCAGATCGGAATATATCAGTAAGAGCGGTCCTGATTGGCCCACAAATATTTATGTTGACGTGGTTGTCGAAGTAGTTAATACCAAAACCAAAAAGAAGCAATACCTGATAGCTAGAGACCAGTATATTACTGAGATTACTTGAGGTTGTATTGTAGCTCTAAAACCGTTTAATTCAGCTCAGGAGTTTCTGTAATTTGAAATGGGGAGGATTTATTCTTTATGTAGGTTTGTATTGGAATAATAATCTAATATTCGTATTATTACAAGGCAAAACTTAGAGAGGATAGGGAGGCCACATTATTCGTAAAAATGAATGCATTGAAATGTCTTTGTACAAGAGAATATTTAACATTTTTAGTGTTCAAAATAAAGAGGAATAGACAACTAATCATTAAAACCAAATACAAAACTATGAAAACCAAAAGCGTTTATTTATCTGTTTTAGCGGTATTGAGCATTCTGCTG
>JAASSU010000197.1 GCA_021767705.1 Bacteroidota bacterium | reverse complement strand
CTGAACTGTTGTAGATACGGAGTCCTTCATCATAGTGAATCGTGGCAGCCCGCTGGTAAATATCTTCTTTGTGGTTATCAGAAAAGTCCATCGCTTCCTGGAAATGATAGAAGGCTTTCCGGCGTTGGTTGTATCGCTCATTCTCTTCCATGATTTTGACGCCTTCCTGGTAGTGTGCTTCGTTAGCTTTGGTTTTAGCTTCGGCAAGTAGTGGTTTGTAATCAACAATTTCAAACTTGATGACTTCCCCTTTTCTCTCTACCTGGTGATTCGGAAACTTGGCAAAAGTTTCCATCATTTCAATCCAATCGGGAGCGTTTTTGGCTACATCATCCCAGCCAAACTGCTCTTTCGTGGCATTGGCTTTAATTCTCTCAATATCTTTCAGAGCCTGCGGGTAAGATTCCTGGAGTTTTCTGAAACGGCGGTTTCTTACTTTTTTAAGGCACCTTTCAGCAAATTTCTGAGCGTCATCTACCGAGTTCTGTCCAATGCATACATCAGTGTTTCCGAAAAATAGGAATACCGTAAATAAGAATAATACTGCTTTTTTCATGGTTTCTTGCTTTTGTGTTTTTTTTAATAGTTGATTCGGGCGAGGAATTTTGAAAAGATTTTTTGACGAGAAGTAATTCATTTTAAATTTTATCGAGGTGTAAAGTTGATTACTTATAGATTCCCGCCCGAACGACAAAAGTCATTCAGTCGGGCGGGTCTCCTTCAGGCACTTTTTCCAGCCTTTAGTTTTACATCATAACGCTGTGGGTAAGTGCCTTCAGTCGAAAAGACGTTTGCATGGGAAGAAACAGCAAAAGGGATGCGCTGACATAGTACTTTATAGTCAATGGCGTCAGCGCATCCCTTTTGCCTCGTCTGACATATAAATCCCGTCATTTCGTACCAAGGCCCCCATTTGCTTTATGAGAAATCCCTTCTTTTAAGCTAAAAGAGAGGAATTAAGATATCAATGAGCGTAATTGGCCGAGGGAGAAATCTATTGACTTTGGCATATCACGCATTCTAAAAATTAAGTAGTTGTCTTTTATTGGCTTACAATAAGTACCTAAGTTTACACCTCGAAAATTTTATGCGCGAGAAGGGCTAAATCTTTTTTCAGGCCAAAACCATACAAGAATAAACTTGTTATTTTTGCCTTATGATAGAATTGGTTATATACACATTAGTCATCCTCGTTTCTTTTTATCTGCTTGCACAGGTAACGGATGCTTATTTTATTCCGGCACTTGAACGTATTTCCGTGAAAAACAACGTTCCTTCAGACGTGGCAGGAACCACGCTGATGGCAATGGGGTCAAGTGCCCCGGAACTTTTTATTGCATTGATAGCGGTGTTCAGGCCGGGAGGCCATGAAGAAATTGGCATGGGGACCATTGTCGGTTCAGCTTTGTTTAACATTCTTGTGATTATCGGGGCTGCTGCAATGGCGCGCAAAGCTACCCTCTCGTGGCAGCCACTTGTGAGAGAGGTGTTTTTTTACCTGCTTAGTGTGGCCTTATTGGCTTACGTGTTTTATAATAATCACATTTCCCTCGTCGAAGCTTCTCTGATGATTGTGGTATACGTTTTTTACATTTTCGCCGTGATGAAATGGAAAAAGTGGCTTCCCTACAAGGATGATGCTGAGGAGGTAGAGCATAGCGTGGATATCGATAAAATCAACAGATACAAATTCCTGAAGATGGTTTTGCAGCCTCTAAACTGGATGATGCGAATCAGCTTTCCGAAAATTAAGTATCACTGGGCCGTTTTCACAATCAGTATCATTTGGATTAGTTTGTTATCATGGCTCTTAGTTGAAAGTGCCATCCACATATCTCATGCGCTGGATATTCCGGAAGCAATTATTGCCCTCACGGTGCTGGCCATAGGTACCTCAGTGCCTGATTTGATTTCTTCATACCTGGTAGCTAAAGACGGAAAAGGAGGCATGGCTGTAAGCAACGCCATCGGCTCAAACATCTTTGATGTGCTGATAGGTTTGGGTCTGCCTTGGTTCATTGCGCTTACTTTTTTCGGAAGAGATGTTGAGGTTGTAGGAAATAACTTGATAACCAGTGTGTTGCTTCTCTTTGGTTCTGTGGTTGTGGTTTTCCTGCTTATAGCCATGAAAAGGTGGAAGATTAATAAGCTGACGGGCGGAATTTTAATCGCTGTTTACATAGGGTATCTTCTATGGCAGGTGCTTTCACTTTAACCTGGCAACTTCTTTTGAAATATGAGTTTACCAGATTTGTTCAGAAAGTTGATGTCCTACTTCACCGAAGTAAGGGTAGATAGTGCTGAAAGCGCTGATGGCGACATGCTGGAGGTCGTTTGGGTCAATGGCCGAAAGGTGCTTAACTGTTCGCAGGCCAACTACAGCTTCGGGACGCTTTATGAGGTTTTTCGCCGCACCTTCAACCAGGTAAAACTGAAGGAGGTGTTTTTTGACAAGGTGCTGATTTTAGGATATGGCGCAGGAGGCACAGCGCAGCTCCTCAGAAAGGAATACGGGTTTAAGGGAAAAATTGACGGGGTGGAGGTAGATGAGAAAATAATCAGCCTCACGAAGAAGCATTTCCCTGATGGATTCAGGGCAGCCGATAACCTTTACCACTCTGATGCTGCCGACTTTATGCGCAACGCCCACGACAGTGAATACGATATGCTCATTTTCGATGTCTACGTCGATCTTTATATCCCTGATTTTTTTCAATCGCCACGATTTATAAAGCGATTGCATTCGGTGCTGAAGCCCGGCGGGATGCTCATCTACAACAAAGTCATGGCCGGAAGGGCCGACAAACAAAATGCTGACGACATCCTCGAGGCTATCCGGCACACCTTTTTTGACGGTGCTGTCAGCATCTACAATTTCGAGGAAAACCGTATGTTTGTGGCCCGGAAATAAACCTTTTTCTATGAATATTGAAGCATACAGCAAGCTAATTGCTCAGGAAATGAATCTGCGCCCGCAGGGGGTAAAAAATACGATAGCCCTTCTTGATGGGGGCGGCACGGTGCCGTTTATCTCGCGTTACCGGAAAGAGGCTACCGGCAGTCTCGATGAAGTACAAATCACAGCTATCCGCGACAGGATGCTGCAACTACAGGCATTGGATAAAAGAAAGGAAGCTATCCTGAAATCGCTTGAAGAGCAGGACATCCTGACAAAGGAGTTGAAGGAACAGGTTGAAGCCGCTACCAGCCTCACCGAGCTCGAAGATATTTACCTGCCATACAAGCCGAAGCGCAGGACCAAAGCGTCCATTGCCCGCAACCGTGGACTGGAACCGCTGGCTAAAATAATGCTCAGCCGCAATGTTGGGTTTCCTGAAAAGGAAGCAGAACGCTTTGTGAATGCAGAGCAAGAGGTAAACAATGCCGAAGAAGCATTGCAGGGAGCACGCGACATCATTGCCGAATGGATTAATGAAAATGCGTATGTAAGAAGGCGACTCCGGAAAATGTTCGCCGAAGAGGGTTATCTCGAATCGCAGGTAGTGAAGGGAAAGGAAGAAGAAGGAGAGAAGTATGACACTTATTTCGACTACCAGGAAGACGTGAGCCGCCTGCCCTCGCACCGGATACTGGCCATTATGCGCGGAGAAAAAGAGGGCTTCCTGAAGATAAAGATTTTGGTGGATGAAGAGGATGCGCTGGGCCTGATAGCTTCGGTGTTTATGAAACCACATCATACCCAGCAGCAGGTTATGAAAGCGATTGCTGATGCCTACAAACGCTTGCTGCATCCCTCCATGGAAAATGAAATCAGGGCTAAGCTCAAAGAGCAGGCCGATGAAAAGGCCATTGAAGTATTTGCCCAGAATGCCAGGCAGTTGCTGTTGGCCCCTCCTATGGGAGAGATGAACATCATGGCCATCGATCCGGGGTTCCGGTCGGGGTGTAAGGTGGTTTGCCTCGATAAAAACGGAAATCTCCAGTACAACGAAACGATTTATCCCCATCCGCCGCAGCGTGATGTTAAGACGGCTTCCAAAAAGATAGGTTACCTGGTGAAAGCCTACAAGATTGATGCGATTGCCATCGGAAACGGAACAGCAGGGAGGGAAACGGAGCGCTTCATCAAAAAAATCAGGTTCGACCGCGATATTATTGCCGTGATGGTGAGCGAAAGCGGGGCCTCGGTGTATTCGGCCTCCGAGCTTGCGCGAAAGGAGTTTCCTGATTACGATGTTACGGTCAGGGGCGCCGTTTCCATTGGCCGCCGCGCTGCCGACCCTTTGGCTGAGCTGGTGAAAATCGATCCCAAGGCTATTGGCGTGGGACAGTATCAGCATGATGTGGATCAGAAAGCGCTGGGCCAGTCGTTGACAGATACCGTGGAAAGCTGTGTGAATGCCGTAGGTGTGGATGTAAACACCGCCAGCAGGGAGCTTCTGACGCATGTGGCAGGAATCGGCCCCTCGCTGGCTGAAAAGATAGTGGAATACCGCAAAGCAAACGGAAGCATCCGCAACCGTAAGGAACTTAAAAAGGTGGAGCGCTTTGGCGAGAAAGCTTTTGAGCAGTCGGCAGGATTTCTGAGAGTGCGGACTTCTGAAAACCCGCTGGATGCCAGTGCGGTGCACCCTGAGAGCTACAAGGTGGTGGAGCAGATGGCCAGGTCGCTGAATGCCACAGTGTCAGAGCTGATGTCGAGTGCCGAACTCCGGAAAAAGCTGAAGCTCGAAGACTTTGTCAGCGAAAAGGCCGGGATGCCCACACTTCAGGATATTATGGCAGAGCTTGAAAAACCCGGAAGAGACCCCCGCGAGTCGTTCGACCTGTTTACCTTCGATGAAAATGTGCAGGAAATCAGCGACCTGAAACCGGGAATGAAGCTTCCGGGCATAGTCACCAACATCACCGACTTCGGGGCTTTTGTGGACCTTGGCGTGCACCAGGACGGGCTCGTGCACATCAGTCATCTTGCCGATCGCTTTGTTAAAGACCCAAATGAGGTGGTGACACTGAACCAAAAGGTCATGGTCAAGGTGCTGTCGGTTGATATTCCGCGAAAGCGAATTCAATTATCAATGAAAGAGGTTTAATACACACTGAAGTTTTATTTTTGCCGTTAGTTAAAAACAATCGGGGCTGCGTGGCATCTGTCCGGCCCCGCAGAATAAACAAGAGCTAAACAGATTACTTTTATGAGAAGATTATTGTTGGTGATTTTGGTGGTGGCTGCAGGGATGGTGCAGGCACAGCAGTTCAGGGCCTCTCTCCTTGCCGGGATGAACCTCGGGCAGGTGGATGGCGATGAGGTATATGGATTTAACAACCCCGGGATCAACCTGGGAGTGCAAGCCTCGGCGCCGCTGGGCAACAATCTTTTTCTTACGCTCGAAACCAATTACAATCAAAAAGGGGCTTACCAGGGGCCTCAATCGAACGACGAGACCTACACCGCCGAATATGATCTCAATCTGAATTATGTGGAGGTGCCGGTTATTTTGCACTACAACGATAAAGACATTCTCACTGCCGGGCTCGGAATAGCCTATGCCAGGCTGTTGGATGAATTTGAGGAAGAAAACAGCGGAAATACAGAGCCTTACATCGAAACAAAAGGCTTTAATAAAAGCGACTGGCTTGCACTCTTCGACCTTCAGTTCAGGCTCTACAAATCGTTTTATGCGAACTTCCGCTACAGCTACTCGATGTTTCCTATCCGGTCGCGACGTTTTACGGCAGTGGCGGTGCCTGATAACTCGTGGGTGCGTCAGCAATACAATAATACTTTGATGTTCAGGATTGCCTACCGCATCAACGAAAAGCCCACCACCGAAAGTGAATCGAGAAGACGATGAATAAACCTTTTCCCTCATCACTATTCAAAATACTATCATTCCGAGGAATAAGATCAAAATATTGCTCCACAATGAATGATGACAACGCTAAATCAAAATGCTATG
>JAASSU010000196.1 GCA_021767705.1 Bacteroidota bacterium | reverse complement strand
TGGAGAAGCTGGACGAGCACTATCAATACATTATGACTTATCTTGGGATTTAAAATGCGGAGTATTCTTTTGTTTATTCTTCTGCTGGCTGCCTGCGCAAAGGGTTCAGCCCAAAAGCCATCAACTCAGTTTTTTGAGATCGATACCATAATGGTTGATGGCAACAAAAAGACCCGCCGGCCCATTATTCTTCGCGAGCTGGAGTTTGCGCAAAGCGATAAGGTGGCTCACGGAAAGCTGAAAAAATTATTGAAGCAAAGCGAAAACAACCTGTTAAATACCGGACTTTTCAATTTTGTAGAGATTAATGCCGATACCGCCGGCAAATTGTTGAAAATCAATATTGAACTTACAGAACAATGGTACTCGTGGGTTTTTCCTTACTTCGAGATGGTGGATCGCAACTTCAATACCTGGTGGGAAACCAAAGACTTTAGTCGTGCCGATTACGGATTGTTGTTTATCCAGGAAAATTTTCGTGGGCGTAACGAAGAGATTCATGTGAAAATGATTGGCGGGCATAATGAGTATTTGAATTTCAGATACCTGATCCCTTATTTCGATTCGAAAAAACAGTGGGGCGCTATCGTCGAGGGTGAGTTTTTGAGGAGCCGCGAAACGGCTGTGCTCACCCGCGATGATGAACTGGTGTTTTTTAATGATGAAGAGCGTTACCCGATTAAGAAAAATACAGGTAAAGTGACCCTGTCGTATCGCAAAAAGCTATATCGCCGTCACTTTTTCAGCCTGGCCTACAAAGACTACGCGTTTATGGATACTTTGGCTATGATCAATCCTGATTTTTTGATGGGGAATAAATCGAGGGCCAGGTATCTCGGACTCAGCTATGAGTATGAACGTGATTTTCGCGATTACATCAGCTATCCGCTCCAGGGTCATTACCTTAATATTATCCTTGAAAAAGAGGGTCTTGGCATGCTCGATAATGTGGTGGATTTTTGGAGGTTTAAAGGCTTTTTCCAGAAATACTGGAAGTTCAGCAGCCGTTGGTATGCCGCTTCCGGACTGACGCTTTCTTTTTCCGATGAATCGAAGCAGCCTTATTTTCTGAACAGCGGGCTGGGGTATAACAAGAGTTTTGTACGGTCGTATGAATACAATGTGATCAATGGCAACAACTATGGACTCCTTCGCTCGAACATCAAGTTTGCCCTGATACCCACCAAAACAGTAAATCTCGATTTTATACCGCTTGAGCAGTTCAGCAAACTCTTTTATGCACTTTACGTGAATGCTTTTGTTGATTTTGGCTACGTCGATTCCTTTGATAGCTGGCAATCAAACGGAAACCACCTTCCGGGTGAGTTGCTTATGGGCAAAGGCATCGGAATAGACTTGGTAACCTACTACGAAAAAGTCTTCCGCTTCGAATACTCCTGGGATAAAAACAACAACGGCGGATTTTTCCTCCACTTCGTAGCTCCGATATAAGAGCAAATTAGTTGAATAGTAGAATAGTCTATTTGTGAAATCAGTTAATGAAGCACCAAATAACAAACCCCATAGAAGAGGATTACGCAGATTTTATGCTGATTACGCGAAGCGCGAAATCAGGAACCCGAAATCGGAAATTCCAGGGTTGCCATCCCCTTCGGGAATTTCAACCCTTTAACCCGGAATCCGAAACCCGAAACCCGAAACTTAATTGCCAACTGCATTTTGCTCCTTGCCAACGTTCAGCTAAATAATCACTGCCTTGCAAAAGCACTGCGCCCTATGCTTTCTGCTCTAAGCAATTACTTAAACACATAAACACCTGCACACATAAACACTTTTCAAACTTAAAAATCCGGGTAACATATTAAGCTCAGAAACGTAGTAACCTGTCAAACAAAGAAACTCATTTATAGGCTTTTTCAGCTTATTAAAATTTGTTAAGAGCATTACCGAGTCGCCATATTTTCGTAACATTGCAAAATAAGTCAAAGCAGGCCACCATATGAGAATAGCGCTCTACGGAAAAGCGATTACCGCAGAAAAAGCAGCTTTTTTGCAACAGCTTATTGAGAAGCTGGAGCAGGAAGGGGTAAAACTCTGCATTTACGCTAAGTTTTGGGAAAGCATTAAGAGCTTGATTAGTCTTGAAAAAGAGGTTTCGGTTTTTTCCAAACACCAGGATTTGGTGGAGCGGGAAGCCGATTTTTTGTTTTCCATTGGTGGCGATGGTACCCTGCTCGACACCATTTCACTGATACGTGATTCAGGGATCCCCGTATTGGGCATTAACCTGGGGCGACTGGGATTTTTGTCCAGCGTGCCTAAAGATAAGGTCCAATATGCGATTGATGCCGTGCTGGCCGGAGAATACAGCTACGACCAGCGGGCACTGATAAAGGTGGAAGGAGAAAAGCCACTGTTTGGGGAGGTAAACTATGCGCTCAATGAGCTGACCATCCACAAAAGTGAAGCACATTCGATGCTCACCGTGAACGTAAGCGTGGATGGGGAGGTGCTCAACACCTACTGGGCCGATGGGCTGTTACTGGCCACTCCCACGGGCTCTACAGCTTATTCGATGAGCTGCGGCGGCCCCATAGTCACACCCAATGCCAACAACTTTATTATCACACCCATCGCCTCGCACAATTTGACCGTGAGGCCTGTCGTTATTCCTGACGAAAGTGTGATAACTGTGGAAGTGTTGGGCAGGAGCCATATCTACAACCTTGGGTTGGATTCAAGGTACATTGAAATGGAAGAGCCTGTAAAATTGAGAATAACAAAGGAGCAGTTTAAAATAAATCTATTGAGACTTCAGAATGAAGCCTTTTTCGACACCATCAGGAAAAAGCTTAACTGGGGTCTCGATAACCGGAACTAATACTATAAATGGTTGCGCACTTTTCAGAAATGAAAAAATTAATAATTTTACGCGCTGAAAAATGAAGAGAAAAGTATTGATAGTAACATCTTTACTGATGTCGGTAATGTTTACCTATGCACAAAGGCCTGAGTTGGGACTTTTTGCGGGAGGCAGCTATTATAATGGCGACATCAATCCCGGGCAACTATTTTCGAATACCAATGCCGGTTACGGACTGGTATTCAGGTATAACCTCGATACACGACTGGCCTTAAACCTGAGTGCTTTTCGCGGAGATATCGGGGCCGACGAGTCGGTTCACGCCATCAGGCCGCTAAGAAATGCGGTCTTTTCAGGAACTGTGAATGATGTATCCCTTACCGGGGAATTTAACTTTCTGAAGTTTTTTATTGGCAGCTCGAAGCACAAAGCTTCGCCTTACCTTTTCGGAGGGCTGGGCTATTACTTTTATAGCGGTGATTACACTGCACTTGAGACCGGAGGGTCGTACAGCGGAAATGGTTTTTCGGTGCCGTTCGGTCTGGGAGCCAAATTCAGCGTCACAAAAACACTGGGGCTGGCCTTGGAATGGGGGTACAGAAAAACATTCAACGATGGATTGGATGGCTTGCAGGAGTATTATCCGGTGGATGAAGGGAGCAACCTTTACGGGGTGCAAATGAGCAATGCTGCCACCAACGACTGGTATTCATTTGCCGGGGTATCCATTACGCTCGACCTGAGTGTGTTTCAGGAGGAAGAGTGCAGGGATATGCAAAGGAATTATTAACGAAATTTGATTTTTTACTGATGAGTCTGAAAGAACAGGTGGACATAACGAAATTGCCAAAACATATTGGAATTATTATGGATGGTAATGGGCGATGGGCGAAAAGAAGGGGAAAGATTCGGATTTTTGGCCATGAAAATGGGGTCCGCGCTGTTCGCGAAGCCGCTGAAGGTTCCGCTGAGCTGGGGGTAGATTACCTCACGCTCTATGCTTTTTCTTCAGAAAACTGGCGCCGGCCGCAAAAGGAAATCCAGGCACTGATGAATCTTTTGGTCAGAACCGTCAAGCGGGAAATGAAGACGCTTCATGATAATGATATCAGGTTAAATACCATTGGCGATATAGGTAAGTTGGGCAAGGATGCAAGCAACAGCCTTCAAAAAGCAATGGAAGAAACGCACGACCACAAGAGGATGGTTCTTACCCTGGCACTTAACTACAGCGGCCGCTGGGATATAGCCATGGCGGCAAGGCAAATCGCCGATAAAGCCCGCAGTGGCGAAATCAACCCGGATGATGTCAATGCCGATACTATTGAGCATTTTATCTCTACCAGCGGCATGCCCGATCCTGAGCTGCTCATACGTACCAGCGGAGAGCACAGGCTCAGCAATTTTTTGCTCTGGCAGCTGGCTTACAGTGAGCTTTATTTCTGCAACACTCTGTGGCCCGACTTTAACAGGGAAAACCTCTACCAGGCACTGATAGATTACCAGTCGAGAGAAAGACGTTTCGGACAAATTAGCGAACAACTCAACAATAAATAGCACATTAGGAATGAGATTTAGGAAAGAAGAAGTGAAGGTATTACGCAAATGGATATTGACTGCTGCCGTATTAATAGGAGCAATGACACAGGTGTCATTTGCCCAGGTTTCTATCGGCAGCGACCTTGAAGAAATCGACTATGCTGAACCTAAAACATACGAAGTGGGTGGCGTCACGGTTTCAGGAGTGCAGTATCTGGATAAAAATGTGTTGATAATGCTTTCAGGAATTAATGTAGGCGAAAGCATCACCGTTCCCGGAGATAAGGTTAGCAAAGCCATCGAAAAACTCTGGGATCAGGGCCTTTTTGAGAATGTGCGTATTGTAGCCACTAAAGTGGAAGGAAATAATATTTTCCTGGAAATACAGCTGCAGGAGCGTCCGCGCTTATCGCGGTTCAGCTTCGAAGGTGTAAAGAAAGCCGAAGCAGATAAACTCAGAGATAAGCTGAGCCTGGTACGTGGGGATGTGGTGACAGATAACCTCCGCGTAAGCGCCCGCACCACCATCAAGGATTACTACAAGGAAAAGGGTTTTCTTAATGCAGATGTGGATATCCGTCAGCATATCGATACTGCCCGCGCGAACAGCGTGTCGTTGCGCTTTAAGGTCGATAAAAACCGCAGAATCAAGATAAAGGATATAAATATTATAGGTAATGAAGCACTGACAGACAACCAGGCAGTCAATACTTTTAAGAATACCAAAGAAAAAGCCAGGTTCAGACCGCTGAACAGTCTCGATAAACTTATCGCCTCTACAGTTTCCGGCATTGTGCGCCTCGACCTTCTTTCTGTAGTCGACAGTGCGCGCAGCATTCTTGCCGACGATTACAGGTTGAGTGTGTTTAAGCGCTCCAAATATCTTCGCGATGAGTATGAAGAAGACAAACAAAACCTTGTGGATAAATACAGATCCAAGGGGTATCGCGATTTTAAAATAGTTGAAGAAGAAATCGTTAAAAACGAGGACAATACCATCGATTTGAATGTTTACGTTGAAGAAGGCGACAAATATTTCTTCAGAAACCTTGAGTGGGTTGGAAACACCGTTTATACGGCACAACAGCTTGATCAGGTTTTAGGCATCCGCAAAGGTGATGTGTTTAACCAGGAAATTCTGGATACCAAGCTCAACTACGACCCTAACGGGATGGATGTCAGCTCTCTTTATCTTGATAACGGATACCTTTTCTTCAATGTTACTCCGGTGGAGGTCAACGTGGAAAACGACTCCATCGACATGGAGCTCCGTATTTACGAGGGCGAGCAGGCCCGCATTGATGAAGTGACCGTTTCAGGAAATACACGCACCAATGACCATGTGGTGCTCCGCGAGCTCCGCACTAAGCCAGGACAGCTTTTTAGCCGTAACGACATTATCCGCTCCACCCGCGAGCTGGCACAGCTTAAGTACTTCAATGCCGAGTCTATTAACCCGGTGCCGAAGCCCGATCCGCAAAACAACGAGGTGGATATTGAATACCAGGTCGAAGAAACCTCTTCCGACCAGATCGAGCTTTCAGGAGGTTGGGGCTACG
>JAASSU010000195.1 GCA_021767705.1 Bacteroidota bacterium | reverse complement strand
TCCCATTTGGGGCGCTTGGTAAATCACTTAGAAAAATGGAAGGTTCTCCGTTTTCAATTTTATATACGACTGAGGTTCCGGTGTCCGTCACATAAAGTACACCATTTTCGTCTGCCGAGATGTCATTGAGAAAACCGATCTCAAATTGAGTGAAATCAATAAAATCAGTTTGTTCTCCGGTTGATCTATTGAACCCGTGAACCCCTAAAACATCGGCTACCCAAAGCGTTTCATTTACTATATACATACCTCTCGGAGCATGAAGGGGAGCCTCTTCGGTTCCCACCATAAATTTCAGTTCCTGAATATTCCCCTCAGCATTTGCTTTTGTGATGAACCCTGTAGAGTCCTGATCGTTGCCACCACCGGTGAAATTGGCGATGAAATATACCTTTTGCTCCGGATCATACCGAACCGCTTCAGGACCATCGAGTCCTGTGATAGTGTAGGCGATATCCGTTGAATCTTGTACGGTATTAAGTTTCAGGGATGATCGTTCTTCGGAAGATTGACACCCGATCGTCGCAAACAGGATGATCGAAAGTAGCGCAATGGTATTAACTCTATTCATAGGGTAGTTTTTAAATTATATGTTGAACCAGGATACATCACGTACTTCGAAAAGATCTTGTTGATCCCAATCTGTGTTTACAATAATTCCCCCGATCATAAGCAGAGGTTTACCGTCCAGACTATCCAGACTGCCGGCTACTATATCGGTTAACTCTCTTTTAATTTGTTTGTATGCAATTTCAGTGGTGGCTACTATATCACTATCAGTGCTCTTTATCTCCTCAAAATTTTCAGTGATAATTTTATTCACTTGTCCCTGTTGATAATCATCATGTGAGATATTCAGAATGTTTCCACTTTTTACGCTATTAAGACCGGCAACGAGGGAGCCACAGCATGAAGAGGAATGGTCCTGACCTTCTCTGTTTACTTTTCCGACTGATCCATCCTTAGTTATACCAATGTGTGGGCCATAAATGATTACAGCACCGCCTTCATCGGGAATATGACTTGCAAATGCCTTGAAGCCTGTTTTGCCTGCAAATGGGATCCCGGAAATGCCTCCCAAAATAAAAGGGCCAAAAGTCTTAAAAAAGTCATCCAGCTGATGAAGACTTTGGTTTACCTCATCACTACATACAGAGGTTGCCCAAAGTGTATTTGAGCTATTTAGGTTCTTATTAGGCAGTTCACTTTCAATAAGTTGTCTTAAATTAGCGATAGGCTTTGCGTCTGAGAAGAATTCTTTTACCATTACAGAGATTATGTTTCAGTTTTTGCAAAGATAACGAAAATACGAGTTCTCTGTAATTTATTACGATAATGCCTATTGAAATAAAAAAGCCGCATTCTGTTAAAAAATGCGGCTTAGAAAAAATTATGTTTTTGTAAAAAGAAGCTACTCACCCTGACCTAGTGAAAATGCGGGTTCAGTATCAAAGCTGTATAGGTTTTCAGTTTTTATGATATCAGTTGTATGTTTTGTAAGATTATGCAGTAACTCATTGATCTCCATTTGGTTTGTTCGTTCATTAATAGACTTGAAGCGGCACCTCCAGTGATCCGTGCAAAATGTTTCGGGGTGACCATTTGGCCATACCTTAGTGCCTCGGTTTGTGATCATTGTAAGTTTCAGGTGTTTACCTGATGCTTCCTGAAGTCTCTCGGCCAGAAGGTTAGCATTTTCCGGTTCCCAATAAACAAAAATATCTACCCCGAGTAACTCACGTTTTTGCTTGAGGGAAGGGCGGAGCTCAGTCCTACTAAGTTTCAGTTCAAGTGTGTCGATCTTTTTCTGCCCTTCATAGTTAACTGCACTGAATTTACCGGGGGTTTGTCCCAAACGGTCGATAACTGCCTGAGTAAATTCAGATGTGCTTACTTTTTTTGTGCTGTGTTTACTGAATATATCAGTCGTATGAATGCCATCTTCAAGTGTTTTAAGCCAGGCATTTTGGATTATTTGAGCCGATCGGGTCTCTCCCAAGTGCCGAAGCATCATAGTACCAGCTTGAATTAGGGCAGAGGGGTTTGCGATATTTTTGCCGGCAATATCCGGAGCAGAACCATGGATAGCCTCAAACATTGCGCATTCAGATCCTATATTGGCCGATCCCACCATTCCTACGGAACCCGAAATTTGAGCAGCCACATCAGAAACTATATCGCCATAAAGATTAGGCATAACAATGACATCAAAATTCTCAGGGGTATCTGCCAACCGGGCAGTTCCAATATCTACGATTAGGTTTTCAGATTCTATATCAGGATACTCAGATGCAATGGTCTTAAAGGTATCATGAAAAAGACCATCCGTCAGCTTCATGATGTTATCTTTAGTGAAACAGGTAACTTTTTTACGGCCATGGGTATTGGCGTATTCAAAAGCATAGCGTACAATGCGTTCAGTGCCCGGCAGGGTAATAAGTTTAAGACACTGGTAAACCTCAAATGTTTGGCGATGCTCGATTCCCCCGTAGGTATCTTCTTCATTTTCCCTGATGATGGTTACATCCATTTGAGGATGCTTAGTTTGCACATAAGGGTGGTAAGCCTTGCAAGGCCTTACGTTTGCAAACAAACCAAGAGTTTTTCTTAAAGTCACATTCAGGCTTTTGACACCTCCACCTTGTGGGGTGGTTATTGGTGCCTTAAACAAAATTTTATTTTTAAGGACTGTATCCCACGCTTTTTCTTCAATTCCTGATTTAACACCTCTTTCATATACATTTTTTCCAACTTCTATAAAATCATAGTTAAGGTTTACACCGGTTGCGTCAAAAATTTTAAGTGTTGAATCCATGATCTCCGGTCCAATACCGTCTCCATGAGCAACTGTGATCGTTTTGGGTATCTGCATATGATTTTTAGTTTGATTTTTTGATTTGCCAAAAAGTTAAATCCTCCTTATCATAAATGATAATTAACTATTTTAATATAAAGCATAAATAAAAGTTTATACATGTCATTTACGCTACATCAACTCGATGTATTTGCTGAAGTAGCGAAACAAAAAAGCATGACAAGGGCGGCTGAAAAGCTTTTCATGTCGCAGCCGGCCGTTTCCATTCAGGTAAAAAAATTACAGGATCATTTTGGGGTAGACCTTTTTGAGGTCATAGGTAAGGAGTTATTTCTAACTCAGGCCGGTAAGGAGCTATATGAGGCTCAGAAAAATATTAGAAAAGAGCTCAACAGCCTTGAAATGTCTCTTTCTGAGATCAAGGGAATGTTAAAAGGGAAGTTGAACCTGGCAGTTGTATCTACGGCTAAATACTTCATGCCATATATTCTTGGTGCTTATCGTTCCAAATTTGAGAATATTAAGATATCTCTTAAGGTCACTAATAGAAATGAGGTCAAAGACCTTTTAAGGCGAAATATGTGCGACCTGGCAGTTTTTTCTGAGCTTCCGGATGACATGGATCTTGAATGGGTTGAATTCTTAGACAATCCGTTATTAATGGCATCTGCTCCTGATCACCCATTAGCTAATAAGAAAAAACTGAAATTTATTGATCTGGAGGGCTACCCATTTCTATTTAGGGAGCCAGGATCGGGTACGCGGTTAGTTATGCAACGCCTGATAGACAAGCACAAGATACAGCCTGACGTGATTATGGAGCTGGGAACTAATGAAGCGGTTAAGCAGGCTATCATGGCGGGTATTGGCATTTCTCTTATCTCAAAGTATAGTATGACCCTGGAGGCTAGTATAGGCAAAATATCAGTGCTGGATGTAAATGGACTGCCCCACATAAACCGATGGAAAATGGTATATCCAAAAGGTAAGCGATTAAGTCCAGCTGCCCAGAATTTTGTGGATTTCACGATTAATGCTGATATGCAAGAAATCCTTTCCTGAATGTCCTTTTTAATTATAACCCTAACACAAAACACAATTAATGGAGACCTTACTTACTAACTTTACCTCACCAATAGTTCTGGCCTTCGTGCTGGGTATAGTCGCAAAATTGGTTAAAAGTGATCTTGAATTTCCTCGTCCGCTGTATCAAGGTCTCTCTATATACCTATTATTGGCCATTGGTTTAAAGGGAGGCGTAGAGTTAAGCACAACGCCGTTTACAGAATTCGTATGGCCGGCTACATCTACTTTATTTCTTGGAATTTTGACTCCTCTCACAGCTTTTGCTGTACTTAGGTACATGGGTAAGATCGACGTAGATAATTCAGCAGGTATAGCCGCACATTATGGTTCGGTTTCGGCTGTGACTTTTATTGCAGCTATAAGTTATGCTGAAACACTTGGCGATTCTCCGGAGGGTTTTATGCCAACTTTGGTTGCCTTACTTGAGGTTCCAGGGATCATTGTGGCATTGATGATACCGCAACTTTCAAAATCTGAATCAGGTTCTATCAAAAAGGCCTTCCATGAAGTGATAACAGGTAGCAGTATAGTACTATTATTGGGTGGCCTGGTTGTAGGATATATTGCAGGACCATTAAAATTTGAACCAGTGAAACCTTTTTTTGTAAATGGATTTCAGGGAGCCCTTGTACTTTTTCTACTGGAATTGGGTATGATAACCGCCAGAAGGCTACAGGATCTCAGAAAAGTCGGTTTTTTCCTGCTTGGGTTTGGGATCATCGTACCGATCATACATGGATTTTTAGCGGTAATGATCGGACTGTGGGCCGGTTTGAGTGTAGCCGGGGCTTCTGTATTTGCTGCCATGGTATCAAGTGGATCGTATATTGCGGCACCTGCAGCAGTTCGAATTGCTTTGCCAAAAGCCAGCCCAACCTTATATTTAACGGCATCACTGGGAATTACATTTCCTTTTAATATTGCATTTGGTATCCCGCTCTATTATATAATCGCAACATGGTTCGGAGGTTGATATGAAACTTACAGAGTTATTTTTAGTCACTATAGTGACAGAGCGAATACTTCGCGATGAGATCATTGACCTGATCAAGGATAAAGGTGCTAAAGGCCACACTATTACCGATACAACAGGTGAGGGGTCGAGGGGTACTCGGGTCAGTGACTTTGAAGGAAGGAATGTAAAGATCGAAACCGTGGTAAGTCGCGAAGTAGGCAATAAGATCATAGATGCAGTTTCAGAAGCCTATTTTGAAAATTATGCAGTAATCGCATATGCTCATCCAGTGAAAGTGGTTAGGGGAGATAAATACGTTTAAAATTATTTTCCCCTCATATTCATAACAGAAGATTTTTATCCGTACCTTTAGAGCTTATTGAAAATTCGTGAGTTCGCGATAAGACTGGAATCCTATACTTTTCAGGTTTATAGAACCTTGCTGGCCTTTGTAAATCAAGCAGTCGCGCTTGCCTCTTGTCCATAGCTCACCCCATTTAACATTCCGGACAAGAAGCAGTACAGCACCAATTTCTGAACGGAATAAAAACGACTAAAAAATATTATATGTCAACGTTCAAAGAACTGGGCCTGTCGCCCGAAATATGTAAAGCTGTAGAAGATCTCGGCTTTCAAAACCCTACTGAAGTACAGGAAAGAGCTATTCCTACTATTTTAGCTTCACAAAGAGATCTCGTAGCCCTGGCTCAAACCGGTACCGGTAAAACCGGAGCCTTCGGTATGCCCGTACTGCAACAAGTGGATGCCAACTCAGACAATGTTCAGGTATTGGTGCTTTCACCAACGCGTGAACTTGCTATTCAGATCGAAAAAGATCTTAAAGCTTTTGCCAAATATCAGAAGGGGATCAGTACGGTAGCCGTTTATGGTGGAGCTAACATTTCTACCCAGATTCGCGCTCTCAAAAGAGGAACTCAGGTTGTAATCGGAACACCGGGCCGAATGCTGGATCTGATCCGAAGAGGAAAACTTGACGTTACCAATGTACGTTCATTGATTCTTGATGAAGCCGACGAAATGCTGAATATGGGATTTCAGGATGACCTGGATGCC
>JAASSU010000032.1 GCA_021767705.1 Bacteroidota bacterium | reverse complement strand
CGCGACGATGCAGGTAAATTCCTGCCTGTCTACCTCAACAAAGGACTGCTGAAAGACGATCCATTCCAGGTGCTCGACCAGGAAGGTGTTGGCCAGCTTGTTGAGATGGGAACCAAAAAAGGACGCCAGACTAACGAGAAACTCAAAGTGGGTATCTGCGGTGAGCACGGTGGTGAGCCAAGCTCTGTAGAATTCTGCCACAATGTGGGCATGAACTACGTGAGTTGTTCTCCGTTCCGCGTACCTGTTGCACGCCTTGCAGCAGCGCACGCCGCACTCAAAGAGAAGAAGTAAGAAGTACTTTTTTCATATATCAAAAAGCCATCCTTTGCGGGATGGCTTTTTTTGTGCCACCGGATTCTTTAACTTAGCAGTAATTCTAAAAACAGAAAATGGAACTGGAACATATTCACTTTGCGGACAAAGCATCCTTTCGTCAGTGGCTGGAAGCACATCACAAATCCAGCGCAGGCATCTGGATGATGTTTTATAAAAAACATACCGGTCAACAAAACATCAACTACTGAAGAAGAATCAGAAGTTAGGGATGAAATAAAACCCCGGGATTTCACGGTTAACCATGGAATTTAGGCCTAATTTTCACGGTTGACCGTGAAATTTCGTACTTTTGCACAAAAAGAGTTATGTACGTTCAAAGGGAAATACAAAAAGATCTGGAAAACACGTTGTTTACAAAAAACAAGATTACTGTTCTTTATGGCCCCAGACAAGCAGGAAAGACAACACTTTCAAAAAATATCATCGAAAAGTCAGGGTTAAAAACCCTTTCAATTAATGCAGATCAATATAAGTTTATTGATATCCTGTCGAGCCGGGATTTGAATAAATTGCAGGGTTTAGTTTCAGGATATGATTTGCTATTCATTGATGAGGGACAAAGAGTTCCTGAAATAGGAATAAACCTCAAGATTCTTCATGATGAAATCCCAGGGCTGAAAATACTGGTTACGGGCTCTTCTTCATTTCTGCTGTCAAACAGAATATCTGAAGTATTGACCGGACGTAAAAGAGTTTTTACGCTTACGCCATTTTCCATCAGAGAACTATCAAAAACAGCAACACCTTTCGAATTACAAGATAAATTAAATGAGCGACTTGTTTTTGGTTCTTATCCTGAACTGTTCGGAGTGGAAAGCCTTCAGAACATGAAAGAGTATCTGAATGACATCACAAGCAGCTATCTTTACAAAGACATCCTTGAATTGGAAACCATCAGGTATCCGCATAAGATCAGGGATTTGCTCAGATTACTTGCTTACCAAGTGGGGAGCCAGGTAAACATCAGTGAATTGAGTAAAAATCTGAAGCTAAACAGTGAAACTATCGAAAGGTACCTCTTTTTGCTGGAACAGTCGTTTATCATATTCAAACTATCGGCCTTCAGCACGAACCCAAGAAAAGAGGTTTCCAAATCAGACAAATACTTCTTTTTTGACAACGGTATCAGAAATATGCTGATTGATGATTTGCGTATGATCTCAGAAAGAAATGACACCGGACAACTCTGGGAGAATTTCATTATATCAGAGAAATACAAGAACCTGCTAAACTCCAATGATTTCGAGACTAAACAGTTTTTCTGGCGAAATTATAACGGTACTGAAATTGATTATATAGAGAAGGATGGAGACGATTTAAAAGCTTATGAGATTAAATACAACAAAACAAAAAAAACAGCGCCACTTTCTTGGAGAAATGCTTACGGCAACAACTTTGTAACCATCAATAAAGATAATTTCCTGGAGTTTTTAACTTAAAAAGTCACTCCTCCTCCCCTCCTTTGCCGGCGAGTTGCTTTTTCAGTTCGAGGTTCTCTTCCATCAGGCTGTCGATGGTTTCCTTTTGTTTTTTGCGTTGGTCGGCCATCTTTTGCAGGCGTTGTTCCATCTCTTCCACCTGCTGCTTGTAGTCGGAAATAAACTCTTTAAGTTCAGAGTTTTGCCTGCTCACTTCTCTTAAATCAGTTTTGAGCTTGTCGAAGGTAGAAGTATTCTGATCGCGCTCCTGCTCCACTTCGCGTGTTGCCGTCGACAGCTTTTGGTTTTCCCTTACCAGGCGTGCCACATCTTTAATGAGTTGTGATGATATATCTTGCGCTCTCATAGTTGCTATTTAATGATTTTCAACTTCATACCTACTTTTACCTGCGAAGGATCCTTGATATTGTTGTCTTTCATAATTTTTCGGTATTTGTTGCCGTCGCCATACTGTTTCTTTGCGATAGAGTAAAGCGTTTCTCCGGCTTTTACCCGGTAGTAGGTTATCTCAGGGCCTTCGGATGCATCATCATTTTCTTGTTGTCCGGATACTTTATCTCTAGTCCTGCGGGTATCTTTAATCCGCGACATGTCAATCGGATCTTCCTCATCGGCTGAAGGAATGACTCTCTGGTATCCGCTCCCCGAAGTATCGGCGAGGCTTCCGTTCCCCTGCTGCATATTGAAGATTTGCTGACGCAGCTCACCATTTTGTTTCTTCAGCTCAATAATCTCGTTGTTTTTGGCCTGTATCTCCATACGGGTATAACGGCTTGAGAACCCTTCAGAAAACAAAAACATATATCCCAGAAAAACCACCAGCAGAACCACCAGGAAAGCAAGAGAAAAAATGATATTCCTCTTCAGCCTGATATCCTCGTTTAACTTTCTGATGTTTTTAAACATCGTCAGGTCTGCCTGGCAATTCGGACAAACCCGTGATGCTTCCGGATTTCCTTTATGATTACAAACAGGACAATCCATGGCTACTCTTTTTTATGCAAAATACATTAATAATTGATTAGATGCAAATCCATCTATCACTTATAGTACGCAGAACAGCAAGAATTGTTGCTTATCAGACGAATAAATAGTCTATCCATCATTTAATAACATGAGAAACGGAACGCTTTCGAAATTAAAGGAGCTTATTTTTCGGGCACCAGTAAAATGGTGGTGGGCCTTTCAAACAGGTCTTTTTGCCTTAACTTCTCTTGTTTATTTTTCACACTTTCAAGCTCATCCAGCTTCCTTTTAACGGTAATAACCACCGCATCCCCGTCCTGCAAAAAATCCCGGACCTCTTTTGCGGTTTTCAATTCGGGTATTTTTCTTTGAAGATAAAACGAAAATGCAGGATTAAACTTTCGGTAATAAGCCACATTCTTCTCTTTCAGGTCGACTTTGCTAAATGCCATGGATACCGGGTTTTGCTTGTCAATTACCGGGAACAGGGCAAAGAAGAATACAAAAGCAGTTACAATCCAGGTGCCGGTCAATACCCTAATGGCCGGGAAAAAGCGTTTTTTGTATTGCATGATGAGGGCTATTGCCCCGCCCACAGGCAACGTTACAAACCCCCAGGCCAGGTATGTGATATGCTCGAGGCTGGGCTCAATCATCAAAGCAACATAGGCCAAAACTGGTATCAGAGCCGCCACCACTAAATGAATCACGAAGGGGTACTTTGCCGAATGATTGGCCTGTTTTAAGATATAGTACATGGTTACTACCGCCAAAAACGGATAGGCCGGCATGGCATAATTCGGCAGCTTGGTTCCTGAAACCATAAAGAATCCGATGATAATTACAGCAATAATAAATGAGTAGGTGGCAAAATCATCATTACGGAAAACCTTGCTGTTGCGGAACAGGGCCTGAATCATAAACACCGAAAATGGCAGCATCCCGAAAAGGACAAAAGCAGGAATGATAAGAAACAGCCCGCCGTGCCCTTCTTTGGCATCAGCAAACCGATTGATATTGTGTTCAAGGAAAAAGCCTCTGAGCCATTCGCCATCAGTGGCCTGCCCCACGAAGTAATACCATGGTGCAGCTATCAGCAATACCAGCAAAGCTCCGGGGATGGGCTGGTAGCTTTTGATAAGTTCCCACTGCTGCCCCCTCCGCAGCAGTAAAAAGATAAGGAACACCAATCCCGGCAAGGCAATAGCAACGGGCCCCTTGGCCAGCGTTCCTAATCCTGCCGCAAGGTAAAGAAGCCACCATGAAACTCTTGATCGTGTTTTATAAAAATCATAGAAAGCCATAAAGGCAAGGGTCATAAAAAATATAAGATACGGGTCGGGGACTGCCAGGTGAAACTCAAGCGCAAAGTGCAGCGAGGCAAGCAGAGCGATAACCGACCATACAGCGGTGTTGTAACCCAAAAACTTACGCGTATAGAAAAAGGTTATTAGTATCGTAAGCACCCCAAAAATCACAGAGAAAAATCGTGCCCCGAATGGGTTTACTCCGAAAGCAGCATATCCGGCCTTCATAAAAAAGTAATGCAGTGGGGGCTTATCGGTACGCAGCTCATAATTGAAAGTGGGCACTACCCACTCCCCTTTTTCGAACATTTCCCTGGCGCACCCGCTGTTTTTGGCTTCGTCAAGAATGTATATACTACTTCCCCAAATATTAGCACCAAATATCAGTAAGGCAAAAACTATAATCGCCGGATAAATATGTTTCGGTTGAATCTCTCTGTCAAACATCCGCTATTGATTTAAGTTAAGTTGTGCAGACTAAGATTAAAATCTCTCTGCAATAAGCCCATTTAAAATTTCACTGTAACTTTGCAACAAATCTACGTATTATTTTTTGACGAAATTGCTCTGAGCTTTGCGTCGCTTTAATGTTATCAGTATGAACAAAACGCTTTCGGTAGTCATTTCAGTATTCAACGAGGAGGACAATGTAGAACCGCTTGCCAAGCAGCTTCTTAAATGCCTGAATGATTACGAGTTCGAGATTATCTTTGTGGATGACGGGTCTAAAGACCAAACCATCCCAAACATAAAATCCTTAAACGAGCCGCATGTACACCTGATTGAACTCCAGAAAAACTACGGGCAAAGCTCGGCTTTGGCCGCGGGCATCGACTACGCTCATGGCGAATATATCGTAACGATGGATGGCGACCTGCAAAACGATCCGGCGGATATTCCGATGATGGTAGAGAAGCTGATTGCCGAAGACTGGGATGTGATTGCCGGCATCAGAAAAAACCGTCAGGATAACTTTGTCAGGAAAATCCCTTCAAAAATTGCCAACTGGATTATCCGCAGCAGCACCGGCGTGGCTATTCGCGACAATGGCTGTGCCCTGAAAGTTTTCAGAAAAAAAATCGCCAAAGAAATTGGCCTTTATGGCGAGCTGCACCGCTTTATCGCCGTGCTGGCGGCTCTCGACGGAGCACGTATCACGCAAGTGGAGGTTAATCATCATCCCCGCATTTACGGACAATCAAAATACGGATTGAAAAGAACTTTTAAGGTCATCAGCGACCTGATGCTGATGATCTTTTTCAGGAAATACATGCAAAAGCCCATGCACTTGTTCGGCCCGCTCGGAATCTTTACGCTGATTGCGGGAGGCCTCATCAATCTCTATATGCTGGCACTGAAAATCGCCGGTCAGGACATCTGGGGAAAGCCCCTGCTGATACTTGGTGTTTTGCTGCTCTTAGGAGGGATACAACTTATTACGGTGGGAATCATGTCCGAATTCCTGATGCGGACCTATTACGAATCTCAAAGAAAGAAACCCTACAAAGTAAGGCATGTCACAACTTTTGAAGAATAAAACACTAAGTGTTGTTCTAAAAATCGTGGTGGCCCTTGCCGCCCTCATCTGGGTGTTTACCCAAATCAATTTCAGCGAGGTCGTTAAGGTGCTGACAGCAGCAGATTTCCTGTTGCTTGCCATTGCCTTCGTTTTATTTGTTTTGTCTAAAGCAGCCTCTTCTTTCAGGTTAAATGTGTTTTTCAGAAACCACCAGATTGATATCTCCGAAAAGGAAAACCTTAAACTCTACTGGCTGGGCATGTTCTACAACATTTTCCTCCCCGGCGGAATTAGTGGTGATGGCTATAAAATCTATTTGCTGAAGAAAAAATTACAGCGTAACCTCAAAGATCTTTTCACCGCCGTATTCATCGACAGGTTGAGCGGCGTGGTCGCCCTGGCTTCCTTTGCGGGAATTTTACTGGCCTTCTCATTAAAGCAGGATCCTTTATTCAAACACTCCTGGGTTTTAGCTCTTCTGGTGCCGGCAGGTTTTTTTGCGTTTTTCAGGCTTTTCTTCAGAAGATACCAAACCATCTACCTCCCTGTAACGCTGTATTCTTTCCTCGTACAGGGCCTGCAGGTGGCGGCTGTTTTTTTCATCCTGCTAAGCTTTGGAATATCAGAAGACCAGACCTCCTACATTTTTGTGTTTTTGATTTCTTCCATCGTGGCCATTATCCCGATATCAATTGGCGGAGCAGGAACAAGAGAGCTGGCTTTTTATTACGGCGCACAATACCTCTCCCTGTCACCCGAAATCAGCATCGCCATCAGCCTGACCTTTTACCTGATTACACTCATCACCTCCCTTGCGGGGATAGTTTTTAGCTTTAAGAGTCCTGAAATTGTCAGGGAATCCTTATAAATAAGCGAAAATTTCGATTAATGGTGCTATTTTTTTTGGATGTACGGCATTCTGGATTACTTTTACATGACATAAAATACGGGAACTTCATTTTTATGCCATTCAAAACAGGATCATCAGTGAAAACAAGAATCCTATCAGCAGCAATAACCTTCGTGCTGCTGATGAGCAGTTCGGTAGCTTTTGTGCAAGAGCACCTGAAAGCTGATTCGCTGATTGCAGCATGGCAAACCACTTATCACGACAGCTCAGCATCTGCTCAGTCAAAATTACTTATCCAGATTGGGAGGGTGCTGCGTTTTCAATACCCTGACTCCGCCATGAGCTATTACTCAAAAGCTCTCGAAATTGCTGAGGCAAGCAATGAAATCACGAATATCGCACGGGCGACCAATGCCACTGGCGGAATACATTACGTGAAAGGAGAATATGATTTTGCGATGGAGAGCTATACAAAAGCCCTGAATATCTGGGATTCTCTGGATCACAAACGCGGGGTAGCTGTGGGGCTGAACAACATTGCCCTCATCCAGGGAATGCAGGAGCATTACGATGATGCAATAAAAAACCACAAAAAATCTTTGGAGATGTGCCGCGAAAATGGCGACTCTCTGATGATAGGAATAAATCTGCTGAACCTTGGGATTAATTATCATGCAAAAGGCGATCAGGACCGGGCGCTTGAATACTTTGATAAAGCCATCGAAATTAAAAAGCAAATCAAATCGAACCGTGGAATCAACCAGGTAAAGAACCTCAAGGGCAAAGCCTATTTAGAAAAGAAAGACTTTAAGAAAGCTAAAGAGATGTTTAACAGCATTTTGCTTTCTGATGAAGAAATCAATAAATGGGAGCTGGTTTACGCACATGCCGGAATGGCTGAATTATTCCTGGAAACAGGCAAAAACAAGAAGAGTATTGATCATGCCCTGAAAGCTTCCGCCTTGGCTAAAGAGTTAGGTGCTAAATGGGACCTGCAGGAAATTACCAGGACCCTGGCGAAAAACTATGCAGCCATCGAACAGTGGCAAAAGGCTTATGAGTATCATACCTTACATAAAAAGTACAGCGATAGTGTTTTCAACGAAAGAAAAGAAAACCAAATCAACTATCAAAGGCTGAAGCGTGAGGAAATGGTAAACAAAAACCTGGCAAAGGACAATGAGCTCAAGCAATTACAGCTAACGAAGAAGCAACATCAAATGTGGGCTTTTATCGGGGCTATATTTGCCCTGATTGTAGTGGCTATTGTTCTTTTCAGAAATGTGCAGCTAAAAACACAGCTTAACCGCAAACTAAGAAAAAAGAACCTGGAAATTGAAAAGAAGAACAAGCAGCTCAGCGATCTGAATACAACCAAGGATATCCTGTTCAGGGTGATGGCTCATGACCTGAAAAACCCCATCAGCCTGGTTATTTCGTATACCGAGATGATGGAAGAGGACTTTGAAGATATTGATAAGGAGGAGTTGCTCGACTTTATCAAAAAGCTGAATCAAACCTCGCACGAAGGATTGCTGCTACTCGAAAACCTGATGGACTGGGCAAGGTCTCAAACAGGAGCCATCAACGTAACTCCTGAAAAAGTAAATCTTTGCGAAGTGATTAGAGATAACATGAACCTTGTATCGCACAATGCATCAGCGAAAAACATTACGGTTAATAATAAAGTAGAGGAAGATTGTATTGTTAAGGCCGATATTAATATGACATCGGCTATCATCAGAAACCTGTTGACCAACGCCATAAAATTCACGCATATGGGTGGTTGGGTGGACATTAGTGCTGAAAAAAAGGAGCAGTTCCTGAAGATTGAATTTAAGGACAATGGTGTTGGAATGGATGATGAACAGCTTAACAATCTTTTCCGGTTAAACCATAAAAAATCCACTGCAGGAACAAACAGGGAAAAAGGCACAGGTCTTGGCCTGATTATTTGCAAGGATTTTGCCGTTAAGCAAGGCGGTGATATTTCGGTTGAAAGCGAAGTTGATAAAGGCTCTGCATTTACATTGCTTCTACCTCTTCCATAGCAGAATTATTCTTCAGCTTTAGTGTTAATCCTTACAAAGCTAAACCATCCGTAGTTAGCGGCACCTTTCACTTTTGCTGTAACAGTAATCAATTGCCGACGCTGCCCCGATTCAGGTACTTTCAACTCAAAGCGGCTTACATCTTTATTCAATGATTGCTTTGTTCCATCCACAAAACACTGCACCGTTCCAGGAGCAATTTCCTCTTCAATCGAAAAAACAAACCTGTCCTCCGGCGATGTTGTGCTGCCGGGTTTTATGACCACCACATGCAGGGGCAGCATTTTGATCTTCCTCTTAAACCCCTCGAAGCTTGCAAAAGGCCCACCCATCGGGAATCTTGGAATGGCAAAAACCTCCCTGCCTGACATCACTCCTGAACGTTGGGCTGTGGCAGCATAAAAGCCCATGCCCTCCAAGGCCTCCTTCAAGTGCTCATCATATTCTCCGTAAGGATACGAAAAGGCACCGGGTTCAAATCCAAGATGTTCTTTGAAAAGCGATTGGGCCGTTTCAACATCGCTGTGAAGAAGAGTGACAGGAGCCTGTGCATTGAGGAAATGTGGATGATCATGTGAATGGTTCCCAATCTCCATGCCGGCTTCTTTAATTATTTTCAGGGTTTCCCAATCCATAAAATCATCGCCCCCCACATAAGAGGTGTTCACAAAAATCGTCACCGGATATCCATATTCCTGCAAAAGGGGAAAGGCATTTTCGTAGAAAGATTTGTATCCATCATCTACAGTAAGCACAACAGACTTAGACTGCACCTCCCCTTCCTTCATGGCTTTTACGGCTTCTTTAAGCGTTAAAACATGGTAGTTATTATTTTTAAGATAATCGAGCTGCTTTTTGAAAACTTCCATTTTGATGTTGGTGGAAGGGAACCGATCATCGCCAAAGCGGTGGTATGCAAAAACGGGAATTCCGGTTTCCTCATTCGTATCTTCCTGGCTGTTTGCACATCCAATATTGATTAGAAGTAAAACGATAATTATCTTTCTCATATTCTGATAACGAAATTTCCTTGATGATCTTTTATATAAATAACACATACCTACACCCGATAATGTTTAACCAATCATGAAGTTCAGGTCTTTTTCAGCTCAGGTAATTCACTCCGTCTTTAATCAGTATCAATGCCAAAAAAATTTGTTATCACCCCCTTTTTTAAAGAATGACTTTTTGAGGCATCCAACTTGATTTCTTTTCCTGCCGACAGCATGCTTTCAAGACCAAGAAAAATAACGTAAGCTCCTCCTACCAAAGAAATATATCCGAAAATGGATTGATTGTCCGAAAGCTCATTCATGAGAAAGACAGTGCCCAAAATAGCCGGAAGATCTGTGATAAGTGGTGTAAAGGCAATTTTCACCCCTTCTTTTTTACCAAACCTCAAACTCTGACTGATAACCAAAGCCAACAGCGGTCCGGGAGAAACCCCGGCAATAGTCCCTAAAAGTAATCCCGCGCTTGTGTATTGAAAGATTTCCATCTGATAATTATAAGCATGCAAGGTATGAATTTAACATTACAAACAAAGCAAAAAGAAGCAATGAAATACCCATTCAATTTAAATTGATTTTAAATTAAACATCAAACCCCCATGATATTAGAAATTTGAAACTATTCATCTTATTTTGGTATTGCATTACCATTTTTCGCATTATATTTGCACAAGAAACAAACACAAATAATCGTTGAGCAGAATCATTAACATATCAGAGGCAGCATCGATAGCAATACATAGTATGGCGTTGATAGCAGGGACCGACAAAAAATTAAATGCCTCCCAGATTTCGGAGCAGTTTAATTTTTCGAAGAATCATTCTGCCAAAATTCTTCAGATACTGGTAAAGTCGGGCTACCTGAGCAGCACCAGGGGCCCTACAGGAGGCTTTAAACTGAATGTAGACCCCGGAAAAACCAGCCTGCTGGATATTTATCAGCTCATTGAAGGAAAGATAAGCGGAAAGATGTGCAACATGTGTGTTGATGATTGCATTTTCGAGCCTTGCATCTATGGAGACCTGGGTGAGCGGGTAAGAAATGATGTGAAAGATTATTTGAAAGGAACAACAATTCAGGAGCTTAAAACTAAGTTAAAATTAAAAAGAGAAGATTAATTATGAGTATGTTTTGTTTTCAATGCCAGGAGGCAGCTAAGAATACCGGATGCACAATCAAAGGAGTATGCGGAAAAACGGATGACACATCGAACATGATGGACTTGCTGATGCATGTCATCAAAGGAGCATCATTCTTCGCTCACGAAATGCGGAAAAACAACATCCCGGTTGATGAAAAAACCAACAAGTTCATTTTCGACGGATTGTTTTCGACTATTACAAATGCCAACTTCAACACAGAGGCTATCAAGAACTATGTTCGCCAGGGATTTGAAGTCCGCGAAAACCTCAGAAAAAAGCTTGAGGAAAACGGCATTTCCTTTAAGGATGAAGAGCTAAAGGATGCCTGCACCTGGAAATCCGATTCGGATGGTGCTTTAGAGTTGAAAGCGGAGAATGTTGGAGTGCTGGAAACAGAGAATGAAGACGTCCGCTCATTACGCGAGCTGATCATTTACGGAGTGAAAGGAATGGCTGCTTATGCCGAGCATGCTTACAACCTCGACCATCAGAACGAAGATATTTTTGCTTTCATGCAGCGCGCACTCGCTTCAACCCTCGACGACAGCCTGTCGGCCGATGATTTAGTAACCCTCACCCTCGAAACCGGAAAATACGGAGTGGAGGTGATGGCGCTGCTCGACAAAGCCAACACCAGCCGCTATGGCAATCCGGAAATCACGAAAGTGAATATTGGCGTTCGCAACAACCCGGCCATCCTTATCAGCGGCCACGACCTACGGGATATGGAAGACCTGCTGAAGCAGACCGAAGGAACAGGCGTTGATGTGTACACACACAGCGAAATGTTGCCGGCCAACTATTATCCGGCGTTCAAAAAATATGATCATTTTGTAGGCAACTACGGAAACTCATGGTGGAAGCAGAAAGAGGAGTTTGAGTCGTTTAACGGCCCTATCCTTTTCACCACCAATTGCATCGTTCCTCCTTCGAAGAAGGCTACCTATCGCGACAGAATTTACACCACAGGGGCAAGCGGTCTGGAAGGTGCCACACACATCCCCGACAGGGAAAAGGATGGCATGAAGGACTTCTCTCAGATTATTGAGCATGCCAAAAAGTGTGACGCTCCTCAGGAAATTGAAAAAGGAGAAATTGTAGGTGGCTTCGCACACAACCAGGTGATGCAGCTTGCCGACAAAGTGGTGGATGCCGTAAAAGGCGGTGCCATCAAGAAGTTTTTTGTGATGGCCGGATGCGATGGCCGCATGAAATCAAGAGATTATTACACTGAGTTTGCCGACCAGTTGCCGCAAGACACGGTAATCCTGACGGCCGGATGTGCAAAATACCGCTACAACAAGCTCGACCTTGGCGATATCGGAGGAATCCCACGAGTGCTGGACGCCGGGCAGTGCAACGATTCTTACTCATTGGCCGTGATTGCCATGAAACTGAAGGAAGTCTTTGAGCTGAACGACATCAACGACCTGCCTATCGCTTACAATATTGCCTGGTATGAGCAGAAAGCCGTTATTGTGCTGCTGGCCTTGCTTTACCTTGGCGTAAAGGATATCCATTTAGGACCAACACTCCCGGCATTCCTGTCACCGAATGTGGCCAACGTATTGGTAGAGAAATTCGGAATTGCAGGCATCGGAGAAGTGGAGGAAGATATCAAAGCTTTTATGGCATAAAAAACAAATGTCTATGATTAAAACCATAAAATATACCGAAGCTGAACCACGAAAAAATCCGCATGGTGTGGATGCGCGCGCACTTTACGACCATAAAGACGCCATGGCCAGCCACCTGACCCTGAAACCCGGAGAGCAGTTAAAACGCCATATCACTCCGGTGGATGTGTTCTTTTATGTGCTGGAAGGAAAAGGCATTGTGGAAGTGGGCGATGAGAAGAAGGAAGTGGACAAAGACACCTTGATTGAGAGTCCGCAGGACATACCGCACTGCTGGTATAACGAAAGCGATGAAATCCTTCGCATCCTGGTGGTGAAAACACCCAAACCCACCAAAGGAACCAAAGTGCTTTAAGCTAAAAAAGAGCGTTGAAGGGAAGACTGAAAAAGCCGGGATTCATCTTTTAAGATGGGTTTTGGCTTTTTTTATTTCAGGAATTCATAGACGTTATCCTTGGTGATGATTTTTGAATGAACTGGATTATACTCATTCAAGAAGGTCTGACTAATTTTACTTTTTGCCTTTTTACTGTATTTAAATTCGTAGGCTTCAATTTTTTGGTCTTTAACTTCAATGTAATCCACCTCTGACTTATCATATGTCCTCCAGAAGTATGACTCTACCTCAGGATGCTGGTATAAAAGCATTTTCTTTCTTTCAGCGATACAATAATTCTCCCACATAGCTCCCTTATCTTTTCTTGATTCCAGAGTGGAAAAGTCGTTTATAATTGCATTTAAAATCCCATTATCCCAAAAATAGTACTTATTACTCTTCTTAAGTTCGTTTCGCAAATTCCGACTGAAAGATCCCAGCTTAAAAATCACAAAACTCTTTTCTAAAAGGTCGAGATATTTGATTACTGTTGGTTGTGAAACCCCCGCATGCTGAGCAATTTCATTGTATGATACTTGCCCTCCCACCTGCCAGGCTAATGCTTTAAGCAGTTTATTTAAAACCAGTGAATTCTTAATTCGCTCATAATTAAGAATGTCTTTGTATAAATAATCTGAAGCCAGATGAAATAAATGATTCTTTTTTTCATCGGTAGATAACTCAATAATCCCTGGGTATGAACCATATATAAGAATTTCTTCAAAATGATACTTCCACCATACATAACCGCGGTTTTCCAATATTTCAATAAAAGAAAGTGGAAACATGTAGTTTACTAAATTGCGTCCAGTTAAAGGTTCCTGAACTTTATCTGATAAATAAAAGCTGCTCGAACCAGTTGCTATTACTTTATAGTCCAAAGCGTCCTCGTCAAATATAAACTTTAGCAGGTTACCAATATTTTCAATACTCTGTGCTTCATCTAAAACAATTATTTTTTTTGAGCCAAAAATCATACGAAGTTTAGATGCCTTATAATCATTCAAGTCCTCCTTAAACTCAGGAGCTTCGCAATTTATTAATATTGCATTTTCCAGTTGGCTGATATAATGCTTCAAAAAAGTCGTTTTTCCTGACTGTCTTGGGCCATAAAGAATCAAAATCTTATTATTCTGAATATACTTATCAAACCAGCTTTTTACATATCTTTCAAACATTTGAACCTATATTTAGATACAAATATAATATTAAAACCCAATTTTTAAAATACATTCTGAAATTTAGGCCTGATTTTTAAATTCTTTTTTAAAATTTAGGCCTAAATTTTAAATTTGTTTATAATTTTAGACCTAATTTTTAAATAAAGTTCAATCCTTTCTGGATTGTAAGAGTGACATCACAGCCCAATGCCCCGCATTGCATACAGGGTTAATACTGTTCATCGCCTCCGGCGATAAAGAATCCTAAATGAAGAGGATTTGAAAACAGAATCCACGAAGTGGATGAACAGTATTAACAGCGGGTGAAACCCGTGGGAAGGACAACGACCAACACCCAACAACCCTGTGAAGGGTTGAACGAGTTCCCGGACACCTCAAGTTCAATCCCTTCAGGATTGCAAGAATGATATCACAGCCTACTGCCCTGCATTGCATAGAGGATTTATGCTGTTCATCGCCTCCGGCGATATTGCCCCTGCAACCACGAAAAATGAATAATCCACGAAGTGGATAAACAACATTAACAGCGGGTGAAACCCGTGGAAAGAATAACGACCATCACCCAACAACCCTGACAAGGGTTGAACGAATCATCCAAATGGAATAATCACAACCTACTCACCATGCCCAACCCACTTCTCCTGGGGATTGTTGGCAAAGAAAGAAGCCAGCAAAAGCAGTGCCCAGATGCCCATCACAATATAGGCGGCTGTTTCATATGATCCGTTTAAGGTGAGCGACTGGCTGAAAATCCAGGGCCCTACGGCGCTGAAAAACACGTTGAAGGATTGATTGAACCCGCTGATGGCGCCAAGGTGTTTTCGTCCGAAATATTTAGGCCAGGTGATGGCCGAGAGCACACCGAACATGCCGTGCAAAATGCCGTTTCCGGCGATAACCAGGTAATAGGCCCACGACTGCTCCAGCGAAACCAGCCCGATAGTGGAAAGCACGCCCCCGGCAGCCATGATTTTATACAAATGTTTAAGCTTGATATAGTCGCTGAGCCAGCTCCCGGAAATATTCAGCAAAAAAGCAATCACCGACGAAGGGATAAAGACCGCCAGCGCTTTCTCACGGCTGATTCCTGCTTCCTCAAAAACAGAAACCACATGAAATGTAAAACCGGTGATGTAAAGGGCAAACATCGACAAACTGATGATAAACACCCAGAAAGCGAAGTTTGTCCGTGCTTCCTTTAAAGCATATTGATACCACACCTTGTTCTTCTTTTCAGACTTTGTTTTCCTTGCTTCTGAAAGATTCCCATCAGGTTGAAGGCCCGCCTTCTCAGGCTTGTCGTAATAAAAAATCAGGATAATGATGCTGAACCCAAAACCAAAAAACATGGCCAGGTAGCGCCAGGCCCACTGCCATCCCGCAAGGTTGATGAAAAAGTCGAAAAGTAATGGTGCCACAGAGAATCCGAGTGCGATGAAGGGGCCCGATAAAGCATTGGCGAGTCCGCGGCGGTGCTCAAACCACTCCATGATCATATTTCGGGAACCCATTGTCAACACCCCCTGACCGAAAAACCGCAACAGAAAAAACCCGATAAAAACCACGAAAGCACTCACCACCCAGTCAGGAGCAAAAGGCAGCACACCTATGGCCGATTTACTGATGACTTCAGAAAAACTGAGGTAAAGCAATACGAGACCCATTCCGATGGCAGCGGCTGCGGAAACTTTTCGTGCACCATGACGGTCGTACATTTTTCCGCCGTAGGTCAGCAGAAAAGAACTGGAGATGGTACCCAACATATAAGCCGTACTCAATTGTCCGCGGGTCAGGCTCAAAGACTCTATCAGGTAATCCGTAAAAGTGGATATACCGATGGTTTGTCCGGGCACACTCATCAGCACCCCAAGGGTCCCGAATCCGATGATGTACCATCCGTAAAATATCTTTGAGTTTTGTGGCTTTATCATTCCATCAACTGGTTTTCTCTGATGGCGCTTAATCGTTGCCGTCAGATATTAAAAAGAATGCAAAACGGTTTGCAGCTAAGAAACGTGGGGCTTTCTAAGCTCTTACTTGACCGCCCGTGACAAATTTAGCCAAGAAGAACGAACCTTGCTCAAACTACAGTCCGACCCATGTTTTTTTAGGTGCTGTTGTGCTTTCGTACTTTTTTATTTAATTCTAATGGAAATGTCAAGATGTCCTCCTAAACCTTCGTTAATAATCCTTTGCAATGTCGAAAATCGGATATCTTTTAAATTCCTTTCTAATTTCGAGATGTAAGATTTGTTGGTACCAGCTAATTTAGCTAATTGTTCTTGCGTTAGTCCTTTATCTTCTCTTGCTTGTTGAATTAAAACTCCTAGTTTAAAAGCGTCATATTCTGTTTCAAATTCTTCACGTTTTGCGGTTCCTCTTTTGCCAATTTTTTCATCAACAAACTGGTCAAGACTTTTTAAATTTTTATTTTTTGCTTTCATAATATTCTTTTTTTACCTGTTCAGCTTGTTCGATTTGTTGTTTAGGTGTTTTTTGAGTTTTCTTTTGAGATCCGTGACCTACGACTACTACATTATCAAAGTCGAAAAAGCAAAATATTCTGAAAATATTATTTCCAACTTGAACTCTGATCTCATAAAGTCCAGTTGTGTTTTTCAGATGTTTTAAATAAATCTCGGGAATTCGGTCAATTTCTTCAATAACCTTTAAAGTCCAAATGATTTTCCTTTTTACTTTGTCAGTTTGGTTTTCGTAAAAAACTTCAAAATAGTCTTTGAAAAAATAAAGTTCCCTTTTTTTATTCATTTAGCAAATTTACAAAAAGTAGCCCATTCGGACAACTTTTGGTTTTTTTATGTATGAAGCAAAACTACGATTTGAACACGACTTCTGTGATAAATCGAATAAATCCATCTCAAGTACTTCTGGAGGCGAATTCGAGCTGTCAGAGCTGCACCGTATTCTCTGGCTGACTGCTTTGTTTTTTATTCACCTCATGATAAACAAAGGCAAAGGCCACACCAATCCACATCACCGAAACGACTACACCAACCCCAAAAACAAGGATACCACCCAGAACGATAGGAATGCAAAGCAGTCCCATAAAGAAAATCGTCCAGGCATGCGGGCGGGTCATCTCCCATGAGGTTTTGATGGCTTTGACCGCATCCAGTCCTTTTTCCGTGGTCAGGTAAGGAACAAAAGCCAGCCTTACGGCGAAAATAATGCCCGGAACAATAAGCAAAACAATTCCTATTCCGATGATGAAATCCGTTACAACACTTGCCAACAGGATGTTTATGTAGTTCTTTTTAAAAATGGAAAGAATGGGCTCGGGCGAAAACTTGTTTCCTCTTACGATATGCAAAAAGACCAGGGCCACCCCATATTTCAGTGGAGCATAAAACAAGATATAATACACACTTCCCAGAAACGGCGAGAAATATCCCGACTCTTCGTTGAAGCTGCTCAGTGGCATTTGTATGGCAAACAGAATCACCACAATCAGCAAAACATCAAGAAAGTTTTCCTTCATTATTTGCCAGGCTTTTCCAAAAACACCACCGGCAGTAATCTCATTAAACACATCGTAAGGTTGATTTTCCATAATTTCTTCTTTTAACTTTTCCCAAATTTAACATAAAAAAACAACTATATGCCGATCCAAAACCAGAAAAACATTTATATTTGCATTTCAGTATTGTTTTACTCTTTTAAGGTAATTGAAATGAAAAAATACATTGATATAAAAGCAAAGCTACTGGATATCACCAAGCAATATCCGGAGACCATTAAAATATTTACGGATAACGGCTTCCCGCAGATGGGCGACAAGGAAAAGCGCGAGCAATTCGGAAAATCGCTGAGCCTCGAAATGGCCCTGGCCCTGAAACAGCTCAACAAGGAGGCGTTTGTCAGCACGCTGGAACAGGCGATTGCTCAAAACCGCGACAATGAAGATGCTTCGCTCAACGCTGATCGGGAGAAAAGCAGCGACGACTTGAACATCACCGGCCTTCTCCCCTGCCCCGTGCGGATGCCCATGAATGAGCTGCTGGATCAGTTTATTGCGGGTTACCAGGCGGAAGCCGGATTGAAAATCGACTACGAACTGAAAGCGGCCTCCATGGGCCTCGACTGGCTGAAAGAGGACCTGCTAGCCAACCCGGATGCGGAGGCCCTGGCCGATTTGTTTATCTCGGCTGGCTTCGACCTTTTCTTCGATGATAAGCTGATGGGGCAATATAAAAAGCAGGGGCTGTTTAAAGACATTACTGATTCGAAAAAGCTCAATCCTGATTTTGATAATGAGGAGATTGACCTGAAAGATCCGAAAGGGCACTACTCGATGCTGGCAGTGGTGCCGGCGGTGTTTTTGGTGAACAGACGCGAGCTGGGCGACCGCGAGGCGCCACGCACCTGGAAGGATTTGCTCAAGCCTGAGTTTGAAAACAGCGTCAGCTTGCCTATCGGTGATTTCGACCTCTTTAACGCCATACTGTTAACCATGTACAAAAACTACGGTGAAGAGGCAGTTTCGCAACTGGGAAGAACGCTGCTGCAAAGCATGCACCCCTCTGAGATGGTGCGCAGCAACGTTAAAAACATCCAGCGCCCGGCGGTGACCATCATGCCTTACTTTTTTACAAAAACCGTGAAGGAAGGCAGCCCGATGCAAGCCATCTGGCCCGCAGACGGCGCGATTATCAGCCCGATTTTTATGCTGACCAAGCAACAGAAAGAAAAAGCACTCAAGCCGGTGGCCGACTTCTTCCTGTCAAAAGAAATGGGAGAAGTGCTGGCTCACAACGGCCGCTTTCCGTCGGTGAGTCCGGCGGTGAACAACCAACTGGGGGAAGAGCAGAAATTTATGTGGCTGGGATGGGATTTTATCTACAACAATGACATCCCTGCGCTGATAGAAAAATGCGAGCACCTATTTCACAAAAACAGCATCTTAAAAACCGAAGCATCATGAATTTAGTAACATTCTCCGGACCTCCTTCCTCAGGAAAGACGTCCGTCATCATAAAAACCATCGAATCTTTACAGGCCCGAAAGCTGAGCATCGGGGTGGTGAAATTCGACTGCCTGAACACCGACGACGACAAGCTCTACGAGAAGCTGGGCGTGGCCGTCAAAAAAGGGCTTTCGGGCTCGCTTTGTCCCGACCACTATTTCGTCAGCAACATCGAGGAGGTGGTGCAGTGGGGCAACGAAAACAATTTTGATATCCTGATCACCGAAAGTGCCGGGCTTTGCAACCGCTGCAGCCCTTACATCAAGGATGTGAAGGCTATCTGTGTGATTGATAACCTCAGCGGGATCAACACCCCGAAAAAGATTGGCCCGATGCTGAAATCGGCCGACATCGCCATCATCACCAAAGGAGATATTGTCTCGCAGGCCGAGCGGGAAGTGTTTGCCTCGCGCGTGCAAACGGTGAATCCGAATGCCCTGATTATGCATGTGAACGGACTTACCGGGCAGGGCGCTTTTGAGCTGAGTACGGTGCTCTACGATGAGAAAGAGCACGTCGATTCGCTGAAGGGGCAAAAGCTGCGCTACCCGATGCCGTCGGCACTGTGCTCTTACTGCCTCGGTGAGACGCGCATCGGCGAATCATACCAGATGGGAAATGTACGAAAAATCAAACTCGACCAATAATGATAGCAACAGAAAATATAGCTCAAAAGCCGGTAAAAGATTTACTTCAGGAATATCCATTTCTGGAAGGCTTTTTCGAAGAGCAAAACATTGATCTCAACACAGATGACCAGCGCTCGATAGAAGACATTTTTGCGGAAGTAGACGAAGAAGATCGCGAGGATTTTGCCCTGGACCAGGATAAGCTGGTGGATTCTATGCTGGCCTACATCGACCAGATGATGGCTTTTCTGGACACCAAGGAAGACAAGGGCGTAAAAAGCCTCACCATCAAAGCCGGCACCAACAAAAGCAAGGAGCCGGAAAAGTTTGAGGAGCTCACCATCCACAAAAGTGAGATTATTTGCATTGTGGGCCCTACCGGATCGGGCAAAAGCCGTTTGCTGGGCGATATTGAGTGGGTGGCGCAAAACGACACCCCTACCAACCGGCAAATTCTGATCAACAATGACATTCCGGATAAAAAATGGCGTTTTTCATCCAGCGACAAACTGGTGGCGCAGCTTTCGCAGAATATGAATTTTGTGATGGACCTGACGGTTTACGAGTTTGTGGAGCTGCATGCCCAAAGCCGCATGGTGGAAAATGAGCAGGAGGTGATAGAAAAAATCATTGCCCAGGCCAACAAGCTGGCGGGCGAGCAGTTCACCCCCGACACGCCGGTCACATCGCTGAGCGGAGGGCAGTCGCGCGCCCTAATGATTGCCGACACGGCCATCCTCAGCTCCTCGCCGATTATCCTCATCGATGAGATTGAGAACGCCGGAATCGACCGGAAGAAGGCACTGGATCTGCTGGTGGGCGAAGAGAAAATAGTGCTGATGGCCACCCACGATCCGATACTGGCGCTGATGGGCGACAAAAGGATCGTCATCAAAAACGGCGGGATAGACAAAATCATCGAGACCTCGCCGGAAGAGAAAGGGTTCCTCACCGAACTGGAAAAGATGGACAACACTGTCCAGCTCATGCGGAAGAGACTAAGGAGCGGGGAGATTCTTACTAGCTTAAGATAGAATGTCAAAATCCCAAATAACAAATTCCAAATTCCAAAAAGAGTTTCATTTTTATTGGGATTTGGAAATTGGAAATTGGAATTTATGTTTCAATCGACACATAGATATTTAATAGCAAGATTTTACGAATTACGAAAAAATAGAAATAAATATAAACATTATGTCACACGAAGGATGCACAGGAAGTTTTGAGAACGGGCAACAGATAGTCAACAAAGTAAGAATGATGGGTTTTGCCATGCAGTTTTTGCCGGTACCGGTGGAAAAGGAATGCGAATGCGGAGAGACTTTTGAGATGGTCACTTTCGAAAGTAAATGCCCGCACTGCGGCATGACCTATGCCGTCACGCCCTGCCATGCCCATGATCCGGAAAGCATTATGCCGGCGGGGAAGATTGATTAAAAACAGGCTGACTTAATTATATTGAAAGGATTTGCAAAAGAAATTTTGCAACTTTGTGTCACCAAACTATTTTGATAATGGCACTAAATATTATTAAAACAGCCGATATTATTGAGGCAATGGAAAATTTCCTACCAATGACAACTATGTTACAACAGGCTGTTTTTCATTTAATTGCATATTTAACTCTTTTGCCAGTCTTTCGAGTGACTTGCGTTTGTTTTTAAACTGTTGCTCTTCATATTTTTTGATGCCGAATTCTACAAAATCAAGTCCTT
>JAASSU010000194.1 GCA_021767705.1 Bacteroidota bacterium | reverse complement strand
TTTTATCCTGCTGCAATTCCTTTTCGAGGCCATCTTCCTGTCAATCATTGGCGGACTTGTGGGGTTGCTGCTGGTGTATATCGGAACACTCATCTTTAACAGCATGGATTTAGGACTCGCGCTTGTCCTCACTTTTGATAACATTATTCTGGCCATCATGGTGTCGGCTTTAATCGGATTAATAGCCGGAATGGTGCCCTCCTACAAAGCATCCAAACTTGATCCGGTGGAGGCTATCAGAACGGTGTAAATGTTCTATGCTTTATGCAGATTGCCGGAGGGATAAAAACGAAAGATGTGACTTTATAGAAAAGCACTAAGTAACAAATGAATTGAGCTAGAGGAAAACCTTATTAACTTACAAACCTTAGTAACCTGTAGCTCACAAAAAACAAAACCTTATTACCTTGTTTTAGGATCTTCTGATAAAACAAAATAAGCTAATAAGGTTAAACTATCTTAGCGGTAATTTAAGTTACTAAGGTTTAGAAAAATATAAGGTTTTGAAAATTTTGTACATTACATGGGATTTGAATTTTTTGATTTCTCCCCAAACTTTAAAAAAGTATTATGAACAAATCATCCTATCGCACTGCCAAATAAAACCTGCTTCATTATCCCGGATTCTTTTCTACATTTGTGTCGCTAATAAAAAGCAAGTCAAAGCTGCGGTTACTTACAACAACAGCCTTTGTTCCTGCGTTAGGCATTACAAACAAGAAAGGTAAATTTTAAATGAAAAACTGCCTGCTTTTACTAACAGCTCTCCTCCTGGTAGCGCCGGGGTTCTCTCAGTCTTATGAGCCGGTCGAAAACACCGCTTTCTCCGAAGGGGAGGAACTCACCTTTAAGGTGTATTACCACTCTAAACTCACCGGAAACCTGACGGCAGGGTTGGCTTACCTGAAGGTTTTGCCCACCGATTCCACCTTCGATAACCGCGAGGTGCACCGCATTACCGGCTTTGGCCGCACCAAGGGAGTCATCAACTGGTTTATCAAGGTGCGCGAGCATTTCCAGTCGTTTACCGACAAAGAGGCACTGATTCCCCATTACTTCACCCGCGATACCCGCGAAGGGAATTACTACAAAAAAGACCAGGTGGTTTTTGACCATAAAGACCAGGTGGCCCGCAGCTGGTACGACACCACCGCCATCACAAAAAAAACACAGGACATCCTCTCGGCTTTTTACTATGCCCGCAATTTTGAATTCGATACCATCGAAATTGGGGATGATTATTATGTTGATTATTTTATCGATGATTCGGTATACCACTCGGCCATTGAGTTTATCGGTTACAAAACCATCGAAACGGATTATGGCACCTTCCGCTGCCTCGGATTTAAGCCCAAGGTGGCCGTCGGACAGGTTTTTAAAGAACCGTATCCCGGCGTGCTATGGGTAACCGATGATAAAAACCACCTGCCGCTACTGGCCGAAAGCGAAGTGTGGGTAGGCGAAGTGAAGCTTGAGCTGATCGAAGCCAAAGGCATCCGCAACCGCGAATCGGCGCGGACCGTGCCCGTGGAAAGGACGTATGACAAAGAAAGAAGACGGTAAAAATAGGATCTGGTCAATCTTGAGTGCAACTCAATCAGGAAAACTTTCTGAAAACAACAATTCCAAATGAAGTCGCCAGGTCTTAGTATTGTACTTTTGGCTTGACCCAAAAGTACCAAAAGGTCAAGGCTGACGAGGGCATGTCCGCAAAAGCTACGCACAGAATTATCCACGCCATTCGAGCCGTTCGCATAAAATTGTCAGAGCTCTGAACAGGCTTTCCGGTTGCTCACTCGCGAATGGCTACCACACAGGCCTTCCCTATAATTCTGTACTTGTTTTGCAGAACATCCCCTCGTAGGCCAAGTGCTAATTTACTTGAATTTACATTTCTCACATCTACCAAATATTACTATGTTTGCAGCTATCTGTATAAATCCAAAAAACCATGAAATTCATTTGCCCATTGATTGCTGTGTCGGATATGGAGAGGTCGAAGAGATTTTACCAGGACCTTTTAAACCAGAAGGTAAAGTACGACTTCGGTGAGAACGTTACCTTCGAAGGTGATTTCGCCATCCACCTCGACACGCATTTTCAAAGCCTGATCAACCAAAAGCCCATCCGGCAGGAAGGCCATAATTTTGAGCTCTATTTTGAGTATGATGATGTGGAAAGCGCCGTAAAAAGGCTTCAGGATGCAGGTGTGGAGTTTGTCCATGAGATGCGCGAGCAGCCCTGGCGCCAGCGCGTAGTAAGATTCTACGACCCCGACCGCCACATCATCGAAATCGGCGAGTCACTCGAATACCTCTGCTTTCGCCTGAGCAAAGAAGGCACCTCTCCCGATGACATCTCCAAAACAATCGGGTTGCCGCTTGAGTTTGTGACCGCTTCTATTCAAAGGTTCAAAAAGGAATAAATCAGCAGGAAAAAGCTCTGGCAGGAGTGTAAGCATGGGAGAGGTTTAAACAAAACCCTCAATATGCTGTGGATGCCACGACTGGTTTATAATAGTTTTGTTGCCGGCTGGGCCTATTTATCATCATTTTTGTTTTCTCTTAGTTCTTTTAATTCTTTCTTGATTTGCTGTGCCGGCTTTCTGGATATGGCTGTTCTTTCAAACAGCATTGAATCAATTTTTTTGTTAAGTACCCTTGTTGTCCAACCTTCTAATCTGCACATTTCGGCGTAGAATTCTCTACTTAATTCGTTTTCAATGTATATGAGTGTTCTGAAATGTGTCCAGGTCAATTGTCTACTCAGTGCGTAGACAATTTCTTTGTAAGTGGATAATTTTAGAGAGTCCCATTGCCTTGCCTGTAAGGTGATTTTAGCTACCGTGTTCTTTATATTAATTTCATTTCTATAGTCGTTCCGTCATAAAGTGTGTACCTTAATTCAGTAAACCCTTCCTTATTGCTGAAAGTGAAGTCAAGTTGGTTAACATTTGAAGGCTTATCATCAGGAGTTGCTTGGGCAGAAATTTTCCAATAGTCCCCAACTTGATCGATTACCCTATAATGCCAGACGACTTTCGTATTTGAAATGTCACCCCATCCTTCACCAATAAATAATATTCTTGAATAAACTTTATCAACTTGCAAAGGGTATTCAATTCTGGGGAATGGGGCAAGTTCTAACATTTTGTATTGGTTGTGTCTGGGCGGATGAAACCAGCAGGAGTTGTCATTGTCAACCGCTCCTGTGGTGTCTGAATGAACCCAACCAATTGATGACTGTTCAGCAAATATGGACGAGTCATAATTTTCAAGGTTGTAACTGATTATTATTTCTAATTGCTTTTTTGGATCGGTTCGCCATGGTTTACCGGTAGCCGAGATTTTTATAGTGTCCATTGTTGTTATGCTGTCAGCCGTATATTCTACTGCATACAAGTATGTCTTGTCAGGTGAAAAGACTTTGCCTTGCCCGAAAGTCAATGTACTTATCAAAACTATCAATATTGTAATCTGTTCTTTCATTATACATGGCAGGTAACCCCTTCTGTTTTCACCTCTCCCACCTATATCTAACAAAGTATTGCAGATAAATAAACCCTCTGTTGGTATCAAGAATCCCATTCTCTGCCTTGGGGTATTACTTAACCCGCTTCTGATTATTGTAAAATACTCGCTTGCTTTTTTCCGGGCTTTTATTGGTTTCATTGGTCTGCCGCTTAATGTGTTGTAAATATATGAAAACCTGTTGCGATTACAAAGAATTGTTTTCAATTTTTAAACATTCTCTCAATCTGCACAACCTCAAAAACGTGCCACCTCTAAGAGGTTCAGGAAAATTACTTATTACCGTATGCTCTACCATACTGGTCATCCCTCCGGGGTTTCATCTCGGTTTGCAGAGGCTCATTCAATGAGAATAGCACCCACTTTCAAGTGGGTGGACAAAATCCTGCAAATCATATGATGCAGCACGCTTCAGCGTGCTTTCCATCACACAAAAAACAAAAGGACGCTAATGCGCCCTAAGGTAATTTATATGTTTGTTTACCTTTCTCCATTATTCAATATCTGCTATGTTTTGGATTAGTTCCATAATAATTTCAGTAGCTTCCTCTTCTGAACCATAAGGCAAAGCACTTTCTATACCTTCAGTTAATCCTTCGTTATTCAATAGCTTGGCACATTCCTTCATTAAATATGCTTTTACACTTTCATCTGCATTGTTGATGCTTTCAAGTAGTTCCGGGCAATTATCCAGAATGTAAATAATGTCTTCAAAATCATGGCTTTGTCGTAAATCATTACCACCACGCCCATTATGAGCTTCAATTTTAGTCGCTAAATAATGTTCAGGAGGAAACACAAAAATTTCTGTTCCACCTGGAAGTGTTTTAGAAATCTTATTCTCAATTCCTTCCTCATACCACCTATTGCTAAAACCAAGCACATCAGAATCAGAAGGCATAACATCAACCAGAATATCCTTATAAACCCACCTGCAAATTGGAGCACCTTTCGAGGTGTCATTTGCAAAACCTAAAGCTCTTAAATCATCTTCTAATTTAGCATGAGCATTTTTTGACCGTAGTTCAATGACACAATCAACATCTACGGTAGGTCTGATTTCTGATAAATCCGGATTACTTGCGTACAATTCAGCAACAGCACCTCCTACAAAAACCATATCGTCTTTTAAACGACCTAATCCATTTGCTACAGTTTGTAGCATTGCAATATTGGTACTAGGCATGTTTTAATCGCTTTTTGAGTTCTTCAATGGCAATTTTAATCTCTCTTACACGACCAACACGAATAGTATCTACAATAGTAAGAAGTTCATAAAACAATCTATCTTCTTGAGCTATTTGTGGTAAAGATTTATATAATGGTTCTATAGCCTGACCTCGATGAGTACCTCTGGCGTTGGCCCACACATAAACTTCTTCACCAGACGCAATATGTTCTTTTATTGGAGATGCAGAATGAGCTGTTGGAATACCTTTAACAATTGATCCGGGTTCAGTAGGAAAGACATATTTTAAACCATAGACTAAAAATTCTTCGAAAGAGTTAATATTTACTTTTCTTTTCTTACTATCAATAAGCCTTGCAATCTTACATCTGTTCAAAGCCTCTGAAACTTCAGAAGGACTTATTCCAATAGCATTAGCAATATCTATATTACGCCAATCATCATTATTTATTGAAATTATCTTCAATAGAACTACAATGTCTTGTGGTCGCATTCCATTATGCTTCTTCATAATCACTATTATTAATTCGCGATTCGCGAATTGCAAATATATTTATAAAATCACTTCCATCAAAAAGTATTCTTCCATCATTACATCCATATGCGGTAAGTCTTCCAAAACCATCCTTATTAAGATATGCAGAAGCGGGTGGGCAAAACTAATTTTTTCCTGCTCCAACCTTCAATCAAAGAGACAGTACTATTAAATCATTTTTCAAATTTATAATCAAGGTTCAATGTTCGTTTCGGTCTTTTAGCCTTGCTAAGGTTACTATTGGGAGCCTTCCTAACCAAAAGCTCCGGCAGGAGCGCAAGTATGGTAGAAAAAACACATCCCGGTCAACGCTTCAGCTCCGTCAGGAGCGACACATACTCCGCTAACGTGCCACCTCTACGAGGTTCTGGAAAATGGCTGGTTACCGTATTCTCTACCATGCTGGTCACCCCTCCGGGATTTCGTTTGGTTCGCAGAGGCTCTTTCAATGAGAATAGCACCCACTTTCAAGTGGGTGGAAACTCAGTCAAACATGGTTCTGACCCAACACGCTTCAGCGTGCTTTCCATCACGAAACAAAAGGACGCTAAAGCGCCCTCAGATAAAGCCGGGATGCTTCCAACACCCCCATAAATGAGGGTGCTAAACTCATATGACGATAGCATTCCCATCAAAAAAAAGACTGCCCAAAAGCCTGTTCATCATCGTAGTGTGAGAATAAACAACTGCAGCTTTCGGACAGCCTCCTTTAAAACCATACCTCCTAAG
>JAASSU010000031.1 GCA_021767705.1 Bacteroidota bacterium | reverse complement strand
TACCACAGCTACCGTTTTAGCCCAGGAAATTGTTAACGTAGGTCTTAAAAATGTGACTGCAGGTGCCAATCCGATGGACCTGAAGCGCGGAATAGAAAAGGCAGTAGCTTCTGTTGTTGATAACCTGAAATCACAGTCGAAAAAGATTTGTGATGACAACAAGAAGATTGAACAGGTGGCCAGCATTTCTGCCAATAACGATAATACGATTGGTAAGTTGATTGCTGAGGCAATGTCGAAAGTTACCAGCGATGGAGTAATTACTGTTGAAGAAGCCAAAGGAATCGAAACGTACGTTGAGACTGTAGAAGGTATGCAGTTCGACCGCGGATACATCTCTCCATACTTTATCACCGATTCAGAGAAGATGCAAACCGTATTTGAAAATCCTTACATCCTTCTTTATGACAAGAAGATTTCTGTGATGAAGGATCTGCTTCCTGTTCTTGAGCCTATCGTACAGCAAGGTCATCCGTTGCTGATCATTGCCGAAGATGTGGCTGACGAAGCTCTGACCACACTGGTACTTAACAAACTCAGAAACCCATCCTTCAAAGTGGCTGCTGTAAAAGCACCTGGCTTTGGCGACCGTCGTAAAGCGATGCTCGAAGATATTGCTATCCTTACTGGTGGTACGGTAATTTCTGAAGAGAAAGGCATGAAGCTCGAAAACGTTTCTCTGGACATGCTTGGCCGTACCGAAAAAGTGAGCATCGACAAGGAAAACACAACCATTGTTAATGGCGCCGGAAGCAAAGAAGACATTAATGCTCGCGTTTCTCAGATTAAAGCTGAAATTGAAGCTTCAACATCTGACTACGACAAGGAAAAACTTCAGGAGCGCATGGCTAAGCTTGTTGGTGGTGTTGCCGTACTTTACGTAGGTGCTGCCAGCGAAGTAGAGATGAAGGAGAAGAAAGACCGTGTGGATGATGCCCTTAGCGCAACAAGAGCTGCTGTTGAAGAAGGTATCGTTCCTGGTGGTGGTGTGGCTTACATCAGAGCGATTGCCGCGCTTGAAAACCTTAAAGGCGAGAACGAAGATGAAAATCTCGGTATCCTTATCGTGAAAAAATCGCTTGAATCACCATTACGTCAGATTGCGAAGAATGCAGGGCTTGAAGGTTCTGTAATCGTTCAGAAAATCCTTGACGGTAAAGAAGACTTTGGTTTCAATGCCCGCACCGAAAAGTATGAGAATCTTTACGAAACAGGTGTGATTGATCCAACTAAAGTATCACGCATTGCACTGGAGAATGCTGCATCCATTGCCGGTATGCTACTCACTACCGATTGTCTTGTTTCAGAAATTAAAGACGATAGTGATCACGGTTCTGCAATGCCTGCAGGCGGCATGGGTGGCGGAATGCCAGGCATGATGTAATGAAGACAAAATCGAAAAATAAAGCCCTTCTCGGATTTTCCGGGAAGGGTTTTTCTTTTTTATCATAGAAATTTATATATTTGTATATGAGATATTAATACATTGATGGAAGCGAAGAATTTTAAACTGGAAGGAAATATTGTTGACGTTGTCAACCGAAGGGTGTTCAAAGGCCGGGTGGAGGCCAGCAATGGCGTTATCACCAGTATCACCGAAGCACCTGTTACTGCAAATACTTACATCGTTCCCGGACTCGTTGACGCCCATGTGCACGTGGAGAGTTCGATGCTGATTCCATCAGAATTTGCTCGCCTGGCTGTGCCTCATGGCACGGTAGCCACGGTGTCGGATCCGCATGAAATAGGCAATGTTTTAGGTGTGGAAGGCGTGCGTTTTATGATTAATAACGGAAGAAAGGTTCCGTTTAAGTTTTACTTTGGGGCACCATCGTGTGTGCCGGCCACCCCTTTCGAGACGTCCGGGGCAAAAATCACATCCGAAGATGTCAGGAACCTCCTGAAAAATGATGAGGTAAAATACCTGGCCGAGATGATGAATTATCCCGGAGTGCTGGCAAATGATGAGCAAGTGGAAGAGATGCTGGAGGCAGCGCGGGAGTTCGGTAAGCCGGTGGATGGCCATGCCCCGGGAGTGCTGGGCAGCGATGCCGGAAAATATGCCGGAGCGGGAATCTCCACCGATCACGAGTGCTTCACTTTAGAAGAAGCCCTGGACAAGATCAAGGCCGGAATGCTTATTCAAATCCGCGAAGGAAGTGCGGCCAGGAACTTTGAGGACCTGATACCGCTCTTAGATACCCATCCTGATAAAGTGATGTTTTGCTCTGATGACAAACACCCCGATAATCTTGTGGAAGGACATGTTAACCGTTTGGTGGCGCGCGCTATCGAATCAGGTTACAACCCGATGGACGTGCTTAGGGCGGCCACCCTGACGCCAGTGAAGCATTACAACCTGGATGCCGGACTGCTTCAGGAAGGGGATGCAGCAGACCTGCTGGTGGTGGACAATCTTAATGATTTTAATGTGCTGGAAACATACATTGACGGCAAGCTGGTGGCCCTCGACGGTCAAACGCTGATTGAGCCCGTTAAAGAGGTTGCGCCAAATATTTTTAATGCCAAACCCATTGCTGAAAAGGATATCGCGGTAGAAGCACGTGGCGATCAAATGAGGGTTTTTAAGGCCAAAGAGGGACAACTGGTAACAGAAGCTTTGACCAAAAAACCACTGGTAGAAAATGGCATGGCGGTGAGTGATATTGAAAACGATATTTTGAAAATCGTGGTAGTGAACCGTTACAATGCTGCTCCGCCCGCCGTAGGGTTTGTGAATAACTTTGGGTTTAAGCGCGGGGCTATCGCTTCGAGCGTAGCCCACGATTCGCACAACATTATTGCGGTGGGCACTTCCGATAAAGAAATTACGAAAGCTATCAACGATGTTGTAAGCCATCATGGCGGCATTAGCTGTGTTGATGGAAGCGAGAGTGAAGTGCTGCCTTTGCCTGTGGCCGGAATAATGAGTAACGACAATGGCTATGATGTCGCAGCAAAATATGCGCGCATCGATGCGAAAGCGAAAAGCCTGGGCACGCTACTGGCATCGCCCTACATGACCTTGTCATTTATGGCTTTGCTGGTGATTCCGCACCTGAAATTAAGTGACAAAGGATTGTTTGATGGCGATAAATTTCAGTTCGTGGATTTATTTATTTGATAAAATTGAATGTATATATTTATTTCTCTACAATATTAATTATTACTTTTGCACTAACAAAAAACGAGTGACATGAAAAAACTGGAATTAGATGTTATAAAGCTGGAAGCGGCTGCAAGTAAGCTAAGAGCAATTGCGCATCCGATGAGGATTGCCATTATCGATTTGCTCCACGAAAACCAAAAGCAGAGTGTAACGGAAATTTACAAAAAGCTGAATATTGAGCAGGCTTCGGCTTCTCATCACCTGAATATTTTGAAAAATAAAGGGGTATTGGTTTCTAAAAGGGATGGAAAGAAAATTCACTATTCTTTGAAGAATCAAACGCTTACCGAAATTATCGAGTGCATTAACCGTTGCAACGAAGAGTAAACTCATAGCAAAACCATTGACTATGAGAGATTTTTTGGATAGAACAAATTAGGCCTTAGCAATTATTTCCTGCTAAGGCTTAATTTTCCAATCGTAATCCACCTCCCAATTACCAATAATTTCAATTTCTCCCTGGTAATAAAATACTTTTTCTGGCTGTTCATTTTTCAGGTATAAGCCGCTGTCCCAGCGTTCGTTCCGGTTGTTGTCGACAATCCCTTTGAGCTTGTACTTTCCGGGATTCAGGAGGTTGAAAGTGACGGTGGTGTCTTTGGTTGTGGAAAACGACTCGAAAACTTGTTTTTCATCCTGCGAAAGCAGTTGGATAAAATAGCTGACATCCGAATGTGTGCTGTCGGTTTTTAGGTTAAGGATAAAAGTTCCGTAATCTTTTAGTGCTTTGGTGTTGAAACGAACCATGGTGCTGTCATTGCCCACCCCGTAGATGCTCGTAAATACCGAGTCAGGAATCAACAACTGGTAGCTCATGCTTTCTTTCCAGGAGTGATTGACTCTCATTTTCCTTAGGTCATATTTTTCAAACCCTACCCTCACAGTGTCTTCCGAAGAATATAAATCCAATGAGTCTGCGTTATAAGTGTTGAGCACCGGATGATTGAATTGAATTTCAAGCGGATGCCTTAAGAGTTGTGTGCTGCCATCCAATTGGGCTTTTAGGCTCAGCCTGTTGGCTTTTTCATCAACCGCGTCTTGATTTTTGTTTTCTTTTTTAAAGTAAGTAAAAGTCAGCGTGTCCCTTAACGACGTGTCGGCAGCAAGGTCGATAACCAGTGAATCGCTTTTAAAATCCTTGAGCCAAAGGAGCAGGCTGTCTTTTTCTTCGAACCATTCGGTGATATTCCATTCGTTTTCCCATTGTGGTTTCAGTGCTTTTATCTTCACTGAGTCAACTGGCCTGTTGAATCCAAGCGCAAGGTATTTGTTTTTTTCGATTAATGAGGTGGTCAGCTTCAGGGTGGTGTCCCGCTCTTTAAAAAACCTCAGGATAAGGGAATCGCGGGGAGCAGTAGCTAAAACGGTGGTGTCATGCTCCACACTCAGTGTGTCTTTTGTGAGGGTGTCGGTAGTGATGGTGTCGAGGGTCTTAAACATGTTTTTCGAAGAGACCTCGAAAGGAGTGATAAGGGTATCTGAGAAAGCAATTTTTTCATTGGGCAGGTCGAAAAGATAATTGCTGTTTGCATCTTTCAGGGCAAAGATTTTGTATTTCATCATTGCCAGGTTGGAAAGCGTAAAGCTACCGTCTTCGCTGGTTTTAGAGAGGTAAAAAGGTATCTGCTTGATAGGGACAGAATCTGAATCATCTTTGTAAAGCATCACGAAAGCGTCTTTTACAGGCTTTTGTGTATAGGCATCTACCAGTCTGCCGCTGATTTGCATCGAATCGAGGACGGGGCCGGTAGAGAAAACGAACTCAAAATTTTCGATAGGGTTTCCCTCATGGAGGTCGACAATGGCATCTGCAAAATAGAAGCTGTAAGTTGTGTTTGGCAACAAGGTGTCGATGATGTCAATCACTACTGATTTTCCGCGTGTATCTATCTCAGGTTGATCATCCATCGGGGGCGATACTACCAGTTTCTGCGAAATTTCTTTCACTTCAATAAACTCATTAAAAGTGATGATAATTTCATCGCCACCAAAGTTGACCGTATAGTTTTGCGGCTCATACTCCACCACAATGGGAGGTATCTCATCTTTTTCACCACCCGTTGGGCCAACAGGTGTGGCGCAGGAGAAAATGATGGCACTCAGGATAAAAATCCATGAAAACAATTTAAGTACAGGCAATTTTGAGCTTTCTGGCATGTGCTGTTTTTTAACTTAACGAACTTCTTCGCGCAAAGCGTATTTCAAACGGTAAAATTAAAAAAATAAGCAGCTCAAAGGGATGAAAGGCTATAGAGTTTCTACTGCACTTCACGCTTACATTGAAGAGCCGTTGCCATCTGCCTTGAGTTTGTAGGAGAAGGAGAGCGAATAGAATGTTCCTTTCCTCCACTGGAAATACCTTCTTCCTTCGAAATTATTTCCTGAAGAGCGGCTTTCGTAGGCATCGAGATTAAACAGGTTGCGGGCGCTAAACGCGATATTTCCCTTGTCATTAAACAGGCTTTTGCGGATACCCAGGTTCAACTCGGTCATCGACTTTTCGATGTCCTGACCTTCCTTTTCGGGTGCGCGATAATCGGCGGTAAGCTGAAGTTCAAACCAGTCTTTCACATCAAAATCCATGGTAGCCTGCGCGTCCATCGTGTAGGTTACAGCATTCAGGTCTTCACCGGCAGCATCCCCTTTGGTTTCGCCGCGATAAAAGTAGGAGCTGATACTAAAATCCCACCAGTCGGTAAAGCTTGAGTTATAGCGGGTCTCCACACCAGCATTGTTTCTTGAAGCAAGGTTGAACGGTTTGCTGACAGTGATACCTTCACTGTTTACAGTGTCTACGCGCTCTACGTCGTTTACAGTTCGGCGATAAAAAGCACCAACGTAAAACGATTTATCTTCTTCGTTGTGGATATATCCAAAGTCAAACGCCCCGGTATATTCCGGGTCGAGTTCCGGGTTTCCGGTGCGGTAGTTCCGGTCGTCATTGAAAGTCCCGTAAGGATTTAGCCTTCTGAAGTATGGACGATCCAAACGCCGGCTGTAGCTGATTTGCACAGAATTGAGTTCTGAGAAATTGTAGCTGATCGATGCGGAAGGGAAGAGATCATAGTAAGAGCGTTCGTTATCAAACTCACCGGTTTTCAATCGGGTGGAAATTCCTGTGTACTCCATACGCAATCCGGCTTCGTAGCTGAAGAGCCCGGCTTCATTGCCAATCAGGGCATACAATCCGACAATGTTTTCTTCGTAAAAGAAAGTATTGCTAAAAGGATCGAGAAGCTCAAAGGGATCACTCTCCGATTCGCGCTGCTTAACGAAATACTCATTATTGATTTCCCGTATTTCGCCCCGGAAACCGGCTTCAAACTTGCCTTCCTCATTAAAAGGATACACATAATCTATTTTGGCAAGGTAGGCTTTCACATCCGTGTCATTCAATGATTCCTGGAAAAGGGAAGTATTTTGATCGGAAAGCGTTGGCCCTTCTGTCTCCACCAGGTTGGCATCTTCTACTTCCACGCTGCTGCGCGCCTGGAAATCTGCGGTCAGCTTGTGTTTCTCCTTGTCAAAAACATGTTCATAGCTCAGGTTAAACTCATAATCGCTTTCGTCTTCCTTCTCCAGCTCATTGCGCTTGGATATCAGGGCCAAGTCGGCGTTTGAGAAGTTATCGCCGGTGTAATCCCTGTAAACAATTTCTGTGTAGTTGTCCTGGTCGCTGAAACTGTAAACTCCAGAAGCACGTATCATGTCTCTTTGAGAGAGGTAAAAGTCCGAGCCAAACTGAAAACTGTGGTTTCCGCCACCGCGGCTCCGGTCGGTATCCGTTCGAAGCGAAAATGTTGTATCAGGAAAACTGAATGTTTGCTCAGACCACCCGCCGCCAGGAAAACGATCGACGTTGAAGTTGTAGTTGCCAAATACATTAAACCAATCTTTGCGGTAATTGAGGTTTAGGGCCACCCCATGGTCTTTAGGCTCGCCCAACTCTGCATTCATAGAACCATTGAGCCCTTGTTTTTTGTTGTCTTTGAGGATGATGTTAATGATGCCACCTGAGCCCTGGGCCTCGTATTTGGCCGAGGGGTTGGTGATGACTTCGACACGCTTTATTTGGTTAGCCGGAAAATAATCAAGGGCTTCCGAGCCGGAAAGTCCCATCATGCTCGAAGGCTTCCCGTTTACAAGCACTCTGACGCCAGAACTTCCGCGAAGGCTGATATTTCCTTCAATGTCGACCGAAACAGCCGGGATATTCTCCAACACGTCAATGGCACTGGCTCCGGCCGTGCTGAGGTCGCGGCCCACATTAAAAACTTTCTTGCCGCCTTCCATCGTCATGTAGCTTCTTTCACCCCTGATTTCCACACCGCTTAGCTTTTTAGCATCGGTAGCAAGGTAAATGGTTCCGGCATCAAAAGATGGATTTTCGTCATTGATGGTAATACTTGGAATAAAAGCGGTTTTATGCGACACAAAAGTGATCCTTAGTAAGTAAGTACCTGCATCAGGGAAGAATTCAAAATGCCCGGTGCTGTCTGAAATGGTGCCTTGAATAATGGATGAATCAGCCGGGTTAAGCAGGGTGACCGAAGCCATTTCGATGGGAATATCGGTCTCCGTTTCAATAACCGTTCCCTCGATCAGATAGTCACTATCAGATTGAGCTTTGTTTGATTTGTGTAAAACTAAGAGGATGGAAAATATAAGTAATAGGTATCTCATAATTTTCTTTTGTCAAACTATTAAACCAAAAAGGTAAACAAAAAGTTCAGTTTTGGATCACGGGCTCGAAACAAAGCCTATTTACAGATGTTCAATCACCTTTAAGGGCATTTAAACTTAGAAGGGATTAGTTTTGTCTTAGTAAAAATCGGCAAGAATTAAAGATGCGAAAAAAGTTATTTTTTATTGCGATTATTTTGTCATGGACCGCAGCCATTCGGGCTCAGTCACCTGTTGAAATGAATTTCGTTTGCAAACATTTTCATAATCCTAAATCCATAAAAAGCATCCCGGATACGATAGGCTTAAATTACGATTTAAAATATCACCGGATGCGCTGGAAGATTGATCCGTCTGAAAGATACATCCAGGGGGCTGTCACTTCATATTTTTTGATGAAGGAATCTTCTTCTGTAATTGAATTTCAGCTTACAGATGCAATGACGGTCGATAGTATTCAACACCCATCACTAAAAGATTTTTCCCTTTCTCAGGATGTGCTGTCGGTAAGATTGAATAACACAATAGAGCAAGGGCAACTGGATTCACTAACCATTTTTTACCAAGGTATTCCTGATGATGAGGCCGCTTTTGCCCTTGATGTTTATGATGATAACAACCCGATCCTTTGGACGCTCTCAGAACCCTATGGCGCCAAAGCCTGGTGGCCATCAAAGAATGCACTCAGCGACAAGATCGATTCATTGGATGTTTTTCTGGATGTGTTCCCCTTGAATTTTGAAGGGGTCAGCAATGGTGTACTGATGAGTGATGAGGTGGCCGGCGACTCTTCTTACCGGAGGTTTCACTGGAAGCACCGCTATCCCATTGCTACTTACCTTGTGGCTATTGCTGTTGCTGACTACAACTTTGAAGAGCAGTTTTATACCTTCGGCGATGATTCTTTGAGGGTGGTCAATTACATTTATCAAGGCTATGAAGATCTGGCCTCGCGGCAGGTAGAAAACCTTCATCGTTCTGCCGTGCTTTTCGACAGCCTTTTTATGCCCTATCCTTTCGAACAGGAGCAGTATGGTCATGCCCAGATGGGGCGCGGCGGAGGCATGGAGCACCAGACCATGACCTTTATCGGTGGCTGGAATTTTGAGCTGCTGACACATGAACTGGCGCATCAGTGGTTTGGAAACTATGTTACTTTGGCCGACTGGCACGATATCTGGCTGAATGAGGGCTTTGCCACTTACCTTACCGGATTGGCTTACGAGATGGCTTTTGACACGGATAAGTGGTGGAACATCTGGCGGCCGCAAATGGTCAGCTACATCACCAGCGAGCCCGGCGGATCTGTTTATGTGGGAGATATTCAGGATGTAAGCCGGATTTTTCATCCACGGCTGTCGTATGCTAAAGGAGCGTGGCTGCTGCACATGCTAAGGTCGGTGACAGGTGACGAGGCCTTTTTCAGGGCCATCAGGAATTACCTGGCTGATCCGGATGTGGCTTTCGGATATGCAACACAGGATGACCTGGTTTATCACCTTGAGCAGGAAGCAGACACTTCACTGACGGAGTTTTTTAACGACTGGTATTATGGCGAGGGCTATCCGAGTTATCATATCGATTGCAACATCCAAACAGAAACACATGCCTGGATTACAATAAACCAATCGCAAAGTCACTCCTCAGTAGACTTTTTTGAGATGCCTGTTCCAGTCCGGTTTAAGAATCAGGATCAGGATACTACCATCGTTTTTGATAACCAGGCTGATGGACAGATGGTCTTTACCGAAATTGGGTTTACACCCGATTCAGTTTTTGTGGATCCGGAATATTGGCTCATTTCTGCGAACAACTCAACAACCGTCCGCGAGAACCCCATCAAAGAATCGGTGGTTATTTTTGCTCCCAACCCGGTGAATGAGCGCGTAAAAGTGTTTAGTGCCAAAGCGGTGGAGGATGTGAAGCTATTCCATCCTGATGGTACGCTGCTTATGGATATGGGCAAGCCGTCAGATAATCCTTTCTATTTTGATTTTACGCATCGATCAAGCGGTGTTTACTTGTTCAGGTTTCAGTTTGAAGACGGCTCTACGCTAACAAAAAAGCTAATCGTTTATTAATCCCTTTTAAGGAGCTCAGGAGTGATTTTATCGAAGGAGTACCCCTGGTTTTTGTATTCCTTTAAAAATCGGGGTAAGGCATAAAGCATGCGTGGGGCAGCCTTTTCGCTGTCGTGGAAAACAACGATACTTCCGGGAGTGGCTTTCTGGCTGATGTTTTCGTAACAGCTTTCGGGCGATAGTTTTCGGTCGAAATCGCCACTGAGTAAATCCCACATGATGATGCTGTATTTTTCGCGGAGCTGCAAAAGTTGCGATCGACTGATTTTACCGTAAGGGGGTCGAAAGAGTGGGCTGTTTATCAGATCGTTTGCTTTATCAATATCTTCAAAGTAAGCGTCATTAGCGGTCTTCCATCCGTTAAGGTGATGGAACGTATGATTGCCAATGCCATGCCCTTTATGCATCAGCAGATTTACCATTTCCGGATAGATTTTCACTTTATCCGCAATCAAAAAAAAGGTGGCTTTGGCGTCATACTTTTCCAGGATCTGGAGCACCTGTTCAGTTACACCGGGGGAAGGGCCATCGTCAAACGTGATGAAAATCTTTTTTTCAGAAACAGGGACCTTCCAGTATAAAGAAGGGTAGATAACATCGCTGATGATTTTCGATGTTTTGATAAAATATGGTTTGACCGTTTTTAGTTTCATTTTCTGTGGTTCTTATGGGCATTGATGCCCGCACCTTTTAATCGGTAAAGGTAATCAACAAAAAAAACATGCCGGAAAACTGGTGGATGTTTCCCGGCATGACACAAACACAATAAAAAACTACTCAGAAATAATTGACTTTCCGGTCATTTCTTCCGGTTGTTCCAGTCCCATCATCTGGATGAGGGTAGGCGAAACATCGGCAAGAATACCGTTATTGATTTTTTTGAAACGTTCTGTTACCAGCACTGCCGGAACCGGGTTTACCGAGTGGGCTGTGTTTGGCGATCCATCGGGGTTTACGGCGTTGTCGGCATTGCCGTGGTCAGCAATGATTAAGGCCTCGTAGCCATTTTCCTTACCGGTTTCAACCACGTCTTTCAGACACTCGTCCACTGCTTCAACGGCCTTTTTAATGGCCTCATAAACACCTGTATGTCCTACCATATCGCCATTGGCAAAATTCAGCACTACCAAATCGGTTTCCTGCTTTTTCAGCTCAGCCACAATTTTGTCTTTCACCTCGTAAGCACTCATTTCGGGCTGCAGGTCGTAGGTGGCCACTTTCGGCGAGGGAACCATGATTCGTTTTTCACCATCAAATTCTTCCTCGCGTCCGCCATTAAAGAAGAAGGTAACGTGGGCGTATTTTTCGGTCTCGGCAATACGGATTTGTTTTCTGCCCGCATTGGCCACAATCTCACCCATCGTGTTGTTAATAAACTCCTTATCGTAGATGACTTTAACGCCCTTGAATGTTTTGTCGTATTTTGTCATGGTGAGGTAGTGCAGCGGGATGGTTTTCATACCATGTTCCGGCATATCCTCCTGGCTAAGAACGGTAGTTATCTCACGGAGACGGTCGGTGCGGAAGTTAAAGCAAATCACCACATCATTTTCCTGAATAGTTCCCACAGGGATTCCGTTATCATCCACATTGATGATAGGCTTGATAAATTCATCCGTCACGTCATTGTCATAAGACTGCTTAATCGCGGCAAGCATGTCTTGTGTTTTTTGCTCACCTTCGCCTTTCACCATGGCGTCATACCCCACTTTGATACGCTCCCAGCGCTTATCGCGATCCATCGTGTAATACCTTCCGGTAATGGATGCCAACTGTCCGTTAGATTTATCAAGATGATTCAACAGGTTTTTGATATACCCGTAACCACTCTTTGGATCAGTGTCGCGGCCATCGGTCAGCGCATGGATGTAGACTTTGTCAAGGCCATAATCGCCGGTGATGTCTGCCAGCTTGTACACGTGGGTGTCCATAGAGTGAACGCCGCCATCAGACAAGAGCCCGATAAAATGCACGCCTTTATTATTCTCTTTAGCGTAAGTCAACGCTTCTTTCAGTGTCTCATTTTCGGCAATCGAGCCGTCTTCTACGGCTTTGTTTATTTTTACAAGGTCCTGATAAACCACTCTTCCGGCACCAATATTCAGGTGGCCTACCTCAGAGTTTCCCATTTGTCCTGCAGGCAATCCCACATTTTCTCCGTCAGTGAGTAATTCGGAAGTAGGATATTTTTCCTGAAGACTGTCCATGTATGGAGTGTTGGCAGCAGAGATGATGTCGGCTTTGCCATTGTTTCCTTTTCCCCATCCATCAAGGATTATCAGAATCGCTTTGTTTGTATTCATTGTTGTTTTATTTTTACATTCGATTTTACAAAAGTACGAAATTACTAAGGACCGTTTTGGTCTTGAATTTTTTGAAAGTATTAACAATTCATGCTTTCAGAAGTTTCCAAACAATCAACGCAAACGATTGTTTCTAATGATTCTAATGCAATGAATATGAATACCTGGGTGATTCCTGACATACACGGCTACGCTAACACGTTGGAGACTTTGCTGAAGCAGATTCAGCCATCCAAAAAGGACCACATCATTTTTTTAGGCGATTACATTGACCGGGGGCCGCATTCTAAAGGAGTGCTCGACATGGTAATGGATATGGAGAAGGATGGATATAAAATGACTGCTTTGCGCGGAAACCATGAGTCTTATTTCGCGGAAGCGTATTATCATGCTTTTGAGCTTGGCGGGGGATTGTTTAAAAAGAAAAACCTCAAGCAAAAGGCATGGTTTGAGCATGGTGGCAAGGAAACCCTGAAAAGCTTTGGCGTAAAGGACCTGAAGAAAGTCCCGGAACATTATATAAAATGGATTGAAGGAACAGGACTTTATTATCAGAACGATGATTATTTAATCGTCCATGCCGGAATGAACTTCACCCTGGATAATCCCTACGAAGATGAGCACGCCATGCTCTGGGTAAAAGATTTTGAAGTCGACAGCAGCAAAATAGGTGGCCGGAAAGTGATTCATGGACATACTCCTGTAAGCCATGAGTTTATCCTCGAAACCATTGAGCGGGAAGAGTTTGATTTTATCGATTTGGATAATGGCGTTTATATGGAAGGTCGTAACGGATTTGGCAACCTGATGGCGTTTAACCTCGAGACCAAACAGCTTGTTGTACAGCCTTCTGATTTTTAAAGTTTTTGATTATTAGATTCCAACAAAAGTTCAATCCCTTCAGGATTGTAAAAAATGATATCACAGTCATTTCCCTGCATTTCATACAGGGTTTATGCTGTTTATCCACTTCGTGGATTTTTTTACCGGTCAACAGAGTATCCCGATTTGGATTGCCAGAGTGGAATTTGTTTAAGCTGTTCGTGCAATACTTTTCAAATCGCCGAAGGCGAAAAACAGAAGTAACCGGAGGCTGTCCAAAAAGTCAAAATCGAAGGGTATTCTGAAAATCAGTCATTACCCCTCACCCTAAAGGGAATCCTGATTTTCAGCAACTTCACCCTTTAGGGCCCGGGGTAAAAAGTTGCTGAAAACAGTCCTTTAGGACTTTTTGGACAGCCTCTGGGAAAAGGAGCATGGTAGTGCCCTACAACCCTGGTAAGGGTTGAACATAAACCAGCATTAAATAAAAGTTGAAATTATATTTTTTGCAGTATAAAAATGCTATACTTATTTCTGGCTGTGGGTGTAACGGCTTTTATACTACTCATTAATGCAGGTGCCAATGATATCGATCGCTGGATAAAAATAAATAAGGCGGAAGCTAACACTCCCGCCTTACAGATTTTCAACAGTATATGAATTGTTATTATTCTTCGCTGTATGAGTCGATAAGTATTTCCATAATGCGGATGGCCGCATCAGAAACCACGCTTCCCGGACCAAAGATAGCTGCTGCTCCGGCATCGTAGAGGAACTGGTAATCCTGTGTAGGGATTACCCCTCCCACAATGACCATAATGTCTTCACGACCCAGCTTCTTCAGCTCTTCAACCACCTGCGGCACAAGTGTCTTATGTCCGGCGGCAAGGCTGGATACTCCGAGCACATGCACGTCGTTTTCAACGGCTTGCCTGGCGGCCTCTTCGGGCGTCTGGAACAATGGCCCGATATCCACATCAAAGCCAATGTCGGCGTAACCTGTGGCCACTACTTTAGCACCACGGTCATGTCCGTCCTGACCCATCTTCGCAATCATAATTCTTGGCCGGCGGCCTTCCATTTCGGCAAACTTATCGGCCAGCTCTTTTGCTTTGTCAAAGCTCTCGCTTCCTTTTGATTCTGATGAATACACTCCTGATATTGATCTGATTATTGCTTTATAACGTCCGTATTCCTTTTCCAGTGCATCTGAAATTTCACCCAGACTGGCACGTTGCTTGGCGGCTTCCACGGAAAGCTCGAGCAAATTGCCTTCGCCGGTCTGCGCTGCTTTGGTTAATGCATCCAGTGCTTTTTTCACCGCTTCATTGTCGCGCTCTTTTCTTAGCTTTTCAAGACGCTTGAGCTGTGAGGTGCGCACCTGTGTGTTGTCCACCTCCAGGATCTCAATCGGGTCTTCTTTCTCGAGGCGGTACTTGTTGGTGCCCACAATGGTTTCCTTGTGCGAGTCGATGCGGGCCTGCTTACGCGCTGCGGCCTCTTCAATACGCATTTTCGGAACGCCGGTTTCAATGGCTTTGGTCATGCCACCCAGCTTTTCAATTTCCTGGATGTGTGCCCAGGCCCTGTCGGCGATATCTTTTGTCAGGCTTTCCACATAGTAAGAGCCTGCCCATGGATCAACAGAACGTGTGATTTCTGTTTCTTCCTGCAGGTAGAGCTGTGTGTTACGTGCAATCCTTGCAGAGAAATCTGTGGGCAGAGCGATAGCCTCATCAAGTGCATTGGTGTGCAGCGACTGGGTGTGGCCCAGGGCAGCAGCCATGGCTTCGATACATGTTCTCCCTACGTTGTTGTAGGGATCCTGCTCCTGAAGGCTCCATCCCGAGGTTTGCGAGTGTGTACGCAGCGACATGGATTTTGGATTCTTCGGGTTGAACTGCTTAACCAGTTTGGCCCACAACATACGTGCTGCACGCATCTTGGCAATCTCCATAAAGTGGTTCATCCCAATGGCCCAGAAGAAGCTCAAACGCGGCGCAAAGCTGTCAATGTCCATTCCGGCATTGAGCCCGGCGCGGATGTATTCCAGTCCGTCGCAAAGTGTGTAAGCCAGCTCAATGTCGGGGGTGGCACCTGCTTCCTGCATGTGGTAGCCCGATATGGAAATCGAATTGAATCGCGGCATGTTCTTCGAAGTGTACTCGAAGATATCCGCAATAATTTTCATCGATGGTTTGGGCGGATAGATGTAGGTGTTCCTCACCATAAACTCCTTCAGAATATCATTCTGAATAGTACCGGTGAGCTGGTTTAAAGGCACCCCCTGTTCCAGTCCGGAGACAATGTAGAATGCCATCACCGGCAATACGGCACCGTTCATGGTCATGGATACCGACATTTTATCGAGCGGAATCTGGTCGAAGAGGATATTCATATCCAGGATCGAGTCGACAGCCACACCGGCTTTACCAACATCTCCAACCACCCTGGGGTGGTCCGAGTCATATCCGCGGTGTGTGGCCAGGTCGAAGGCGATAGAAAGCCCTTTCTGACCAGCGGCGAGGTTTCTCCTGTAAAACGCATTCGACTCTTCGGCGGTGGAGAACCCGGCATACTGGCGGACTGTCCACGGGCGGGTCGCATACATCGTAGAGTAAGGGCCTCTCAAAAACGGAGGGATACCTGCGGCATAGTCGAGGTGCTCCATATTCTCAAGATCCTCTTTGGTGTAGGCGCTTTTTACATTGATTTTTTCAGGTGTTTCCCAATCAGCAGCTACACCGTTTCGCTTTTCCCATTCTCCGCTGTCAAGCGTTGACTTTGGAGCGCGGTTGATATTTATATTTTTGAAATTCGGTTTCATCTGTTTAAATTTTTCAGTGATGTTTTTACTTATGTTGGTTTTTCATCATTTTCTCCCTTGCGATGATTTATTCAATCCCAAGTTCACGTTGAAACTGATAGAGTGTTTCCAACACATTCGATTTCATATGAATAAAGTGTTTGATACCTTTTTCTTTTAAGGCGTCAATGCTGTCTTTCGGATATCCAGCCACTACAACGATGGCGTCATTTTTCAGTGCATCGTATGCTGCCGGGCCAATTTCCGGATAAGCATCATCTGAGCTGCAAAGCACCACGATATCGGCTTTGGCATTTTTTGCGGCTTCCACACCGGCTTGCACCGATTCAAAACCGTTGTTGTCAATAATTTCATATCCCGCGCAAGCGAAGAAGTTTCCGGAGAACTGCGAGCGTGCTCTTCTCATGGCCAGATTTCCATAAGTCAGCATAAATGCAGAAGGTCGCTTGGCTTTCGCCGAATACTGGTCGGTGTGATAACGCATCAGCTCGAAAGCCTGGGCACCACGGTAAGTAGTCAGCGGTTCAGCCTCGGTATTCTCTCCGGTCATTTGATCGGCCTCAAAAACTTCCGCCGGAATTTCAGTTTCTTTCTTTTCGGTGTAAGAAGGATACTGGTTGGTTCCGAGAAGGATTTCCTTGCGGGTGGCAATGGCCATGTCGTGCTTGTTGGCCGCCTCCTTGATGTGTTTTTGAACAAAACCTTTACGGAAAGCCTCAATAAATCCGCCCTGGTCCTGAATTTGCATAAAGATATCCCATGCGTTTTCAAGAATCGACTGTGTTAGGTTTTCGATGTAGTACGAACCCGCACCCACATCGGCCACTTTGTCGAAGTAAGCTTCTTCCTTTAGCAGGATTTGCTGGTTGCGTGCAATTCTTTCAGAAAACTCTCCGGGCTGATTAAATACTTTGTCGAAAGGCATGACGGTAATGGAGTTTACACCACCGATAGCCATCGACATGCTTTCAGTCTGGGTGCGCAGCATGTTTACATATGGGTCATAAAGTGTTTTGTTCCACGAAGCATTGGTAGAGTGAATCGTCATACGTGTGTGATCCGCGTTGCTGGGGCCGTAGGCATTCACGATATTCGCCCAAAGCGTTTTAGCGGCGCGGTGTTTGGCAATTTCCATGAAATATACCGGACCCGTGGCCATGTTAAACCTGATTTTCGGCGCAATTTCGTCAACAGTAAGGCCTTTTTCAGTGAGCTTTGTGATGTATTCCGCTCCTATCGCAAGCCCGTAAGCCAGCTCTTGCACAATGGTAGCACCGGCGTTTTTAAACAAATCGGCATGCACGGTGATGGCGTCGAAATTAGGCAGCAGCTCAGTGGCAGTTATCATGTTTTTCGCTGAGTCCATCACCTTTTCTTCCGACGGGTTGAAATTTCCGTGCTTTACCAAGTCGCCTATAGGATCGTAAGCAACCGAACCGTAAATGTTTTCAAGTTTACGATTGTATTTCTTGGCCAGCTCTTCAACAATTGCAATGATTTTGTGCGAATCGCCATGGATGAAGTTCATTTCAATGGCCTCGGCATATATGTTTTCGAGCAGCGCTTCAATTTCACCAGTGGTAGGGTGGTAGTCCTCCTTAAAAACAAAGCCCACCGAATCAATTCCTTTCATCAGGATGTCCAGGGCTTTTTTGTTGGCATCTTCAATGCTGTCGACCTGCACTTCCTGACGAATGCGCCATTCGTTTTTCTTTTCTGCATTTCCGCGTGTGTAAGGGAAGTCGCCGGGATAAGTATCCAGATGATCCAGGTCCTTCAGGTCTTCCCTGCGGTAATATGGTTTTACTTCAAAACCTTCGGGAGTGCGCCAGATAAGCTTCCGGGCATAATCCGCTCCCTTTAAATCTTTATGGATTTGCGCTTCCCACTGCTCTGTACTTACCGGTGGGAATTCTGCAAATAATTTTGAATCCTTTTTTTTCTGATTCATGATTTATTGATTTTAGATTATCAATTCTTTTCGATTGTTTTACAGATGAATCTGTAATCGTTTATCATTGAAATTTACATGTCTGAAATAATTGCCTGAAAGAGCTTCACTATCCTCATTAACAGGCTATCTGTTAGTTTGCAAAACTACAATAAAAAATAGACTGAGGTAGTTATAACGAGTATAAATTGTTAGCGTGGTCACAATGTTTTTAAGATAACAAAAGATTACAAAACATCTTGAAAGAGAAGATTGTTAGTAGTTTGATTAGGCAAATAAAACTATAGCGAAATATTTACAGCAACATCATGAAAAAAACAATAGCCATCAGCGGAAGCACAGGATTTGTAGGAAGTCATTTGTCTGAAACCCTCAAAAAGGAAGGAAATGATATCATCGCGATTACCCGTAAGGATTTCAAAATGCCGGCAAACGAGCTGGCGCAAAAGTTGAACGGCGTTGATGCATTGATCCATCTGGCAGGAGCGCCCATTATCAAACGCTGGACTGAAGAGTACAAAAAGGAAATTTATCACAGCCGTATTGATACTACCGACAAGCTGGTGGCGGCCATGAAAGAGATGAACTCCAAGCCCCAGGTTTTTATTTCTACCTCTGCTATAGGAATTTATGAGGATGACCAGGAGCATACGGAGCAAAGCGAGAACTTGAATGATGGGTTTATGGGGCGTGTTTGTGTTGATTGGGAAGCCAGTGCCCGCGCAGCTAAACCCCTGACGCGCGTTGTGATTTTCAGGCTGGGGGTAGTGCTCGGAGAAGGAGGTGGAGCCATGCAGCCCATGCTTCCGCTTTTCAAGGCCGGCCTGGGCGGAAAAATTGGTTCCGGGAAGCAAGGCTTTTCTTGGGTGCATCTCGATGATGTGATTGCGGCTTACCTCTTTGCCCTCAGAAATAACAAGTTGGAAGGGCCGTTTAACCTGACGGCACCTGAAGCGGTCGATAATGCTACCTTTACCAAAACACTGGCTAAAGCACTGCGCCGCCCGGCAATTTTTCCTGTGCCCCCATTCGGGCTCCGGATTCTTTACGGCGAAGGCGCTCAGGCACTGACCTCCGGATCTTTTGTCCGCCCGGAACGCTTGATTACCAACGGTTTCTCTTTTCGCTATCCCGAATTAAAAGGCGCGTTGGAAGATATTGTTTAGTGGATTATTTATATCAAAAAAAACCCGAAGCTTTCGCTCCGGGTTTTCTGAAGATCGAAATCTTTATTCGATGATGGTCATTTCATCAATCAGATGGCCGGCACCCGCAAACTTATCGATGATGAAGAGTGCGTAGCGCACATCCAGTGTGATGTTTCGGCACATGTCCGGGTCGTACATCAGGTCGCTCATGGTGCCTTCCCAGTTGCGGTCGAAGTTCAGTCCGATGAGGTGTCCGTCGGCATTAAGCACCGGGCTTCCCGAGTTTCCGCCACTGGTGTGGTTCGAGGCAATAAAACAAACATGCATCTTGCCGTCATCACCGGCATAACGCCCGTAATCCTTTTTATGGTACAGCTCTTTGAGCTTGTCTTCCACCACGTAGTCGTAAATATCCGGATCTTCTTTGGCCATCACCCCTTCGAGGGTGGTAAAGTATTCATACGCCACCGCATCGCGTGGTTCGTAGCCCTGGATTTTTCCGTAAGTCACACGCAGGGTGAAATTGGCATCGGGATAGAAGCGCCGGTTTTTCTGATACTCTTTCAGTCCGCGGATGTAGATGCGCTGCAGGCTGTCGAGATCGCTGTCCCACTGCGAAGTTGCCGGAAGGATGTTTGAGAAATAATGGTTATAAAGCGCTTCGCCAAGAACGTAGGCCGGGTCTTTTTCAATCTTTTTGGCCTTGCGGGTCTTGTATTTATCCAGAAATTCATTGACCTCTTTTTCTGAGCTCATAAAAGAATCATCGAAAAGCTCTTCGGCATAAGCGGTGAAATCTGCATCATAATCCTGAATAATCTCAGTGATAATCTGTGGTTGCAGGTCACGGTTGAGGCGGTGGAAATACAAATCCAGCATTTTAGCTGTGATTTCCTTATCGATGGGCGCGTGGTAGTTTTTGAAATGACCTTTCGCAGCCTTCCTGATCTTCTCGATCTGCTCCTCGATGGCTTTTTCATCAGGATCATCGGCATTGCTGAGGGTTACCAGTTTTTTGAAATTCCGCGAAAAGCGACTGATCTCAATCCCGAAAAGGGTTTCCAGCAGGAAAGCTCTTGCCCGGCTGTAAGGCTCCAAATTGGTGTAGATTTCTTCGAATGCAGGCACAAGTCCGCCATAAAGCTTGCTTCTCTGGTCGTTCATGGCCGCCCACTCCATAAAGTGCTTTTCAAGATGTTGTTTTTTTCCGATAGCATCCATGCGCTCGATGCCGCGGTTTTCGCCCTGCCACTTTTTCCATCCGTTCGATGTTCCGGCATATTTGGCCGCATACTGAATCCTGATTTTCTGATCTTGCTCCATGTACTTATTCATGATGTCCAGGCGCTCGGTGCGCATGTCAATGCGAATCGGGTTTACCTCATTCACGATGTTGTCGATGGCAAAAGAAGGGAGGTATTGTTCGGTGCTTCCCGGATATCCGAAAACAAAAGTAAAGTCATCTTTTTCATACCCTTTCAATGAAATTTTGAGATGCTTCATGGGCTTGTAAGGCACATTGTCTTCACTGTATTCGGCCGGGTTGTTGTCTTTATCCGCATAAATTCTGAAGACACTAAAGTCGCCGGTATGGCGGGGCCACATCCAGTTGTCGGTGTCACCACCAAATTTACCAATATTTGATGGAGGGGCGCCAACGAGCCTCACATCCTTGTATTCCTCATACAAGAACATGTAATATTCGTTTCCGTAATAAAAAGGTTTGACCACCGCTTTGTAGTGTGTGTCTTTTTCCGCTTCCGCGATAAGCGCATCTGTTTTTTCTTTTACGGCAGCGGATCGTTCCGCCTCCGTCATGTTGTCGTTTAACTCTGCTAAAACTTTTTCGCTCACATCTTCTATTCGAACAAGGAACGTAGCCGTAAGTCCGGGGTTGGGAAGTTCTTCTTCTTTGCTCATGGCCCAAAATCCGTTGGTCAGGTAATCGTGCTCCACAGAGCTGTGCGACTGGATAGCACCGTATCCGCAGTGGTGGTTGGTGAGTACGAGTCCCTGGTCAGAGACCACTTCGCCGGTGCATCCGCCACCAAAAATGATAATGGCATCTTTCAGGCTGGCCTGGTTGATACTGTAGATTTCTTCGGCCGTGAGGCGCATTCCCATCTTGCGCATGTCTTTTTCCACAAACTTATTCAGGAGGGAGGGGATCCACATTCCTTCCTTGGCAAGCAAAAGTGAGGGGAGTAAAACGATTATGATTAAAAAGCTAATGACTCTTTTCATTGGTAAAAGTTTAAATTTATTTAACATCCTTTTCGCAAAAATAAGAAATGATTTAATTTTTCTTCTGCC
>JAASSU010000193.1 GCA_021767705.1 Bacteroidota bacterium | reverse complement strand
TGAAGGTTATTCATTCTTTCCGGATAAATATCCCGATTAAGGTAATCTTCCAGTTTCAGTTCTTTCTTTTGTGCAAGCACAAGCGACAATCCTGTAAAGAAAAACAGGAAGGAAGTGAGAAAAAGCTTTTTCATGTGTTTTTTAGTTTGCTGTTTGTTTTGATAAACAGCAAAAATAGGAATTAGCCTGTAATTCAAAAACTGTGAATGGTTTCTGCGAATGAAGATATCAGTGACGGGTCTTTCTCAATCACGTTGCCAGTTACTATTACATCAGCTCCTGCACTGCAAGCGTTTTTTATATCTTTTTCAGTTCGCAGGCCGCCGCCCACAATCACCGGGCAGCTTACCTTTTCTTTAACAGAAGAAATAATTTCCCGGGGCACAGGGTATTTTGCCCCGCTGCCTCCATCAAGATAAATAATCTTTTGCCCCATCATTTCACCTGCCATAGCCGTGGCTGTTGCTATCTCAGGCTTATCAGAAGGAATAGGCATAGAGGAACTCATGTACAGCGCGGTGGTATATCCACCGCTTTCTATAAGCATATAACCCGTGGGAATCACTTCAAGATTGCTGTTGGCAACATGAGGTGCAGCCTGCACATGCTGTCCGATAAGGTATTCAGGATTACGTCCTGAAATGAGTGAAAGGAATAATATCGCATCAGCGTGTGAAGTCACCTGGAAAACACTTCCCGGAAAAATAATGAGTGGAATGTTGCAATGCGTTTTGATATGACCTGCAATCTTTTCGAAATTATTTTTGGTGATAAGGCTTCCGCCGATAAAGAAGTAATCAACACCGGCTTTCTCCGATATTGGTATAATCTCATCCAACTGATTTATTGTCAGGTCGTCAGGATCTAATAATACTGCAAACTGCTTTTTTTTGTTTTCCGACTGTTCCGATATTAAACTAAATAGACTCATCAGGTTATTATCAGTTGGTTTATAGCTATGGCAAAGTTAAGCTTTTATTTCAATTTTCATGATTACGAAACCATTAAATTCTTGCAACAGTTCATCATTTAGTTTGTTAAGGGTGTGAAATGAAAGTATTACTTTTGCAAAAAATTTAGATATGATTTCAACAACGGATAAAATGGATTACAGAATCAAAGATATTTCCCTTGCGGGATGGGGAAGAAAAGAAATTGAGATTGCTGAAAAGGAGATGCCGGGCTTGATGGCAATTCGTGATAAATTCTCATCAGAAAAGCCTCTGAAGGGAGCTCGTATCTCAGGTTCACTTCATATGACTGTTCAAACAGCAGTTTTAATTGAAACCCTGAAAGAGCTTGGCGCTGATGTGAGGTGGGCAAGTTGTAATATTTATTCTACACAAGATCATGCGGCCGCAGCAATTGCAGAGGCAGGAATTCCGGTTTTTGCCTGGAAAGGAGAATCACTTGAAGAGTATTGGTGGTGCACAAAGCAGGCGCTGACTTTTCCGGAAGGGAAAGGCCCGAATCTGATTGTGGATGATGGTGGCGACGCTACTTTAATGATACATAAAGGACGCGATATAGAGAAAAACCCTGAGCTGCTCAAGGAAGAAACAGATGTTGAGGAAGAAAAGGCTTTTCTTAAAATACTCAGCGATACGTATGTTGAAGATAAAGAAAAATGGCACCGCGCCGCTCAAGATCTGAAAGGGATTTCTGAAGAAACCACTACGGGTGTTCACCGCCTCTACCAGATGCAAAAAGAAGGCAAACTGTTAGTGCCCGCCATCAATGTGAACGATTCGGTCACAAAGTCTAAGTTTGATAACCTTTACGGATGCCGAGAATCGCTTGCCGATGGAATCAAAAGAGCTACAGATGTTATGCTGGCCGGTAAAAAAGTAGTAGTGCTTGGATATGGTGACGTTGGTAAAGGCAGCGCCAAATCGATGCGCTCTTACGGTGCGCGCGTGATTGTGACCGAAATTGACCCCATCAACGCTCTGCAGGCTGCCATGGAAGGTTTTGAAGTAACCACTATTGAAGATGCAGTGGAAGAAGGAGATGTTTTTGTGACGGCCACCGGAAATAAGGATGTGATTTCATTTGAGCACATGAAGCAGATGAAAGATCATGCAATAGTTTGTAACATTGGCCATTTCGACAACGAAATACAAGTGGCAGCCCTGAAAACTAATCCTGCGATAACGCATGATGAAATCAAGCCACAGGTAGATAAGTACACTTTTACCGAAACAGGAAAATCAATATTCCTGCTTGCTGATGGCCGCCTGGTGAATCTTGGCTGTGCCACTGGCCACCCTTCGTTTGTGATGAGCAACTCATTTTCTAACCAGGTGCTGGCACAAATTGACCTCTGGAAAAAAGATTATGAAACCGAGGTCTATCGGTTACCAAAATACCTCGATGAGGAAGTGGCCAGGCTACACTTGCCACAGTTGGGGGTGAAGTTGACTAAGTTAACGAAGGAACAAGCCGATTATTTAGGTGTTCCGCAAAACGGTCCGTTTAAGCCCGAGCATTACAGATATTAAAAAAAAAGCCGCTTCAAAGCGGCTTTTTTAGTAATATATCCTAAGTTTAAAACCATCATAAGTGGTGTAGTACTCCGTGAGCGGACAACTTTCATTTCCGCCAAAGGGATATCCGTCGGTTAGCAGGTAACGGGTATCAGATATCGAATCATAAGCAAACATTCCCGTTTCTTCATCCACCACCAAACGGGCGTCCGGATTGTCGGGGTTGGCCGGACTGGTTCGTTCAAAGGCTTTAAAGCTGTTTTGTGAACTCCTGAAAACAATAATTCCCATGCTCGGCGCCCGTCCGGTAAGATACAGCCATCCATTCACCACATTTAGGTCTTGGTATTCAGTTGAATTTGGGTAAATCGTGATGTCTACAGGGCCTGTTTCAATACGGCGGCATTGCTGATTTTTATCACAACTACTTAGTGAAAACAATGCAACAAGAGTCCAGGTAAAGAATTGAACAGATATTTTTCTTATTTTCATCAAAAACTTGTCGTATTTATTATGAAACAAAAATACGTTGTTTTATTCGTTTTATTGTTTGGCATCACACTGAATAGTTGCCAGGTGGTATATTTTGTGCTACCTCAAAAATACGAGAGCCAACTCAAGACCCGGAAGAAACAAAAACAGGCAGAAAAGCTTCAGCAAGAGCGAATAGAACGAGAGGAGGAACGTAAGGAGAAGTTGAGAAAACAATGGCTTGACATGCAAAGCAGCGCCACCCGGAAACAAATGGAAGAATTGGAAGAGCAAGCGGAAAAAATTAATAAGAAAAGGAGAAGACAGAAATTTTTTCTTTGGCGCTGGTTAGGGCTATGATATTTAGAAGCGTTATGAATAAATCAAAATTGTTAAATAATATCTTTTTTTAGCATCTTTGTTTTTCAATTGCGTAAACGTTTAAATGGAGTTGATCGGTTTTAGATATCCTGACAAGTATTGCCAGTATGATGAAGCAATTCATAAGAGATACTTGCAACTGTCTTGTTTTTGTAGCTGTCATAAATCAAATAGCAGAAAATGGGCAGGATATAATGTTTCCGGGTTTTTGAATTTCGTGAAATTGTTATACTTTTAGTCAAATTTTATAGCATGGAAGATTTTATTATCATTCTGATTGGTTTCGCCGTAATGATCTATTCTGCATACAGCAAGAATAAAAAAGCGAAAGAGCAGCAGCGAAAGAGCGAGTCTGAGGCTGAAGATGATATTGCAGATTACGGCACTGCTAGCGCCAATCAGGAAAGTGATATTTTAGAGCAGTTTTTTGGCTACGAAACGGCAGAAAAGACCCAACATCCATTTGAATCTTCAACAGCTGCCGCTGATAATAATACGAAACAAAAATTTTCAGACTATCAAAACTCAGGAGCAACACAAATATCAGATAAAGAAAAAACACCAGGAATCAGAAATAAAAAAGAAGGAGGTCAATTACGGGAAGAAGGTATAACGGCAACTAAACAAGCACATTACAAAAAATCAGCTCGCAGAAAAAGAGATGCTCAACGAAAAAAAGCATTCAACTTACGCAACGCTGTTATCTATTCTGAAATCTTGAATAGAAAATACTAACAAAAAATATTCAGAATACAAGTCTATGTTATTTGGAGCTTTGATTAATTTATTAGTAATTTTACGCTCCGTTTTTAGGAATTTTACGCTAACATAAAATAATATAATATGTTGAGAAATCTACTATTGACTATTGGAATCATACTAACATCAACCATGTTGGTATATTCGCAATCAGGCACCTTGAAAGGAAAAATCCTCGACAAAGACACCGGGGAACCCATTCCTTTTGCCAACATTGTTATTGAAGTGGGAGGCTCGCAGGAGGGCGGTGCCACTTCTGATTTTGATGGGAATTACACCATCAAGCCTATTCAACCCGGACAATACAATGTCAGGGCCAGCTATGTTGGTTACCAACCGGTGCAAATTAACGACGTGATTATCAGTTCGGATAAAATCACATTCCTTGATTTGGAAATGACATCACAGGCACAAAACCTCGAGGAGGTAGTAATTACAGACTACAAAGTGCCCTTGATCAGTAAGGACAAGACATCAAGTGGTGGTACGGTTACTTCTGAGGAAATTGAAAAAATGCCTAACAAGAATGCGGACGCAATTGCTGCTACCGTAGGTGGTGTTTTTTCGCAGGATGGTAACGTACAGAGTATCCGTGGTCAGCGTTCAGAAGGAACCATCTACTACATCGATGGTATCCGCGTAACGGGTAGTACCAGTCTGCCTCAGTCGGCCATCGACCAGGTATCTGTTGTGCTCGGTGGTGTACCTGCTCAGTATGGTGATGCTACCGGTGGTATTATTAATATTACTACCAAAGGGCCTTCGCGTGAGTTTGGTGGTGGTATTTCTGCCCAATCCTCGCAGTACCTTGATGCTTTCGGATACAACCGCGTTGGAATAAATATGAATGGCCCGCTGCTTAAAAAGAAAGATGGCAATTCATCCACTTCGTTACTGGGGTATTACCTTGCAGGTGAATTAACGCACAGAGAAGACGGAAGACCTACCAGTACTGGAGTTGACAGAGTAAAAGACAGTGTTCTGTCGCAGATTTCTGCAAACCCGATTATCATCGATGCAACAAACCAGTCTTTCTCTAATGCTTCTTCTTTCCTCAGAGAAGATGCTTTCGAGCACATCGATGCCACACTCAACTCTAATACAACACGTTTTAATGTGTCTGGTAAACTCGATATAAAAACTTCTCCAACAGTGAACCTCACAGTGGGTGGTAACATGAGTTACACTGATAACACCAGTTTCAGTTATTTTAACTCACTTTTTAATTGGAATAATAACACACAGTATATCACAAATACACGCCGTGGATTCCTGAGGTTTACCAACCGTTTTAATAACGACAAAGAAGATGCCTTAATCAAGAATACATACATTTCGTTCCAGGCCGACTTTACACGTGTAAGCCAAAAGGGACAAGATCCTAATTACAAAGATGATTTCTTTGATTATGGGTATGTAGGTAAATTTACCACCTACAAGGCAAGGAATTATACCAATGAAATGCAGTATGATTCAATTGCAGAAGCAAATGCTTACCTGATGAATAACTGGGCAGATACACTGGTTACTTTTGAACCGGGCACATCTAATCCGGTATTGGCCAATTATACCTCTGCTGTCTATCAGGCTTATGATAGTCCTTTTTTTAATTATGACAATAAAGATAATATTACTAGTAGAGGTGGATTATTGAATGGTATGTTCCCAAATTCTGTTTACGGATTATGGGCTAATGTAGGAGCTTCGCAGGGAGCACTCAGAGGATCAAATGGAACTTTGTATGATTATTATGAGACCATGGATGACCAGATGTCGTTCGACTTAAAAGTTTCTACAGATATTGGTAATCACGAGGTTCGCTTTGGTATGCTGTATGAGCAGCGCAAAGAGCGTTTTTACGGTTATGATGCCGACCAGCTGTGGCAGCGTATGAGAAATCTGGCAAACTCACACATTGCTCAGCTCGACTTTAGCCAGCCACAGGAAGTTTATCGTGA
>JAASSU010000192.1 GCA_021767705.1 Bacteroidota bacterium | reverse complement strand
CCTTTTTTCATGCGGATTGTGAGTGACAAAGAAGATTTTTCGTATTATTACAAGGCAAAACTTAGAGAGGATAGAGAGGCCACATTATTCGTAAAAATGAATGCATTGAGATGTCTTTGTACGAGAGAATATTTAACATTTTTAGTGTTCAAAATAAAGAGGAATAGACAACTAATCATTAAAACCAAATACAAAACTATGAAAACCAAAAGCGTTTATTTATCTGTTTTAGCGGTATTGAGCATTCTGCTGTTTAACGGAATTACAGCCACAGCTCAGAAATTCAATAACATTGATCCGGTGAAATACATTCAGCTTCCGGCTGAAAATACGGATTATGGAATGGCCGATGTATTTATTCTGGAAGAAAAAGACGATGCTAACAAGAAGCTCAGCGGTGCATTTGGCAAGCTTGCCGGAAAGTCAGACAATGAAACTGTTAAGAAAGGTCTGGATGCATTCGCAAAAGAGGTGTTGACCAATAAGCAGGAAAAAGAGGCAACATGGAAGCTGATTCCTGATAATTTTACCGGTGGTGCAGGCAGTGGCAAACTTAAAGTGGTTATTTCCTACCTTCCTGATAATATGGCCAAGCCGATGAGCGAGCCGATGAAAAACAACGATGGCGAATTTGTTTTCAGCTACCGCGTAAATACCAAGATGAAGCTATACAACGACATGGATGAACTGATTATGGAGCGCGATTTTGGTGCGGTTAGCGGAATAGCCTCCTCGAAGGAATGGCCTAAGAATGCCGGTGGCTCAAAAGCTTTCGGTATCTCAATGTCGAAGGAGGATGAAGATACTGAAAAGCATCCTTACCATCAGGCTTGTGTGGATGGTGCCCTCGAGCATGCCCAGCGTGTTGTTTACGGAATGTATGGTGTAAAAGAGTTTAAAATTCCGATGCATGTGATGTGGGCCAAGAGCGAAAAGGACACGAAAGACGTGGCCAAGGATTATGAAGACCTCCTTGAAGAAAAAGAAGGTGTGGTGCTCAGCACTGAGGAGATGGGCAAGATGAAATCGCTGGTTGAGCAGTGGGAAACTTTGCTCGGAAATGTGGATAAAGATGAGAAATGGACAGTGCATTACAACCTGGCTGCAGGTTATGGCTGGCTGGTCAATCCTGAAAAGTCTAAAGAACATATTGCCAAGGTAAAAGAGCTGAACAAGGACATTTTCGACAAGATTGCCAGCAGCTCAGGGAGCTGGGGTACTAAAGATTTAAAGACCTTAGAAGCCTACAATAGCCTGCATCCATTTGCAGAGTATTTTGCCGCCGGTGTAAAAGCCAATCCCGGCTATTTTAAAACCTCAGGAGGCACATCAACACCTGGCGAACTCCCTTACTTTGCTCCCGGGGTGTCGATTGCAAGAAGTATTTTAATTTCCAAGCAACTGGGGCTTCCTGCTATCATGCCTGTGCACCCAAAGGAATTCCAGGTAGATGTGAGAAAGGCCGATGGTGTTATCAAAGGTAATGGACAGGAGCTGGCTTCATTGTCATACAGTTACAGCAAGGATAAGTTCGAATCATTGAAAGTGAAGGGCGAGAATAAGTTTGATAAACTAAAAGCTGAATATGGTATTCCGGATAACAGCAACGCCCATACGCAAAAGCATCGTTTTAATAATTCTTTTGGCGATAGTAAGTATGTAGGAGATGTACATCGTGATAGTGAATATGAATTCAGGTATCATGGAAAACTTGAGGTTGGAATGCCATTCCCGATGTTTGAAACAGATGAGATCAGCCAGGAATTTGGATTCCAAAAAGGATTTGGCCCGACGTTTAAAGATCGTATAGGTCAAAATTATGGTTTTCAGAATGGTAACATGAAGGTGACCACTGAAAATGGTTTTTATAAAGAAGTTGCTATAAGCAGCACATCAGATTTTGGCTTCGTCAATACCATTGAACAGGAGGAATACAAAGTTGAAGTAAACTGTAAAGATTATAAAGAAACCTTTACGGTTACAGAATTCGATAAAAACGGATATCCATCAAAGATAGAAGCAAATTATGTGTTGAATGATGCGTGGCTTTATGTTTGGGCCCATATTAAGAAAAAGTTTGGTGAGGAAACTCAAAAGGAGAGCTCCAGACAACGTGCCGCTAACCGTGAAACTGAGCCTAAGGCCAAAGAGCTTATAATGAAATTAGCAAAATCGAATGGCGCAACCGTTGAAAAAGGCTCGACTGAAAAATACTTTACCTTAAAAATGACCAAAACCTATGACGTAAGTGTGGAAACAAACGATAAGGGTATGTGGACAAAAATCACCATTGGTGATTATGAACTGAACAGGGAAATTAAATAAGTTTTCTTTTTCAGGAAACATCCTAACCGGCCATGGATGCAATTCTATGGCCGGTTTTCATTTTTTATCCGAAAATGTAATATTTTCACAAAAGTGTTACTAACCTGGTAAGTATGTCGGAATTCAAGCAAGTCATAGAGGAGTATTATCCCATTTTATATAAAGTGGGTCGCCTTTACAGCGACGACCAAAGCAGCTTTGACGACCTTTACCAGGAGATGCTGATCCAAATCTACCAGTCGCTCAAAAATTTCGAGGGGAAGTCAAAACTGTCCACATGGATATACAGGGTGGCTTTGAATACTGCACTCACATACCGCCGAAACGAAAAGAAGAAGAAACTGGAAATTCCCAATGAATCCTTTGGCTCATTTGAGTTGGAGGATGAGATGGGGGAGGAGGCCCGGCGGCGGGAAAAACAAATTGAGCTGCTTTACAGGAGTATACGAAAGTTGAAACCCGGCGACAGGGGTATGATTATGCTGCAACTCGAAGGAAAACAATATGATGAGATTGCTTCCATCATTGGCATTTCCAAAACAAATGTCGGAGTGAAGCTGATGAGAGTGAAAAAACGTTTGGAAAAGATTTTAAGGGAGGATGGCTATGAACACGTTTGATATAAACAAAATATGGGACAGCGGTGCAGATAAAGCGCGGAGCCATTTTGATTCTGTGAAGGATAATGTAGAAAAACTGGCCAGGAAAAAATCAGACAATATCCTTCACAAAGTAAAACGAAAGCTGATTATTGAGCTCATAGCGACGATAATTTTTATTGTTTTGGTAGGTGTGGGTATTTATCATTTTTCGGAGAAAATAGTCTATCCTTACACATTATCGGTACTTGTGGCCTTATTCCTCTCAGTTCGGTTATTTGTTAAACTTTTCCGCGATATCAATCGTGTGAAGGAAAAAAGTGTTGTAGCCTCACTCGAAAAGACCATTATTATTATCAGGTATTATATCAGGCAAAGTAAAATACTGGTATATGTGCTGACACCTGTTGGTTTTTTGGTGGGCTTTCTTTCCAGAGTTATTGTCGATGGCATTGATTTTACAACACACAACCTGTTGGTATTGGGTGGAGTACTTTTGGTAGTAGGTGTGCCATCAGTAATTGGGATTATATGGCTCGCAAACAAGAAGTATTACAAAATCATGTACGAAAAACATTTAGATGAACTTGAGAGCGTCCTGGCTAACCTTAAAAACGACCTTAAAGATAAAAATGATTAACCCGTAGGCAATTGACGGGTAAAGCCTTCTTCAAGTGAAATAAATGTTTCGGTGGCAACAATTTCAGGGATAACCTGTATCTTTTCGACGATGATATCTTTCAGTCCTTCATTGTCTTTGGTGTAAATCTTGGCCAGCAGTGAGTACTTCCCCGAAATATGATGACACTCCACAATTTCAGGGATTCGCATAATCTTGGCAAACACTTCGTTATGGGTGCTGCTGCTGATCAGGTTCACCTGCATCCCGATAAAGGCGCAGGTGTGGTAACCCATCTTTTTTGGATTGATAGTGTATTGGGAGCCCGTTATCACTCCCGATGAAACCATCCGCCGCACCCGCTGATGGATGGCCGCCCCGGACACCTTGCATACTTTTGCCACCTCCACAAAAGGGGTGCGGGCATTGCGCATCAGCTCATTCAAAATCTTTTTGTCCAGGCCGTCTACCAACATAACAATTAGTTAATATTTATAATTTGATTAATAGTAAATACTCGCTTATGGTTACAAATTTACAGAAAAAATGCATAATGAGTTACAAATATTAAGTATTATGCTTAATAAGCTTTAGGCTTGCTATTTTTATGTCAGAAAACTATAATCAAAAAACGACATATTATGAAAAAATTTAATCCGGCAACAGGACTTGAACAGTCGGCGCACCTCTCAGACCAGTTTATGGTGAACCCGCCGATTACAGACTCTGCAACCTATGCATTTGAAAGCGGTGAAGATATGACCGCATGTTTTCATGGCGAAAAGGAAGCTTTCCTTTACAGCCGCCACTGGAATCCGACTAATATGGAACTTTCCAAAGCGCTTGCCGCGATGGAAGGAACGGAAATGGCATGGGTGACAGGCTCCGGAATGGCTGCCATCACATCAACCATTCTGCAGCTTTGCAAATCAGGAGACCATATTGTTTCAAGCATGACAACATATGGCGGCACTTTCGCTTTTATGAAGAACTGGTTACCAGATTATGGAATCGAAGTGGATTTTGTTGACATCACGAACCTGGAGCAGGTGAAAAAGGCGATGAAGCCCAACACAAAAATGGTCTATACCGAAACCATGACCAACCCACTGCTTCAGATTTCTGATGTTCCTGAATTAAAGAAAATATCTGAAGAATTTGGAGCTAAACTGGTGATAGATAACACATTTACCCCTTTAATTTTTTCTCCTTATAAGCTTGGCGCTGATATAGTTGTATATTCGATGACCAAGTTTGTAAATGGCAAAAACGATGCTACGGCCGGTGCTATTTGCGCTTCCGAAGAGTTTATCAATTCTCTGATAGATGTCAACAACGGAACGGCCATGTTGCTCGGGCCGGTGCTCGAGCCTTTGCGTGCTTCCAGTATCCATAAAAATTTGTTTACGCTTCCTATCAGGATGAAGAAGCATAGCGAGAACGCAATGTTCCTGGCAAAGAAATTCAAAGAGGCCGGATTGAAAGTAAATTACACCGGACTGCCCGACAACCGCGGACATCAAGAGATGAAGCGCCAGATGAATGAAGAGTTTGGCTTTGGTGGCATGATTTCTATCGACCTGGAGACCAAGGAAAGAGCCAGCGAGTTTATGAGCTGCATGCAACAGGAAGGAATCGGGTACCTGGCCGTAAGCCTGGGGTATTTCCGGACGTTATTCAGCAACAGTGGTACATCAACCTCTTCTGAGATTCCGGAAGATCTGCAAAAGGAAATGGGACTCTCAGAAGGCCTTGTACGCTATTCTGTGGGGCTGGACTTCGATATCGAAGAAACTTACCTCAAAATTGAGAAGTGCCTGAAAAAGATGGGTATTCTTTAAAGAGAGGTTCAAAAAAATATTTTGCAGACGAGAAACAAAAAAACCCACAGTGACGAACACTGTGGGTTTTCTATATGAGCAAAATATTTTATCTGTTAATGATTACTTTTTTGGTCAGTGTTTCATTTTCTGATTCCATACGCACAATATATTGTCCGTCGCTTAAGCCATTCAGATTGGTAATGACACTGTGATTTCCTGCGTTAAAATTCTGTTGGCGAATCGATTTAACCCCACGTCCAAACATATCGTAAATGACAATGGAAGCATTGGTTTTTTCATTCACCGTAAGCTTGATGTTCAGAATATCACTTGCCGGATTAGGATAAACACGCATACTGTTTTCTGTTGCCAGTTCAGCATCTGTACCCACTCCTGAAACCGGACCGTATTGCAGTATCAGGCACCAGTCGTCCAGCGTTCCGTCATCTGATGAATAGTTGTCCGTAACTGTAAGCACCCATTCTCCTTGCATGTCAGCCTCATCAAAAACGGACAATGGCTGTTGTGGCTGGTATGATCCCTGGAAAGGTGCTGAACCATTGATAATGCTTTGCGAGGCTTCATCGTCAAAAATTGTTTCATTGAAATCGTCACCTCCGCCGCCATTAGCGATGGTCAAAGCAGCCACCTCTTCATTAGACCCTTTCAGCGAAACCACCAGGTCGCCAACATAAGTGTGGG
>JAASSU010000191.1 GCA_021767705.1 Bacteroidota bacterium | reverse complement strand
CGATGTGATTGAGAATGGAGGGTATGAGCTGATAGCCGGGGATGAGTTTGCCACGCTTTACGACGAAGAGTCGGTGGCTTCTGAGATTATTTTCCAGGTGGATTTTTACAATGATGATGACCAGAACGCTATTGCCGACTGGGTGCGTCATGATGGCCGTTTGGAGGTGGAAGCCTGGGAAACTAAAGCTCGCGAAAACAGTATCTATTTCGAATATGATGCTGCCGACTACCGCCGCGATGCCACACTCTATGAGAATGGAGGATCTTACTACTGCAATAAATACACGGATACCGGAAACGGAAAAGACAATGTGATTCTCTTTCGCCTGGCAGATATGTACCTGATATTGGCTGAAGCGCTGAATGAACAGGGCTATGTGGTCGATGGAGAGGCTTTCCAGTACCTGAATGAAATCAGGCAGCGCGCCAACGTGCCCATCTACTATTCTTTCGATTTGCCCAGCCAGGAAGACTTCAGAGAGGCTGTTATCCTGGAAAGAAGACTGGAATTTGCTTTCGAAGGTCACCGCTTCTTCGACCTGCGCCGTACCGGGTTGATAGCCCCAGAGCTGGGCGACGGAAGCTCCCTCGAAACCAACGACTGGTTATTCCCGATTCCGCAATCGGAGATAGATACGAATGAAGAAATGGTTCAAAACGGAAACTACTAAGAGAAATGACTATGAAGAAAATGAAAATATACCTTAAGGGTTTTTGGGCTGTTTTGGCCGTGCTTGTTCTGGCTACAGCCTGCGACGACTACACCGAGGATTACGACGTGCCTGAGCCATCGATAGTGGCTTCCTTTGAAGTGGATGCCGCCGATGATCTCTCGGCTGATGATCCTGTAAAGTTTATCAACAATTCAGTGATTCCTAAAAGGATATCACAGCCTTCTTTTCACTGGGATTTTGGTGATGGCACCGATACCGTGGTGGATGGATATGCTTCGGTTGAACTCGACAACGGGGAGGTGCTGAAGGTTTTCGACACCATCAGCCACGTCTACGATACGGCCATGCAGTTTACTGTTTCGCTTCAAATCATGGCAGGCAACGAAACATCACAAATGGTGGATGAACGCGTTTTGATCCAGCCCGGCGGAGATATCCTTTTTGAGGAAACCTTTGATGATATCAATGTTTTTCCCGAATCATGGGTGCTTGTTAATGGCGATGAAGGTACGGTGGCTTCGAGCAACCCTGACTTTACCAATCTTTCGGATAGTGCCTGGATTGTGTGGCAAAGCGGGATATTTAACAGTAAAATCGCTGTCGGAACTTCATGGTATAATGAGGAGGTGGGTGCCGACGATTGGATGATCACACCAGCCATTGAGCTTGGAGAGAATGGTTTGCTGACGTTTGATGCTCTTTCGCTCACTACATCAGGAGATTATACTGATGATTACCAGGTATTTATTTCAACTACAACGCAAGATCCTGCAGGCTGCCTCGACAATGGTGCTGAGCTTACGGTGCTGGCTGAGGAGACCGGAGATGATGTTGGGGGCGAAGGTATCCAGCATCGCGAGGTCGACCTCACAGGTTATGCGGGACAAACAGTCTATATCGGCTTCCGCCTGATGACTCCTTATCCGGGAGGCGACCGGCTGGGTATCGATAATATTAAAGTAACTGATTTATAAAAAACACCGGTGCCCGGAAGGGCACCGGATAAAATAAAACGATTGTAAACCAATATTTTATAGCTATGAAAAAACTATTACTACTAATTTCTGTAATGACAATTGCTGTGGCTGCTTCAGCCCAAGCAATTAACGAAGACTTTAATGACGGTTGGCCTGATGGATGGACCACCATTGATAATGGCGACAACGAAGGAACATGGGCCTGGAATGACCAGTATGGTATCGATGGCACAGGATGCGCAGACCTGGACACCTGGGACGGTGACCTGCCAAACAGTGGGCAGGCCGACGACTGGATGATTACTCCACAGGTAACTGTTGAAGATGGTGATATGGTTAGTTTTTACGCTGTTTGTAGTGCTGACTACCCCGATGAAATCAGTGTAATGGTCTCTAAAGGAGATGCAAGTGTTGATGATTTCACAATAGCATTGGTAGAGAATATGGAACTGACCGGGGATTATGTGAAATATGAATATTCATTGACGGATAATCCTGATATTAATGCAGGTGATGATATCTACGTAGCTATTCATTGTAACAGTAACGGCTCATGGGTGGATGTGGATGATTTTTATCTTGGTCCCACTATGGCTACACTTTTCGAGACTTTCGAAAATGGCATCCCTGAAAATTGGACGACTGTTGACGGAGGTGCAAACGAAGGAACCTGGGATACGGTTTCGGATGGTGGCCTCGAGGAATCTGCCGCCGCATGGGTCGATTGCTACGATCCGGGTCCGTCCGATGATTGGTTGATGACCCACCAGGTAACAATTGCCGAAGGCGATTACCTGTCGTTTTGGGTTGATATGGGTTATGAGGAATTTCATGATACGCTTTATGTGCGCATATCCACGGCAAGTAATGCGGTAGAAGATTTTACTGTGGAGGTGGATGATATTATCACTACTACTGCTGATTATACAAAGTTTAACTATAACCTGGCTGATGTAGAAGGCGTAAGTGCAGGAGATGCCGTATATGTTGGATTCCATGCCGCTTCCTGGGGATCTAAAATCTGGCTCGACAATGTGCGTATGGGTGCTTACCAGCCTCCGGTTTTTAATGAAGCTTATGCCATGAGCGAAACCGAACTGGTGGTGATGTACGACATTGAAGTAACAGAAGGGGATATAAACCTTGCAGATATTGAGCTGGATAACGGTGATGAGATTATTACTTTTTCAGGATACAGCATTGACCCGAACGATGCCAAAAAAGTTCACCTGACAGGTGCCTCATCGAATATGGTAGGCGACAATGTGCTTGATATCCTCAAGAATACTGCTTTTGAGTATGAAGTGGAGTTTTATGCAGGAATTCTGCCACTGACCTATACGAGCATCACAAATCCTGACGGTGATTTGATTTACGACGGCCCCATGGGTACGTTTAAAGGGATTGTTACTTACAAGAATGATGATGGCTCAAGAGTATGGCTGAGCGATGCTGAAGGCGCACACCATTCGGTAAACACCTATCAGTCGGGTGGCAGCCTGGCTGATTCTGTAAACATAGGTGATGAGGTGCTGGTTTATGGTGCATTGAGTCCGTATGAGAACCAAACCGAGATTTATCCGGCAAGTTATATTACCACGCTTTCATCAGGAAACAGTTTATTCCCGGCCACCCTCGTAGAGGGTTCTGATATTGCTGCAGACAATGCCGCGGATGAAGATCCGGCTGAAATGTATGAAGGCGTGCTGATTTCTGTTGAAGATGCTGTAGTGCAGGAAATGATCGAAGAGTTTGTTCTTGACAACTCAGATACGATTACCGTGGCCTTGTGCAACGACGGCGAAGCGAATTTCTACGTTGGCGATAATCTTGGTATCTACAACGGTGAGTTTACTACCTCATCAATGAATGTTGGAAGCACCTATAATGTTACGGGTATTTTGGTTAACAAAGGCGGAAAGTATGTGGTGGCACCACGTCTTGAGGCCGACCTGTCGGAAGTAACAGGATTATCGGAGGTTGAGGAAGAGGCCGTCCTGAAAGCTTATCCTAACCCTGTATCCGATTATCTGAATATAGAAGCGAATCAGGAAGTGAACCGTGTGGTGGTTTTCAATGCCCGTGGTGAGCGTGTCCTGTCAAAAGACATTTCAGGAACAACAGAGGTAAACATGAAGTCGCTGCAGGGAGGAGTATATTTCGTCAGGTTCTTTAACGATGACGAGTGGATACAAACCAGCCGCATTGTGAAGCGATAAAAATATTCACCCTATGGGGTGTTTGATTTTTCAGGTTTAGTTTGGAAAAGGAGTGCAGGTTTGTGCTCCTTTTTTCGTTATACAAAAAAAGGTTTTAAAGACAAGAAAGTGCACTTAAAGCGCACTGTAATGGATGTTTGGCGTTGCCATTATCCACCCATTTGATCCCGATAACCATCTCCCGATAACCATCGGGAGGGTGCAAATCTCATAGGGTGGTGTCATGAGATGAAATGGTTTCCACGAGATTTGCACCCACATAAATCTAAAGGTTCGGATATTTAATCCACCACCTCTCCCTCATAGATGGTTGATTCATAATCGACAGCCATGGCGGCGAAGAAGCCGATGCCATCGTTACTGATGTTTCCGCGGATGTTGGCCGGCGGGCCTTCGAACAGCGGACTGTTATAACCTGATTCATCGATCACATCGAACATAAAGGTGTAGTACTCTTCGGTGATGCTGGCCACGCGGGCGGTAATCGTATCGCCGATTTCCACAATCTCGTCAGGCTTTTCTTCCTGAAGGAAGCCTACGGTTACCCCAAAACTGTATTGTCCGTTGAACAAAATGTCATCTGTTACAAATGGTTCGTTGATGGTATCCGTAATGTGACGCCCGTTCTTAAAAATATCAAAACGGTAAAAATCCACTGTTGGAGGCTCAAGTGTGTAAGCGTTTACCTGCCAGGCTTCCCAACGATCTTTGTAAACCACGTTAATCGAGTCAAAGGCGCGGTAAGGAGGCATCCTGCAAGAAGAAGTGTAGACCGTCTCACCCGATATGGGTTCGGACAATTCAACCCTCAGGTTGTAGGTGCGACCCGGCACGCCTTCAAATTCCGGATGTGTTTTGTAAAGACCTGCCGTCTCGCTTTCCTGTAAAGTGTCGGTCTGCATCCCGTCCGATACAATCACAATGGCATTGCTGATACGGTCGGCAGGCTCTGGATTGAAAAAGTCGGTCGATTTGCTGAGGTACACCTCATGAGCTTTTTTCTCGTTGGTGATGGTGCCTTCCACCACCAGCCGATCGAATGATTCGTCGAGCTCAATGTCTATTTTCTCAGTGCATGCGCTGACAGCAATTATAATGATGATGGCTGCTATCCAAATATTTTTCATAGTCATTAAAAGTAAAAGTTATAGGTTAAACTGGGAACGATGCCAAAAAGATAAGTCTTCTCAGCATAAGTCACATCCGGATCATTCTCATCCTGAACAAAGTTGATGACCCATGCATTTTTTCGGGCATAGGCGTTGTATACCGACAGGTTCCATTCTCCGTGGAAGCGCTTCGAGGGCTTTTCATTTCCCTTGTAGGTTAAAGAGATGTCCAATCGGTGATAGTCCGGCATGCGGTAGGAGTTTCTTTCCGAATAAATCGGGATATATTTCCCGCCAATTTCCACCCTGCCGGTGGGGAAAGTCACCGGGTTTCCGGTCATGTAGACCCAGTTGAGGCCGGCCGACAACCGTTTACTGATATTGTAGTTCATAACCAGCGTTACATCGTGCGGACGATCGTAGGGTGACAGATAGGTTTCCCCGTCATTGATACCTGCGATTGTACGCTCGGAGCTGGAGTAAGTGTAGCTGAGCCAGCCGCTGAACGGGGCGATATCGAAGCGTGTGTAAAACTCAACTCCATAGGCGGTCCCTTCCCCCACGCGAATTTCTCCTTCATACTCCTTGTTGAGCAAAATCACAGCGTTATCTTTAAAATCGACAATGTTGTTCATCTTTTTGTAGTAAAGCTCTACAGAGCTTTCGATGGTGTTTTCCCTGAAGTTGCGGAAATATCCTACCGAGACCTGGTCGGCCATCTGTGGTTCGATGTTGGGGGTCGACGGGAACCAGATATCGAGCGGTGTGCCGCTGGTGCTGTTGGTCCCGCGGTGGATGTACTGCTTGGTACGCGAATAACTGGCCTTGATGGAAGAAAATTCGTTGAGCTGATATCGCATGCCAATCCTCGGCTCCAGTCCGTTGTAGCTATTGTAAAACTCCCCGGAAGCGTAAGTGGTGCTGTCCATCACGTTGTAATCTTCATCGTAATTGTAGATGGTGGCACTTCCTACGTTATTGAAGAGGGTAAACCTCAGGCCGTAGCGCAGCGACAGTGTACCGGTAATCTCTTGCTCGTTTTCGATGTAGATGCTGTTCTCGAGCGAGTTGTGGTGCTCCACCTCGTAGCTGTCGAAGAAGCTTTCCTCACCCAGCCCTTTGGCCGTTCCCGGGAAAAAGCGGTGGTAGGTGCTTTGCAAT
>JAASSU010000190.1 GCA_021767705.1 Bacteroidota bacterium | reverse complement strand
GCCGGCGACGGCGTCACAGGCCCGGCCACTATTATCGAAGCGATAGCCCAGGCGAAGGTGGCATCGAACAGCGCTAACCAGTGGCTGCAAGGTAAAACAGATATCCAGCCACCGAAAAAAGAATTTTTCAGCAAAAAAGAAAATTTCCGGGAGCAGAAGGTGGAAGAGTACAAAGGCCACTTTGTGGAGCAGAAGCGTGAGGAGATGCCGACCCTGCCCTCCGACAAGCGGCGCAATTTTAAAGAAGTGGAGCTGGGCTATGCCAACGAGGATGTGGCCCTGCACGAAGCACAGCGTTGCCTTGAATGTGGTTGCGATGCCCTGTATGAATGTGACCTGAAAAAATACTCTACCGAATATGAGGCGGAGCAAACTTCGTATGCAGGACATTACAACGAATACACCGTTGATTTCAGACATCCGTATGTGGAGATTGACAGCAACAAATGTATTCTGTGCTCGCGCTGCATCAGGATGTGCAACGAGGTAGTCGGTGCCAATGCGCTGGGACTGATCAACCGGGGGTTTGACACTTACGTGGCCCCCACCCTGGGCGATGCCTTGCAAGACACTAACTGCGAGTCGTGCGGCATGTGCATCGAGGCTTGTCCTACGGGCGCCATCTCAGAAAATGTGGCCTTCAAACCCGGACCAGTTAAGACGCAGACGATCGACACCATCGACTTCTACGGCTCTGAAGGGTTTCATTACGGGCTCAAGGAGCGCAACGGGTTTTACTATGGCGCCGAGAGCCTCAATGGCGAGTTTAATCCACAGCAACTGATCAGTCCGCAGGCCAAGTTCGGATACACGGCCCTGAACAGTATGAAACGCATCAAAAAACCGATGCTGAAAGTGAATGGTGAATGGAAAGAGATTTCTTTTGAAGATGCTTACAAAACCATCCATCAGAAAGCCACGGCAGTGAATGCCGATGAAAATGCAGTGTTTGCCGGTGCGCGCATCACCAATGAGGAGATGTACCTGGCGCAAAAGCTGGCACGTGCCGGAATGCAAACCAACAACATCAACAGCTTCCATTATGCCGGACGTGGCGATGGCTATGCCGATATTGCCCGCCACAACGTTCCTTTTGAGGAGCTGACGCAAGCGAAAAAGATCGTGGTGTTTGGTACCGACCTCGCCGAAGATCATCCTTTGACAGGATACATGGTCAACCAGGCCCGGAAGAAAAGTGCCGAAGTGGTTTATGTTTCTCAAAAAGAGGATGGCCCGATGACCCGGAAGGCAGACCAGACCATCCGGGTGAAGTCATACTATCACTTTGCGAAAGCAGTGAACCGTTACCTGGTTTCTGAAGGTATGGAGAACGGTCTGTTCCTCAAGGATCATGTGAGCGATGTGAACGAGTTTAAGAAGAGTGTGCTGGCCGAAGATTTTGACAGCATCTACTCCGAAGCAGGCCCTTGCTGCATGGATCACTTTGTGGAGCTGGTAAAATCGATGAATGAAACCGACCAGACGGTTGTGGTCTTTTCTGAGAAACAAGTTTCGGCCAACACAGCTATCGAGCTGAGAAATATGGCGATTATCACCGGGAAGCTGGGCAAAACTGCCAGCGGACTGCTTGCACTGAAGGAGAAGAACAACTCGCAGGGGCTCTTCGACATGGGCGTTTGCAACGATGCAGTGGTAGGCAACAATGCCATGGATAAGGAAATCATTGAAAAAATGAAGCAGGTGTGGAAAGTGAAATCCATTCCTGAAACAAGCGAAGATACGCTGTCACTGCTGGAAAATAAGAAGCTCAAGAATGTGCTGATATTTGGTGAAGACCCGGTAGGTTGTGCTGTTGATCCGAAGGTGGAAAAATGGCTCGACGGGGTGGACTTTATGGTGGTTCAGGATTATTTCATGTCTGCCACCGCCGAAAAGGCCAACCTGGTGCTGCCGGCATCATGGGCGCTGGAGACCGACGGAAGCTTTACCAACACCCAAAAGCGCATTCAGACCTTTGAGCAAAAACAAAAGCCGCGCATCGAAGCCACCAACCTCGAGCAGTTGGTTGGAATGCTGAAAGCATTTGGCATCAATGGCGTGAACAGCGCCGACGAGGCCCGCGATGAAGCCTTCTCTCTGCTGGCAGGTTATGAGCCCAAAGCACTACGACTAATCCATACAGACCGGGATAATCTCAACAGGATGTTCCATTATGGATGCGATACGGTGAATAAACGTATCGAAGAGGAGTTTGCCGAAAAGGCAAACCGGTAAAACCAGGATTTGAAAGGCCGGGCAACCGGCCTTTTTTTTATTAGGCAAGTAAGAAATTGAAACCCCGCCCGACTGAACAAGGCCAGTCGTTCGGGCGGGCCTTCAGGGTTCTCCATTTCAACATCAACCTCCTGCTCCCTGCATTGCATAAAGGGCTATTCGTATTCAATCCCCTCCGGGGATTATTCTATATTCACCTTAGATTGTTAAGTGATGTTCCAACCCCGAGCCATCGGGGTTTAATGTGAATAGCCCCGCCTGCCCGGCAAGAAAGGCTGGGGATGAAATCCGGTGGTTATGAATAAACATCAGAATATCACAACCCTGATAAGGCCTGCCCGAACAGCTGTCTTTGGACAGGGGGCGGGGTTGAATAGCTTACCAGGTAATATTGTGTGCTTTGTGCTTGCGTTGTCTCCCTGTTGGTTTCTCTTTATAAACCACTAAAAACACATTGTAAAACGAATGAAATGAGGTTGCTATCTCGCCTCCATAAAGCCAACCTGGCTGGCGCGCGTCTGTGACGCGTGCCCACTGCTCCACCCGTTTGTAACGGGCATTCTTCACCGGCAGGACATGCACCATTTGCGCATTGCAAATGCTCATTTCAGTCTGCACGCGATGCAATCGCGCGCCAGCGAAATAAAAGGTTATTACTCGTTATCCATAAAGTCAATCACTTCTCGCAGAGTGCCGCCTTTGTGAAGGATGGTTTTGTTGGAATCAAGCAAAAAGAAGGAAGGCGTTCCGTAGACGAAATAATCATCTACAGCTTTTGTCTCCCAGCCTTTGAGTGAGGAGAGGTGAATCCAGTCGTAGTTGGAAGCTGTTTTTTCCCATTGCGTTTTGTCGGTGTCGAGCGACACTGCCACCACCTTCATTTCCGGATGCTCTTTGGCGTACTTTTTCAGCTTTGGCAGCATCTCCATGCAGTGGGGGCACCAGCTGGCCCAAAAAACCAGCAGAAGCTTTTCGCTTTCGATATCGTGCAGCGACACCTCTTTTCCCTTCAAATCCTCCATCACTAAGGCCGGTGCCGTCTCCCCGATGGCGGTAGATTGAATCCTCATTAGCTTTTCCTTCATCACCTTGCGGCGGTCTTCGTTAATGCAATTGATTTCTGAAGCGGTACGCCCGGCAATATGGTTCACAAGCTCATCAAAGCCAAAACGTTTAAAACCTTCTATCAGATAATTGATGGTGAAATCAAAGACTTCCGGGTTTTCGCGCGTGTATTTGATGATGGTATCCACGGCCGTAGCAAAGGCCGCTTCCTGCTGCTCCTTACTAAAATCCGGATTCCGGTAGTAGCCCAGGTAGGTCAGCAACTGCTCAGGATAGAGCTGACTTCGCAAAATCAAGGGGTCGCCATAGTCCTTTCCCGCAAAAAAATTAGCCTTCATAAACTCATCATATTCCTTATCGGGAAGAAGTTTTGCAGGTACAGGGACCTTCTCATTCACCAACAGCCTTTCCATAAAGCGGTCATCCGCAATGACAGCATCCACAGAGTCATTCAACTCCTCCGACAACTCCTGGTATTCATGGCGTGCTTCCCCATAAAAAGGATCTGATTCAGGGTATCGCGAAAGAAAATCATTCAGCGTACGTTGTTTGTAATTTACATATCCGCGTGCCCTCATAAAACGGTGGTACTTCCGTGTGGCTTCCGATTTAATAATTACCAGGTTGTTCAGAATCGCTTCGTAGTGTGTGTAGACATGGATATCCTCTTTGTGGTACACCACATCTAGCTGCTTTTCGCCTTCGTCAAAAAGAAGACGGTAAACACCGCTTAAAGTTCCGGCCGGAATTAGGTATTCAAACTTGTTTTCGCTTCCGCGGATGGTATCGATAATGTTAAAATCATCTCCGTAAAGAGCAGCCCAAAAGACCTTATCCTTATCATAGCCCGCAATTTCGAGGGTGAGGGTATCTGCGTCAAACTCCTGCTGAGCCATTAGTCTTCCTGCAAAAGCAAAAAGCACCAGGAAAATGCCCAGTAAAAGCCTGTTTCGCCAAGGCAAGCAATCAGTTATCCGCATTATCAATCTTTTACACACCTGATAGAGTTTGCAAAACCTTTATCGCGATAGTTGTAATACACGCCGTCAAGGTCACCATCAAAGTGAATCTGTAGTGCCTGGCTGTTGTCGAGTTCGGTTGAAGACCAGTAATACCCTTTGAGGTTCAGCCCTTCAAAGCTCGCCGAAGTGTTCCGTGTTCCGGCCAGCAATGCATCGAAGCCTGAAGTTCCGCCGCTTTTCAAACGCTTGCCTGCCTTAAAGTTACCGCCGAAATAATCGACCAGCCGGTGCCATTCAGTCTCGGAGGGGATATGCCATCCTTCAGGACAAATGCCTCCCACCTCTTCCACATGAGTGTACTGCATCATCTCATTCCACTGGTAGAGTGCCCCGTAGGTGCCGCAGTTGTTTTCATTGTTGTTGTAACAGTACTTTTCGGTGGTGTTGTTGTTGGCCGGATCGCCGGAATTGATCATATCGCCGTAATCGAGGTTCTCTGTCATCCAGCATTGAGTGCCAAACGCTTTCGCGGAATACGTTTTTTGATTTCTTGGATCGGTAAACTCCGACGGACAGTTCAGGTCATTCGATCCGGTGGTAAACTGCCATGTCTCCCCCGAGGTGGTTTCGCCATCGGGATCAACTGCAATGATACGCCAATAATAGGTGGTGCTTGCAACAAGTGTACCGTGATTGTAAGTGTTTCCTGAATAATTCACCTCCTGCAAAGGGGGATTTTCTGTTGTTCCGAAATAGACCTCATAGGTAAGCTCATCACCATTCGGGTCGCTGCCCTCCCACTCCACAATCTGGTTCAGCGGACGATCAGTGCTCAAGGTCTCAGGGTAAGGGGAGGTAGGTTTATTGGGCGGGCGGTTGGCTCCGGTGCCTGCACCTGTGGTGGTAAATTGCCATACCGGCCCGGTGGTCTGATTCCCGTCGGTATCCTTAGCAACAACTTTCCAAAAATAAGTGGTGCTTTCATTTAAAGGAGCATCAGGGGTGTAGGTATTGGTTTCATGGCTGGATTTGATAAGCTGCGGACTCTCACTGGTACCGAGGTAAATATCGTAAAGCAACCCGTCCCCTTCCGGATCAACAGAAGACCAGGTGAGGGTAGGCAGCACTTCAATTTCCACACTTCCGTTAGACGGATAAGACACCGAAGGTGTGGACGGAGCTCCGTTCGACGAAGAAGCAACTACCTCTACGGTCTGTAAGGCATTGTCTACACTGGTGTAGCCCTGGTTGTTGCGCACTTGCAGCACCACCTCATAAATATTTGAAGTCTGAAACTGGTAACTAATCGTGCTGTTATCGCTGATCTGATCCCACACCCCATCATTTTCGAAATCCCACTTGTATTCGACGATGTAGCAATTATCGCAGCTTCCAGGGTCGCTACCGCTGGCATCGAAAGTCACAGGGTCGGCAGTGGTAGCCGATTGCGGCGAAAAAGTAAAGGCGGCCACCGGTGGGGTTACATCTTCCGAGCAACCAGCGGGGATGAGCATCATAAACAAGCCCAAAACACTATAAAACGTCCATTTTCTATTCATCTGTCTTTATTTTAATAGTCCCTGCAAGTGTAAGCCATTCAGATTACAACTGATATCGCGGCAAGCAAATGCATCACACTTTTTCAGGAATACTCTTTAGCACCATGAACAAAAATACAAAGGATTCCTATGAGGTCAAAGCCGGCTTTTCAATTCTTTTCAACAGTGATTTTAACGCATAACGCACTACAAACCACAACACCCTCTCGAAGAGATAACACCAGCTCCACAATCGTTTGCGGTCAATCTAAAATCGTTATAAATTACGCGTATGGAGCTATTTAGAAAGAAAACGACCTCAATATTTCTTAATTTCGCAATGAAATTCTGAATAATATATTAGCCTTATT
>JAASSU010000189.1 GCA_021767705.1 Bacteroidota bacterium | reverse complement strand
GCTGTTAAACTGGTGCAGTCGCTCGATGGAAAATCATACGAGCAGGTGAATTTCACACTTAAGGGTGTTGGACAAAACGAAGAGAAATCCTTTACGGATGCCCTTCGGAAGATTGATGCCCGCAACCCGAAACTCAGGGCTTTCTTCCGCGAAGGGAAAGAAAAGATCCTTGAGTATTACAATGGCCACTGCGATATTATCCTGGCTAAGGCCGATGGGCATGTCAGCGCCAAACGCTATCTCGATGCCTATCACCTGCTTATCAGTGTTCCTCCGGCATCAAGAGAGTGCTTCGATAAGTGCATGGAGAAAATTGCTGAGTTTGGAGATATGGTTCCACCCGAATACCAGGTTCCTGACCCACAACCCGAAGAGCTTACACCCGACGACAAACCTTCCGGTGATCCTCGAAAGCGTGTGGTGCTTGCCAACGGACTGGTCATCCAGTATGAATGGGGACGAATCTATGGAGAGCAAACCATTCTTAACTTCAGGATTATCAACAATACCGGTTCAGATAAAGAGATTAAAACCGATCCTGACTTTATCAAGTTAATCAATGGGCAGGGAGAAGAAATCAAGATGAAATCGCTCCGCATAGGAAACCGCAAGGAGAGCTACAGCCGCATCATTTACACGATATTGCCTGATACTCCGGTTGAAATGGAGTGCATTTACCCGAAGAATGAATATGTAAGGCAGTTAGTCATGAAAATCAATGACAATATTTATCGCCTTGACAGATTACCACTGCGGTAATGCATATCTATACGATAAATCATAAATCAAAAATATCAATTCAAAATTGACAAACTCAAAACCAATGATTAAAAAATATTTATCTGTTCTGCTTCTGTTGCTCCCTTCTTTGCTTTTAGCGCAATACAAGGTAGTGGATGAAAGTGGGAAAAAGCCCAAATGGGTGGCCGGAATGCAAAGCGGTTACGTGATTGGCCTGGGTACGGCCGGCACCATGGAAGAAGCCCGCGATAAGGCCATGAATAATGTGCGCGAGCAGATTACAGAATCGGTAGCCGTTCATGTCAGTAGTGTTTCTAAAGACATGGTCAGAGAGATTATGATGGGGAACAAATCCAGTATTTCATCAGAATACGAGCGGCTCACAGCTACTCAAACCGGCAAGCGCGATTACCTGAAAGGCATCGCCCCAAGCCGCATTGATGCCTCTTATTGGGAGAAGCGAAAGCATAAGAAATCAAAGGCGATCTCCTATTTTTATGCCATTAAATATCCTTTCAACCGCTTCGACCTCGATGAGTTGGTGAAGGAATTTGAGCGTAAGGATGCCCAGCTGACCAAATTGCTCAACCAGCAAATCGCCATAACAGAAAATTTCAGAACAGTTGAAGAGCTTAAACAATGCGTCTCCAGCCTGCAAAAGCTGATTCCTATATTTATTGATGAACGCAAGAGTAAAGCTGAAGTGGCTTTGGAAAAATGCCGCGGGCTGCTCAATTCGGTTTACATCAAAGATGAAGGCAGCGAGCCCGGACTGGTGAGGTATTCACTGAATATCGGCAGCCGGCAGGTTTCCAGCGCAGAGCAACCAAAAATCGGGTCTAACTGTGCGCAGATTAAGAACGTAGATCTGAGTTCTCCGGTGGTGAAAGTGCGTTATGATTTCGAAAACTGCTACGAAGAACCCGGAAATCATGTTTCGGTAACCTACAGAGTTTACCGTAAAACACTGAACAAGAAGTTTTATTTCGGAGCAGATGCCGATAACTTTGAGATTAATCTGGTTGGGGACTTAAAGTATAATCCGGGCCATGACGAAATCGTTTTGCGATTAGAATCCGTCTACGACCAGCCGGTAAACCTGGAGCTCTTGGAGCTTAACGGGCAACTTGGGTGGAATATCAGCAAGTCTTTAAGCGAAAGAATCGATCAAAAAGGAATGAAACTGATTACAGTCCGCATTGACAAGACGCTTGATGACAAAGCCTCGAACGACATTGTGAGCGGCTATCTTCATTACTCATCCGCAAAAAGCGGAGAAAAGAAAACGTTGCGTATTTATCGCAGTAATATGGTTTTTACAGAGTAAAGGCAAGTTCGACATGCGCGCTCTTCTGATGGCCTAAAGGCCATAAAGCACTTAGAACAGTCCCTGTACCCGTACCCTTAAAGGGCGCGGTTAGTAGAACTTGTATACTGAATAATCTCTTGGCTAACCCTGCTGCTTACGGTAGGGGTTCGAATGCTACAGGTGACGTCACGGGCCTTTAGGCCTGCACGGACCTTCTGATGAGCATTCTTAGTACTCTGATAAATTTTGGAATGTCTCGGTGAGGTAAATTATGGTATGTTTGTCGGAATCCCGATGGCTATCGCGGATTCCGATACTTCATCTGTGCAGCCTCTGGCTGCGTAAATGCAATTTGTCGATAAATCAGTGGGTTTTCCACCTAAGTGATACTTTTACAACATCTAACAAAGTGCTTAAATCAGCCCACTGAACAACGGTTAATGTTAAAAAGTAGGGGTCTGACTGATTGTAGAATTGATGACCGTGAGGCATTTCATTGGTTTTTAGATTTTTAAAGGTACACAGAAGAATTGATATATCCAAGAATTTTGTCTATTGTTAGAAGCCAGAGGCTTACATGATAAAGCATTCCCTAAACCTCGGGACTCCGACGAACGTTCGGATATTTTTATTGGGTGGTGTCGTAAAATAATACCACCGATTATTTTATCTGAAAACCTGTCTTCAGGCAGCTTCTTTTTGATTGTGATTAAAGCTTCAATTCTGAGAAAAGAAAAGGAGGCAAACCCTGAGGCCTGCCTCCTTTAAATTGTAGTCAGAAGGTTCTTTTACTGCACCTGTATTTTTGCGTAAGACACCTTGTTATTACTTGTTAATCTTACAAGGTAAATTCCTTTCATGCCGGTGGTGTTCAATACCGTCTTTGTGCTGTTAGGAAAAATGGTTTTTACTGCTTTCCCTTCCAGATTAACCACATTCACCTCTGTTAATTTATCCTGACTCTCAATCATTAATTGATTATTGGTCACAGGGTTCGGATAAAGCTTCAGTCCATCGTCTCCGGCGAGACTGACGGTGGTGTTCACTCCAACTTCAATAAAGTCTTCTTTCAGCTCGGTATCGGAGCCATTGACGTTAGTCACCGTTAGCTCAACATCATAAGTACCAGGTTCGTTGTAAGTCACCACCGGATTCTCTTCGGTGGATGTAGCCGGCTCTCCTCCTTCGAAAGACCATGAGTATGAATCGCCGTTTTCAGAGAGGTTGTTAAACGTCACCTGCTCCCCTTCCACAATCTGGGTAACATCGGCTTCAAAGTTGGCCAGTGGCATGGCCGAACCGCCCTGGCAGGAGATAAGCGCCTGCCATCCGCTGGCATTTACAGAGCCATCCGAATGAAATTCGAACGTTAGTGCACCGGCCCCGTTTGTTGCTGTGACAGTGCCCGGCGAATCCGAACCGCAATACGCACTGCCTATTTGCGGTGCTGAGGTGTTTTCACCATCATAGATTTTGAGCCAATCATAAGCACAGTTGTCATGATCTTCCACGTCGAAGCTTTCAAAGACTACTTCAATCATTGCCCCGGAAGTGGATGGATAGAACGTCATGGTGTAATCACGCTCATCAGAGTAATTTCCATCAGCGCCCCCATCATCGTAGAAAATCCCCTGACAAACAGTGACCTCCTGGTCGTCCATCAGGAATTCCGCAGCAGCGGTGATGTAGTCTTCTTTCACAGTAGTTTCTTCCTCTGATCCGTTGCTGATGGTCAGTGTAACGTCATAGGTTCCGGGCTCATCATAAGTTACCACTGGATTTTGCTCATCGCTTGTTTCAGGATTACCACCTTCAAACGTCCATTGCCACGATGTAACATTACCACATGACTCGTCTTCAAACTGAATGTCAGAACCGATATTCACGGTTGTGTTTTCAGCGGTAAATTCTGCACTGAACCCTGAAGAAGTAAGGGCAGCATCCTGCACCACAGAGTTATAGTCTTCAACAGCTATCCCTTCTATGGTAAGAGGTTCATAACAAGGTGCAGAAAAAGTCAAATCATAGGTGCCGGTTTTTACCGGACGGTAATAGTCGCCCAGGTCAGCACTTGAAACCACAAAACTGTTTTCTTCATCATGACCAACAATTTCGATCTTAGCATCCGCTATCGGGTTGCCCGTTTCAGCGTCAGTAACCACACCACGAATTCCGTAAGAAGCTTGCTCAATGTAATTCAGGAAAGAGCGATAGTTGTATTCCCAATGGTTATCAAGCTGGCTCTCAGGAAGCAGTTTGATGTCTGACAGCTCCATGGTTAGCTCACGGCAATTCTGGAAGTAATTCATATAATCTTGTCTTCCTCCGGCCACTTCATACCAGTCATATCCGTTTGTAATCCCATTATCAAATTCATTCATGTAATTCGAAGGACTGTAGAGGTGCACAGTATCCACATATTCCCGTGAAATGAATTGCCACCAGTCATCATCTGCATGACGCTGTGCCCATGTATCCCAAGGGTAATTGATCACTTCCGCCCCCCCATGATGATTGGCCGACATCACAAAGTCGTGTGCTTCAGCGAAATCCATAAAAGCTAAGGTTTCAGCCTGGTATTGATTCCCGTCGGGGTGCGGGCCGTCTTCCGGATCGGGAAAATTCCGGTTGATATCTACCCCATTGGCATTCCCGCGTGTAGCGCCGCTCACAGAACTGTTTCCGGTGGCATAAGTGCCATCGGGGTTGGCGTTAGGATTAATCCAGATTTCCATGTTATCAACCATGTTGGTAATCCTGTCGTCTGTTCCGTAGTTGGTCAGTAAATAATCGATCAAGCGGAGCATCAAAACGTAGCCTGCAGTTTCATCTCCGTGCATCGTAGAGGTGTAGAAAAACTCCGGTTCGTTTTCCTCGCTGTCGGGGTTATCCGTAATTCTTGCTACCAGCAGCTCTCTTCCATCAGTAGTTGTACCGAAATTCTCAACACGGCAAAGCTCCGGGAAGTCCGTCTCGAACTGATTCATCATATCAACATACCCTTCGTAAGTGGGATACTCATCCCAGTCGTAGGTTTCTCGATCGCCATCAAATCCTGATAAAGAAATTAATTCTGAAGGATTGTAAAGCAATTCTATCTCAACATCATTCTCCTCCAGAAATGCGTAACCTGCTTCATCCGCGTAAGCGTAAACAAATCCTTCTTCCTCATCAAAACTGTCGATGCTGATTTCTCTTGTTAATTCGGAGATTTTTCCGGTAAACGCTGAGGCATGAAAGCGAAAGAAAATCTCTTTCCTGTTTTCAAGCACCTCTTCCACACTATTATTATTGGGCTGGTATTGTGCTTGTGCACTGAAAATTACAGCCACCAAAATCACTAAACTGAATACTCTTTTTAAATACATTATTTATCGTTTTTTTAACGCTTTGAAGACAGGCCTTTTCCTGCAAAAGTTGCCTTAACCGGCAAAATCAGTTATCTCCTTTTTAATCAAAGCATTTACGCTCTTGTTGACTTTCACCAATGGCAAGCGCAAGTTGTTCTTTATCAAACCGAGCTCGTCGAGGGCGGCCTTCACCCCTGCCGGATTCCCGTCGGCAAACAGGGCATCCATAATCCCTGAAAGTTGATGATGAACCACCCTTGCTGACTCCACATCATTTTCAAGCGCGCTGTTCACCATCTGAGAAAACTGCTTGGGGAAAGCATTGGCGGTCACAGAAATCACTCCCTCGGCACCCATAGCAATCAGTGGAAGTGTTAGCTGATCATCGCCACTCAAAACCATAAAATCTTCGGGCTTGTCGCGGATAATTTTTCCAATCTGGTCAAAATTCCCCGATGCTTCCTTAATGGCGACAATATTCTCCACATCGTAGGCTAACTGCAGAGTAACATCGGCGGGGATATTGGTGCCGGTGCGCCCCGGTACATTATATAAGATGACGGGCAAATTCGTAGAGGTCGCTATGTTTTTATAGTGGTAGTACAAGCCCTTTGGCTGTGGCTTATTGTAGTAAGGGGCAACAGATAATATTCCGTCTATGCCTTTACCCTGCACATTTTTAATCTCCTTGATGACCTTATCGGTATGATTGCCTCCGGCGCCAACCACTACCGGAACTCTATTATTTACTGTGTCCACCACAAATTCAATGATTGCATTTTTCTC
>JAASSU010000188.1 GCA_021767705.1 Bacteroidota bacterium | reverse complement strand
TCAGCTTTCTGATAAGCTTCTTTCAGAGAAATATTTGCATTGATGATATCTGTAATGTCGCGGGCAACCACGGTCAGCTCCATCATACTTTCCTGATGAATATCCAGCGAAGCATTCTGTCCAATCCATAATTGCTCGCCAAAACGGTTCACAATCGGGAATTCAATGTATGTCGTTTCTATTCCTTTTCGGAATTGATCGCGGTAAAAGCGCGAAATATTCGCGACATACCCGGGATGGATAATCTGCTCAAAGTCCATCCCCATCAGCTCGTGCCGAGAGAATCCTGTTATTTCGAGGGTTTTCTCATTCATGTAGATGAACCGTCCGTTACGATCGATTCGGTAAATAATATCGGTGGCCGACTCTACAATGGACTGGTAACGCTCCTCCTGTTTCTTTAATCTCTCACTTTGCTCTTTATTTTCAAGAGTATTTGTAATCATCTGCCCCACAAAACGGAGCATCTTAACGATGTCTTCTGAAAAAGAAACATAATTCTTCACGAAGTCAAAACCAATAAATCCCTTCAGGTTGCCACGACTTGCCAGCGGAATAACCAGCAACGAAAGAATAGACTGGGCTTCCAGGATTTCCCTTTCTCCTTTTGCCTTTTCGGGAAGATGGTCGAGGGTGGGCAGGTAAATCGACTCAAACTTTGATAGCTTTTCTATCCACCACGGGAAAGTGTCGGAAGGAAGGCTTTGAAGGTTCTCAATTTCAGGCTCTACACCTTCGCTGCACCACTCATGTGTATTGGTCATTAAAGTTCCCTTATCGTGAAACTGGAAAATATAACTCCGGTCGGCACTGGCAAAAGTCCCAATCCTGCCCAGCGCCTGGTTGATGCCCTCATCAATATCTTTAGAAGGAAGGTTAATAAAAGAAGTGCTGATTTCGAGCAACACTTGCTCAAAGGCCAGCCTGAACTCACGTTCCTGCTCGGCCTGCTTCATGCCTGTGATATCTGTAAAAGTGCCGGCCATTTTACTCTCCAGCTTTTCATTTACTGTAATCTCCTCCGACACACTTCGCAGCCAGCGTTGCTCACCATCAGGCATCCTGATGACAAAATCAGAGGAATAACCCGGAGACAGCAGGGCCTTTTCCCAGATTTCCCTGGCCTCTTCCTCACTACCTGCAAGAATGCGATCAGCAGGTTCAAAAGGGTTTTCTGATAACTGATCCATGGTAACGCCCAGAATCAGCTCTAAAGCCGGACTAATGTAGGTAAACCGGTGTTTATCCGAATCAAAAATCCAGAATACATCGTTTATCGCCGTTACCAGGTTAAGAAACTCCTGCTCGCGGGCTTTCAATTCTTTCTCAGCTTTTGTGCGCTTCTTGACCTCATCCACCACACGCTTATGGTATAAATTGCCGATGATTGACTGAGCAAACTGCTCAAAAACTTTTTCCAGTTTTTTCAATTCCACGGCATCCCATTCGTAGCGCCGGGCAAACTGGTACATTTTAATGAAACCTATATCGCCCAGAGGATACACTGTATAAACGCCTTTATGAATGCCCTCTTCAGTAATAAACTTACTAAATCCTGATGACAGGTAAGAAACACTTACAGCATCACCTTTTGAAATTTTCCTGGAGATCAGGCAATCTTCGTCGAGCTTATCTTCCACAATCCGGAACCTGGGGTTGCTGTATACCATGCTAAAGGCTTTACTTTTCAGCGTGTTGTCGAGCACACTCTCCTTTAGCCACACATTCACTATATCAATGTTTTTCCGGGCCATCAAAATACGAACGAAATTGTGGATATTTTCCTTCAGATTAAAGGAACTGCCCATTGCAAGCGACAGCTCATACAACAATGATATGTCATGGATAATATTTACCTTTTCAATTCTCTTCATTAAAAGCTCCTATTAAAACCGATTTACTAAAAAACTCCAGGTAGCCTGTATCAAGTGAGGCTGCATTTCCAAGGCTTAACACACCACATATCGACTGGCTGTTGGGATACTTCAGAAACTCGCTTCTGATAGCTTCCAGCTCGTCAGAAATGTTTTTACCAAGAAACCTGTAACGCGAAAAGCTCTCAAAGACCACTAGTTGGTTCACAGAGCCGGCCTGTTTCAGACTCTTGCGTGTCGCTTCACGGGCGGCGTCGCAAAGGCTGTCTTTATCTCCTTCCATAATATGTATCAGCGCATTATCGTCCACATTGCCCATACATACAAGCTCGTCTTTGCTGTTGATCATGATAGGTGTTCTCACAACCACCTCGCTGTCTTCGCGGTATAAGCCCAATGGATAGCCAAGCGACTTTTCACGGAAATTTTCCCTGCTGATACCGCTTGCATGATCACCCAGCTCTTCTTTATAGACTTCAAAAGCATTGCGCCAGTTAAGCGACTTTACGTGATTTTTATCAGATTCAGTGACCAGAAGCGGCCCTTTGAATGCACGCCATCCGTGTTTAACACTCAAACCGATCTTGCATTCACAAAACATAACCACCATTCCATTTTCTATAAGCCCCTTTTCCGAAAAAAGAACGGGCTTCTGCACCAGGTCGCTCGTGCCCGCCCCCGCCCCAAAATATTTAACACTTGTGCCCAGGTAGCGGTATAGCTCGGACAAATAAACAGAAAGGTTTTCTGACAATCCGTCAAGCATCAGAAAAGCAGTGTAGGGCTCTTCTGATTTAACATACTCCATCAAAGGAATCATGTCTTCAGGCCCCTTCAGATCACCTTCGAAAATAAAACTTTTCCCCTTCCCGGAATACCTTTGAATAATAACGCCTTCTTCATGGACTTTCCCTTCGTTTATCAGGTATGGAAAAATTCCACCGGTAAATGTCACTCCTTGTATATTGAATAAATCAATAAGCGAGGCAGCATTAAACATATCTTCGCTGGCTAAAAATATGAGGTAAACGGCCTCTTCTTCTTTGCCATCAAAGAGATGTTTGCTTATTTCGTCGACATCTACATTTTTGAAATACATACTATCGTTAAAAGTAACGAACGAGTTCGTCTTATCAAATTATTTATCTGGCTGAGAACAATACTCAACCATTAGTTTCTCATTTCTAAAAAATTGCTTGCACAAAAGCTATACCCTCCCACGCATTAATTTCACTATCAAGCATTTATAATCTTTTTAATTAACTCATTTTGTTTTAAAACAAAAAACCCCATCCCTTTTTGGGACAAATCATCTCATAAATTTAAGCTTAATATTCTTTTTTGCAAGAAGAGATCATTAATTTTCATTGAAATGATTATTTTTGTGTTAAATATTCAGGATATGACATTTGTATTTGTCACACGTATTACAAAGAAGATGATCTTTCTTAATATTAAAAACCGCGACCATTATCCATATTGCGCGGCATAGCCGCATATCCCGCAACTTTATTTATTTCAATTAATTATAAATCATTCTCAAATAAACCAATATGGATTTACCATTCTCAGAATCATATAAAATAAAGATGGTGGAAACCATCAGAAAAAGCACACGCAAAGAGCGTGAGCAGTGGATAAAAGAAGCAAAGTATAACCTTTTTAACCTGAGGAGCGAGCAGGTGTTTATCGACCTGCTTACCGACTCAGGCACAGGAGCCATGAGCGACAAGCAGTGGTCGGAGCTGATGCTGGGCGATGAGAGCTATGCCGGCGCACGATCATACTACAAACTGAAAGATACAATCAAAGAAATTCTCGGGTTTGAATACTTTTTACCTACCCACCAGGGTCGCGCAGCCGAAAATGTGCTCTTCTCAACAATCGTAAAACAAGGAGACCTGTTACCCGGCAATGCACATTTCGACACCACCAAAGGACATATCGAATTTCGAAAGGCGCATGCAATCGATTGCACTATCGATGAAGCTTACAATACGCAGATGGAGCATCCTTTCAAGGGAAACCTTGATGAAGAGAAGCTCGAAAAAGTGCTCAAAGAAAACCCGAGCGAGAGAATACCCGCCATCATTGTTACAGTAACATGTAACACTTCAGGCGGACAACCTGTTTCGATGGAAAACATGCGCATGGTGCGCCGTCTCGCGGATAAATATGGCGTCAGGGTGGTATTCGATTCAGCACGCTTTGCTGAGAACGCTTACTTCATTAAAATGCGCGAAGAAGGTTACGCCGACAAAAGCATCCGGGAAATTGTAAGTGAGATGTTCAGCTACGCTGATGCCATGACGATGAGCTCGAAAAAGGATGCAATTGTCAACATAGGCGGATTTATTGGCTTGAAAGATAAAGAGCTGTTCCGCCAGGCCAGCACCTTTAATATTATGTTCGAAGGTTTTATCACCTATGGTGGTATGTCGGGTCGTGATATGAATGCCCTGGCCCAAGGCCTGAGAGAGGGAACCGAGTTTGAGTATCTGCAAACACGTATCCGTCAGGTTGAATACCTTGGAAGTAAGCTGGATGAATACGGCATCAAATTCCAGCGCCCTGTGGGTGGCCATGCGATATTTGTGGATGCAAAGCAGGTGCTACCCAATGTTCCGCGCGAGGAGTTTCCGGCACAAACGCTGGGCATTGAGCTCTACCTTGAAGCCGGCGTCAGGGGCGTGGAGATTGGCGCTATCCTGGCCGACCGCGACCCGGAGACACGCGAAAACCGCTATCCCGAGTTGGAAATGCTGCGCCTGACCATCCCACGAAGGACTTATACCAACAACCACATGGATGTAATTGCCGCCGCCCTCAGGAACGTGGCCGAACGCAAAGACGAAATCACCCGTGGAGTGAAAATCCTGTGGGAGGCACCCATCATGCGACACTTTACTGTTGAACTGGACAGACTATAAATAAACATTCTGTTAAAAATCTCGTTAAGGGTTGGTAATTGATAAAAAAATACGATTTTTGCAGCAGCAATGAGAAAACAAAAAGCACATATCGCTATTCATCATCACCATCATACCAATGGAATGGGATAATAGCGTAAAACTGTGCACTAAAAATATTTGAAAGGCTTGCAGTTTTGCAGGCCTTTTTTCGTTTAAAAGCAAAATAATGAATAACAACACACTACATCACGTACATCATCACCATTTGGAGAAACCTCCGAAAAGGAAGTACTGTAGTATGTAGTGAAAAAACAAATGTATCACTAAAGGCCTGCGGACTTCCGCGGGCCTTTTTTATTTAACAGGATTTATGGAAAAACTAAAGATTGCAATTCAGAAATCAGGACGGCTGAGCGAAAAGTCGATGAAACTCTTCGAGGAGTGCGGCATCAGTCAAAACAACGGAAAGCGAAAATTGGTGGCCACCTCGCCCGACTTCCCGGTGGAGTGGCTCTTTCTGAGGGATGATGATATCCCGCAGTATGTTAACGACGGTGTGGCCGATATCGGCATCGTAGGGGAAAATGAGGTCCTCGAAAAAGGATATCCGGTCAGGATTGTTGAAAAGCTCGGCTTTGCGCGATGCAGGCTCTCACTGGCCATTCCTAAAGAATATGAATACTCAGGCCTCAACTGGTTTCAGGGCAAGCGCATTGCCACCTCCTACCCCAAAATTCTCAAAGACTTCTTCTCCGAAAAAGGCATCCGGACCGAGATACACCAAATCAGTGGTTCGGTGGAGATTTCGCCGGCAATCGGACTGGCAGACGGAATCTTTGATATCGTCAGCAGTGGCAGCACACTCATCAGCAACGGACTCAAAGAAGTGGAGATGGTAGCAAAATCGGAAGCCGTCATCATCGGCAAAGCAGATTTAAGCCAAGACAAACAGGAAATCCTGGAAAAGCTGCTCTTCAGGATTCGGGCCACGCAGAAATCAAGAAAAAACAAATACGTGGTGCTGAACGCCCCTAACGACCGCCTGGAGGAGATAATCGAACTGATACCCGGAATGAAAAGTCCGACGGTGATGGGTCTGGCCAACGAAGGCTGGAGCTCAGTCCATTCGGTCATAAACGAAGACGTATTCTGGGAAGTCATAGACGCGCTCAAACAAAAAGGTGCGCAGGGCATCCTGGTGATTCCGATAGAAAAGATGATTGTATGATGAAGCGTGTTTAAGTGCTTAGGTTTTTAGGTGCATAGGTTTCTCCGGGTAGAGCAGGTCGTTACCTTCCTGCTCCCCCGCAGACCCGGACGAGCGGATTTCCCGCATCCGGTTCCTCTTATCCCGGTTTCGCTGAAAGATAACTGTGATAGATTTTAGGCCTCAATAGAGGCTGCCACTGGTTAATC
>JAASSU010000187.1 GCA_021767705.1 Bacteroidota bacterium | reverse complement strand
CTGTGAACGCTCTTGATTTTTCCGGCATCCGAAGGCTTTCGCCAATCCCGATGCTTCGGGACCCCATTTGACCGCTCTGGAATCCCCCCCAGATACTTTATACTTTTCTTTCTGTGAACGCTCTTGATTTTTCCAACATCCGAAGGCTTTCGCCAATCCCGATGCTTCGGGACCCCATTTGACCGCTCTGGAATCCCCCAGATATTCTATACTTTTCATTCTATGAACGGTTACTGAAAGAAAGTATATTTCTAACTTTCAGTATTTAAGCATTTATTTTACATCTCATGCCTGAGCCGATGGACGGATTCGAACCGCCGACCGGCTGATTACAAATCAGCTGCTCTGGCCAACTGAGCTACATCGGCTTATTTTAAGAACTCTACATAAAAAATGCAGCCCTTTTCAAAAAGGACTGCAAAAATAGAAATATGTTTTTAATAAACAAAGCCTAAGAGAAAAAAACCTCTATTTACCCCTGATTTTTTCTTTATGCTTCTTGAGTTGTCGCCTTAATGCTTCTACAGCAATATCAGTTGATTCTTCAAAACTGTCGGTCTGCTTTTTGGCAAACAAATCATTTCCTGGTATCTTAAGTCGTATTTCTGTGATTTTATTTTCGGGTTTCTCACTGGCATCTACTTTTAGTGTCACTTCACTACCTATCACACCATCGTAGAACTGGGTTAGCTTGTTAACCTTGTTCTGAATGAAGTCCTCTAACTTCTTGTCGGCTTTAAACTTCACTGCATTAATCTGAACGTTCATATAACACCTCCTTTTTTTAAGCTCTTGGATGAGCTTGTTTATAAATAGATTTGATTTTATCGATGGTATTATGGGTATAAACCTGCGTGGCTGCAAGGCTTGAATGACCCAATATCTCTTTTACTGCATTTATATCAGCCCCATTGTTCAGCATGTGTGTGGCAAAAGTATGCCTGAGCACATGCGGACTCTTTTTTGTGGCAGTTGATACCTGCTGTAAATAATGATTCACCACCCGATAAACTAATTTTGAGTAAATGGCCTCTCCTTTTCTCGTAACGAAAAAAGAATCGGTTGTATTTTGAGAACACACATCATTTTTCAATGACGTATATTTATTAACTAACAAAAGAAGATTCTTGTTTAATGGAATAATCCGCTGCTTGTTTCCTTTACCTGTAATTTTAACTGAACCACCTGCATGATTAATGTCTTGGTTTTTTAAACCAACAAGCTCGGCCCTGCGCATTCCGGTCTGATAAAGCAATTCAACAATCAAACGGTCACGCAACCCGGTAAAATCATCAGGAAACTGTTCGTCAGAGGTTAATAATCCGGTCTGCCGTTCAGTCAGAAAAACGGGCAATTTCTTTTCCTTACCGGGCACTTTAATAAGTTTCGCAGGATTGCTTTGAATAATTTCGCGATAATTAAGGAAATTGTAGAATGACTTCGCCGCAGATACTTTTCTCTGTATTGTTGACCTGGCGTAATGACCTTCAGCCATATCCACCAGCCAAGAGCGCAGCATGTCAGAATCGGCATATTCAAGTTCAGTTTCGAAAGTATCCTTCAAATAAACCTCCAGAAAATCGAGGTCATTTTGATAAGCCTTTAGCGTATGTTGAGCGTAATTTTTTTGGGATTTTATATGGTTTAAAAATGCTTTTTTCATTAAAAAAGAGAAATTTTGTTTCTTTCAGTAAATATAACGTTTTTCAACGCCGAAACAAAATTTCTCTTTAGAAAAAGCTTAAAAAAATCTTAAAAAGATTATAGCTCCTGCTCGTTTCTCAGCTTCTGAACATAGATTGCTTTCATTTTCTCTTCGCGGCGCGCTGTTGTTGGCTTAGTATATGACTGACGGTCACGAACTTCCTTAACAACACCGGTTTTTTCAAATTTACGCTTGAGTTTTTTAAGCGCTCTGTCTATGCTTTCGCCTTCTTTTACAGGTACAATAATCATTTTAAATACGCTACCTTTCTATTAGTTTTAAAACTTAATTTATTTGAGTTTGCAAAAGTATTAATAATTTTATTTCTATTCAAGAAGAATTTATTTTATATTTACCCATTTTAATGAAACATATCTGTTTATCCATCGTAGACAGGAGCAGAAAATAGAGTTATTAATAAATTCCTTTGTCGTATGAAATCTACACACTACTTTATAGCAGTTGCACTGGTTTTAGTTTCATTTGCAGCCCAATCGCAAGAAAAAGCCTGGACCGTAAAACTTTCAGGAGGCCCAACCATTCATTATGGCGATATCATGGATCATGAGCTTGTTTTTCCGGCCCTTGACAATACTGATGCGTGGAATTTCAGCGGCAGCCTTTCTATTGAGAAACGATTTAGTCCGATATTTTCCTTAAGAGGTGAAGGACTTTACGGTAAATTAGGAGGTACCCGGGTTATAAGTAATAGATATTTTGAAGCCGATATTTTTGACCTTTCCCTACAGGCCAGAATTGATTTCATCGACCTGTTTACAGACTACAATCCATACAGGACTGTAAATGTTTATGGACTTTTAGGCGTTGGGCTGTCGAACTGGGAGTCCACGCTAAAAGACTACACAACCAATGCCGTTATTCGACAGAGTGGAGGTGTTGATGTTGGGACTCTTGACATGACCACCGAAGGGTTTGTCCCCGGCGGGCTTGGGGTTTCATTCAGGTTGGGCGAAAAAACAAACCTTAACCTTGAAAGCACCCTCCGGGTAACCAACTCCGATATGCTTGATGCTGCCGAAGGGGGTTCAAAATATGACATGTATTCATTTACTTCTTTGGGATTCAGCTATTCCTTCGGAGGTAAAAAACCAAGCAGGCGCAGAACAACACATACAACCCACAGGGTGGGAGGCGACACACAGGCTACTGAGCAAGCTGACACCACAACGCAGCAAGAGCCGGAGATATCGACATTCGAAGCCAGCATCAACAGCGAGATGCCAGGCGAAATTAATACCGGACAAAGCTTTGCAGTTAACCTGACCATCAACAAAGGGGACATCTCAGGCCCTGCAACTATAAGGCAGGTATTCCCGCAAGGTTTTGAAGTTCAGCCTTTGGCTCTGGCAGGTGGCGATTACAACTTTGTGAGCCAGGTTTTCACAGTAAACTGGGATCAATTGCCATCGAACAAAGAAATGACGTTGACCTACAGGGTAAAAACCAATGAGGTAGATGGTGGCACCTACCCTATCTCAGGAATATTTACCTACACGCAAAATGCAAACTCGAAGCTTCTATCGTTTAAAAACTCCATCAAAGTCAATGCCCCAACTGCTGTTCAGGAGGACACTTCTGAGCAATTTGAGAGTGGAGAAACAATGATGGAGCAAGGCGTAGTCTTCCGTGTGCAGATTAGGGCAAAATACAGAAAGAAAATGTCAATTGCTGCACTTAAGAGCAGGTTCAACCTGAACGAAACTATTTACGAAGACTATCATAAAGGTTACTATATTTATACGATAGGAAATTACAGCACCTATCAGCAGGCCAGAAACAAGCGTGAAGAGCTTACGGTAGTTAATGGTATCAATGACGCATTTGTAGTAGCTTTCAGAAATGGCAAAAGGCTTGATAAGCTCAGCGAATTAGACAGGTTTTAACCTGAAAAACAGATAATAAAACAAAAGGCTGCGAATCAATTCGCAGCCTTTTGTTTTTTGAAAAACGGCAATGCCTAATCTTTCAGGTGCTCGTTCAGGAAATCCGTCATCATATTGTAGAGGTGATAACGGGTATTGCCACCGTAAATGCCATGATTTCTGTTGGTGTAGATGTGCATATCAAATTGCTTGTTAGCCTGCACCAAACGCTCTGCAAATTCCATCGTATTTTGCAGGTGCACGTTATCATCGGCCGATCCATGCACGAGCAGCAGGTGGCCCTGAAGCTGATCGGCAAAATTCAGCGGGGAATTATTCTCATACCCCGCTTCGTTCTCTTGAGGGGTGCGCATGAAACGTTCCGTATAGATATTGTCATAGTACTTCCAATTAGTAACCGGAGCCACAGCAATGCCGGCATCAAAGATACCATTGCCTTTAGTCAATGCAAGACAGGTCATAAAACCACCATAGCTCCATCCCCATATAGCAATATTTTCTTCATCTACATAAGATTGTTTTGCAAGGTATTTAGCTGTTTCTATCTGATCAATGGTTTCGTACTTTCCCAACTGAAGATAGGTGGCTTTCCTGAACTCCTCTCCCCTGGCACCTGTTCCTCTGCCATCAACGCAAACTACCAGGTACCCCTCCTGCGAAAGGTAGTTGTACCAATTGAAGCTCCATGAATCAAGAGCCGATTGAGAGTTCGGGCCACTGTATTGGGTCATCAAAACCGGATATTCTTTGCTTTTATCAAAACCTAAGGGCTTGATCATGTATCCGTTCAGCAACACACCTTGGGAAGTCTCAAAACTGAAAAATTCTTTCGTCCTATATTTATAATCCTTGAGTTTATTTTCGAGTTGTTCATTACTCTCGAGTATCCTTATCAGGTTTCCATCTATATCGTAGAGCGAAACTACCGGCACCTGTTTCGCATTAGAAAAAGTATTGATATAATACTTAAATCCTTTACTGAAATTCGCCTTGTTTATTCCTTTGCCTTCAGTAATTTTTCGAAGCTTCTTCCCTTTTTGATTTACAGAATAAACTTCCCGCTGAAGCGGTGATTCTTTGGCCGCCTGAAAATAAAACCGCTTTTCATCGGCATCATAGCCCAAATAATCAGTAACATCGTAGTTTCCTTTTGTAAGCTTGCTTTCAACTTCTCCGTCCATATTCATCAGAAAAACCTGGTTCCAGCCATCCATTTCGCTCACAAGGGTAAAATGTTTTCCATCTTCAAGGAATTCGATGTAATCAAAATTGGTTTCGTCAATATAATACTTGTTGGTTTCCTCATACATCACTTCAGAAGATCCGCTGGCCGCATCGGCAAGTAATATTTCAAAGAAATTCTGATGGCGGTTGAGCCTGAACACTGAAAGCACTTCAGGATCCTGCGTCCATCTGATTCTTGGAATGTACTGATCGGTCTCTTCTCCTACATCTACCTCAACAGTATTTTCATTATCAAGGTGATAGACATGCACACTAACAATAGAGTTATCCTGCCCGGCCTTTGGGTATTTCCAGTGCCTGTCTTCCGGATAAAGCTCATTCTTTTCGAGATGGGGAGCAAGGCCGGCAAACATGGTCATGTGAAATTCCTTTACGCGGCTCTCATCGAACTTGAGGAACGCAATCTTCTTTCCGTCGGGCGACCACTCAAAAGCCTTATTAAATTCAAACTCTTCCTCATAAACCCAGTCAGGAGCACCATTGATGATTTTATTGAACTCGCCATCATCAGTCACCTGGATTTCCTCACCTGTAATTAAATCACTGATAAAAATATTGTTTTTCCTTACAAAAGCGATTTTTTCACCTTTCGGCGAAAAGGTGACCAACTGTTGCCTTCCATTTTCCGACAGGGAGGAAATGGTGTTTCCCTCCAGATCAATCACATAATATTCGGCCGTAAAAGATCTTCTGTAAATGTCCTCGCGATTAGTGTAAACCAGTATTTTACTCTCATTATTATTAAACTCATAACCCTGAATGGATTTTAACTCAACATCATCGAAATCAGCAACCTTCACCAAAGTGTCTACCACTTCACCCGTCTGATAGCTATACTTTACGATGGCTTGCCCGCGGTTCAGCGTAGTGTAATGTTCACCATCATTCATAGACCGTAAACCCCTGACTGATTGTGGATAAAAGCTGTAGTTTTTCCATAAATCAGCAGTGGTTATTTTATTATTAGTGGATGCTTCTGCATCCTGACCTGACACAAATCCGCAGCTTAACAGGGATATAAGCGTGACAATCAATAATCTATTAATCATTCTCATAGTTTTTATTAAAATTTGGATAAATTTATAAAATCCTGTTCAATTGGATACCCTTCCGGCACCTCTTCAAAAAACTTAATGAGTATAGCTAAATTTTTAGCGATAATTATTACTTTTGAATTCCGATTTCAGATTGGAAAGGGTTGTTAGCTCAGCCCCGATTTAATCAAAAATCGAGGATCCTCGAAATTTCATTTCGGGATTGGTTTAGCCCCGCAACTTGCGGGATGACAGGCATGAGGTCACATAAGAGTTGTTAGCTCAGTTGGTTTAGCCCCGCAACTTGCGGGATGACAGGCATGAGGTCACATAAGGGTTGTTAGCTCAGTTTGTTTAGCCCCGCAACTTGCG
>JAASSU010000186.1 GCA_021767705.1 Bacteroidota bacterium | reverse complement strand
TTGGTGAGGAAGAGGTACTCCACGCCTTCGAGCTTCGACTCATGAATCTCAATCGGGTTGGCCGGCATTTGCTCTTCGGCACGACGGTAGATAACGTACACCTTCTCAGCATTGCAACGCATGGCCGTGCGGCAGCAGTCCATAGCCGTATTTCCACCACCTACAACGGCAACGGTTTTGCCACTAAAGTCGTGCTTTTGTCCGGTCATCTCCATATTCCTGAGGAAGTCGATACCCGAAACCACGTTGTGTGCATCGTCACCTTCACAGCCGATGAGCGTTCCTTTTTGAGAACCAATCGTCAGGATGGTGGCATCGTACTCCTTCTTCAGGTCGGCATAGCTGAGATTATCACCCAGCTTTTTGCCGGTGTAAAGGTTTACGCCGAGGTCTGTAATATTTTTGATTTCCTTATCGAGAATATCGTTGGGCAAGCGGTATTCGGGAATACCATATCGCAGCCATCCTCCGGCATAGGGTGCCGCCTCGTAGATGTCGGCCTGGTGCCCTTCAACCTGCAGGAAATGCGCAGCAGAAAGCCCGCCGGGGCCACCACCGATAATGGCTACTTTTTTGCCTGTTGATGGCTTCACCTCCGGAACGTATTTGGTATCCGACATCAGGTCGTAGTCGGAAGCAAAGCGCTTGAGGTAGTCGATGCCCACGGGAGCCCCTTCTTCGAGGAGGTTACGGCGGCAGGCGTCCTCGCAGGGGCGCACACAAACACGACCGCAAATAGCGGGCAGCGGGTTGGTGTCCTTGATCACTTTCACCGCTTCGTTGTACTGGCCTTTATCAATCAGTGAGATGTAAGCCTGCACATCCACGCCTGCCGGGCAGGTCTGTGTGCAGGGCCCCAGGCAATCGGCGTAGTGGTTGCTGAGCATCAGCTCCAGCGCGCTGCGGCGCGATTTCCTTACTCCCGCATTTTCGGTTTCTATCTCCATCCCTTCGGCAACCTCCGTAGAGCAGGCCGGCTGATGGCCCTTGCGCCCCTTGATGTCGACAACACAAAGAAAACACGAGCTGTAAGGCTCCAGTCGGGGGTCATGACAAAGGGTAGGGATTTGAATATTGTGGCGTTCGGCCAGTTGAAGGATGGTTTCTCCTTTATATCCGTTAACTTTTTTGCCGTTTAAGAAGACATTTAAACGATCAGACATAATATTTCAGATTAATTGTTTATCAAATTCATTAAGCTACTGTTATTGCATCAAAACGGCAACGGCGGTAGCAGTCGCCACACTTAATACAAGCTTCCTGGTCGATGACGTGCGGCATCTTGCGCTCGCCTTCGATGGCATCTACAGGGCACTTCTTGGCACAGACCATACATCCGGTACATTTCTCGGCGTCTATCTCATAAGTCAGAAGGGTTTTACAAGACTTGGCCGGGCATTTTTGGTCGCGGATATGTGCTTCATACTCATCCCTGAAGTACTTGATGGTAGTCAACACCGGATTCGGAGCAGTTTGTCCCAATCCGCACAGCGAATTGTCTTTGATCTGCTTGGCAAGGTCTTCGAGTTTCTCGATATCCCCCTCTTTTCCTTCGCCGTTAGTGATGCGCTCAAGGATTTCGAGCATTCGCTTGGTTCCCATGCGGCAGAAGGTACACTTTCCGCAGCTCTCTTCCTGTGTGAAGTTGAGGAAGAATTTGGCCACATCCACCATGCAAGTCGATTCGTCCATCACGACCATCCCTCCGGAACCCATGATGGCGCCGGTGGCATTCACGGAATCGTAGTCGACAATCGTATCGGCGAGGTATTCGGGGATACATCCCCCGGAAGGGCCGCCCATCTGCACGGCCTTGAATTTTTTTCCGTCGGGAATACCACCGCCCAGCTCGAAAATAATGTCGCGGATACTCATTCCCATCGGCACTTCCACTAGTCCGGAGTGGTTGATTTTCCCGGCAAGGGCAAAAACCTTTGTTCCTTTACTCTTTTCCGTTCCGTATTTGGAAAAGGACTCTGATCCGTTATGGATGATGTATGGAATGTTGGCGTAAGTTTCTACATTGTTGATGTTGGTGGGTTTTTTCCACAGTCCGGACACGGCCGGGAACGGAGGGCGCTTACGGGGCATCCCACGCTTGCCTTCCACCGAGGCAATCAGCGCAGTTTCTTCTCCGCAGACAAAAGCTCCGGCCCCTTCTTTGATGTAGAGGTCGAAATCAAACCCTTTGATTCCTCCGGCGTCTTTTCCGAGGTAACCTTTGGCGCGTGCTTGCTCAATAGCAATATTCAGGCGTTTGATGGCCAGCGGGTATTCGGCGCGGCAATAGATAACACCTTGGGAGGCACCAACGGCATATCCGGCAATGGCCATGCCTTCGAGCACGGCATGGGGGTCGCCTTCGAGCAGCGAGCGGTCCATAAACGCACCGGGGTCGCCCTCATCGGCATTGCAGATGACGTACTTTTCATCGCCTTCGCTGTTGGCTGTGAAGCGCCATTTTTTGCCTGTGGGGAAGCCACCGCCACCACGGCCTCTGAGGCCTGAGTCCAGCACTTCCTGAATGATCTTGTCAGGTGTGATTTGCTCTTCGGCAATTTTTTTCAGTCCGGCATATCCTTCATTGGCAACATATTCGTCGATAGATTCCGGGTCGATCATCCCGCAATGGCGCAGGGCGATTTTCACCTGCCCTTCCAGGAAATGCTGATCCACTCCCGCATCAAAAAGGTCAGACTGCACCACATACTCTTTTACCGGTTCCTGGTTTCCGATGTGCTTGTCGAGGATTTCCACGGCACGCTCCTGGTCCACGTCGCCATACATGTAGTGGCCAGTGTCATCGATAATTTCAACCAGCGGCTCGCGGTAGCACATGCCCACACAACTAGTTTGCTTAAGATCGAATTGCAGGTTTTCTGCCACTTGCAGCTCCTCAATTTTTTTATATGTTTTGTTGGCTCCCGCTGCGATACCACAACTGCCAAGACCAACGATAACCTGAATATTACTCATAATATTGATTTTGCCGGGTTAATTCTTCTTTTGTTCGTTAATACGGATTTCCTTTATGACCTTCACTGCCTGGTTCCGGTTAAGTTTTCCGTAGGTTTCATCACCAATCATCATCACCGGGGCCAGCGAGCAGCAACCCAGGCAGGCTACTGACTCAAGCGTGAAGAGGCCGTCCTCGGTGGTTTCCCCGTCTTTCACTTTCAGCGAATCTTCTAGTGCTTCGGTGATGGCTCCGGCCTCCTGCACGTGGCAAGCCGTTCCGTGGCATACTTTGATGATGTGTTTTCCTACCGGAGTGAGGCGGAACTGTGCATAAAATGTTGCTACTCCATACATTTCGCTGAGTTCTATGCCCGTTCCCTTTGAGATATACTCGAATGCTTCGCGGGGAATAAAGCCTAACTCACGCTGCGTAGCTTGTAAGAGCGGGATTAAACTTCCTTTTTTGTCTTTATATTTTTCGATGATGGGAACTAAAACCGAAAGGTCCATACCTTCGGCTTTCAGTTCCGGCTCTTTGATGGGTATTCTTTGAATGCGCATTCGTTTATGGTTTTATATAGGTAAACTATATTTTAATTATCAATCGTAAAAATATTAATTGTTCCTTTCAGGGCAAGTATTTTTTGCTGATAACCAGTAATTTATAAATAATCTAAATAAATCGGAATCTATAATTGCCTGTAAATGTTTTGCTTGTAGGTTAGTTTTTGTCAACAAATATTTAATCTTTTGATAGACAGGCCGGAATGCAGGATATTAAAAAACAGGGTTTTACTGATTCGGTTTTGCGTGTTTCTCGCAATTAATGAAAGAGTGATTGACGAACTTTTCAGTTTGCACAACAGTCTCTAGTGTTTTCTGTGTGCTTATGTGCTGAAAACAGGAAAGAATTGAACCACACAGGCACATAGACCGCACATAGCGGAAGCATGCCGGAATGCAGAGGGTATTATTTTAAAACACTAAAACGGGTTGGCCGTGGCTTTAAATTTCATGAATGTATTAAGCTCCACATCCTGTGCAAACACTTCGCGGGTGACTACTCTGTAGCTCAAATCGTAAGTATCCTTTATGACGTAAGGTTTAAGGTTTGTTTCCGTGGTGTTGAGTTCAATTTCCGAAACATCTGTGGGGATGTCATCGCGCGAGGCCAACAGCTTTTCTTCCACTCCCTGCGCAGAAATATAAATATCAATCGACTTCAGGAAGCTGAAAGTAAAACCTTCAGGCGAGGTGATAGACAGCTTCAGCTTGGTGAGCTTGATGGTTTCCACGAGGTTTGCGCCAGTATTATTGCTTTCAAAAGTCTCGGATGAATTGGTTTCTATATCCGGTGTGGGCACGATAAATGGGGTATCCACCGGAAACTGATTTTCGATGGTGAAATCAGATTCTTTTGTGAACGTAAATGTAAAAAGTGGGTTATCTTCATCACATGAATGACTTAACAGCCCGGCTAAGACGATGAGGAAAAAGACTTTGATAGTTTTCATGGTAAATGATATATTTTATTCACTTCGAATATATGCCTAATAGTAGATGATTGCAAGTCTCTCTTTCCCGTCCATTTTTATTCCGAGTTCTTTATCGAACCGGATACGTTTGAAGTATTTTTTCTGCTCTGTCGGTTTTTTTGCGTTGAGCTTTTCCCAGTTGATATAGCAGTTTGAGTTTTCGGGGAGAATGGAGAAGTAGCCCACATTCATGCTGGTGACATTGTGGAAGAAGTGCGACCCTGAGGATGCATCCAGCGGGTAATCCTCCAGACTGGTTTCCACGATGATTTTTGCGTTGGATATCTGTGGCCAGTCTACCGGAATGCCTATCCAGCGGTCGCGTGTGCCCCACCTTCCGGGACCAATCAGTACATATTTTTTATTTTCCTTCTGCATCTGTTTGTTCCACTCTTCTACTTCCAATGCCATCTCCTCGGTTTTCGTTTTGTCGAATTTCGATGTGTCAATCATGATAATATCATGCACGCCCTCAACAATGCCGTTGCCCATTATTTTTTCAGAATACAGCAGGCGCCGCTCTTTCGGAATCGCGTCAAGTTCTACCTTATGATATTGCATTTTCCCGATAAGGGGCTTTATCTGAAGGATATAAAAGGAAGCTTTCCAATCTTCATCGCGGTTAAGGTCTACGGCATATTCAATTTCGACCGGGGTGCCCATCGCTTCCTGCACCACGTCCATGACTGTCTCGATACTTTTTGCCAGCGGGATGTAATTGTATTTGAGGATATCAGCAAAATTGATGATGCGTGGGCCATACCTGGAAGTTCCCGGATGCAAAGCATCAGCTTCCATATCGTAAACCGAAGCGGTGTGCTTTAGTGTTCCGTGGTGTTCAATTTCATCGATATCAAGTCGTTTAAGTCCTGCAATGTCGCCTTTTGAGAAATCGAGTGCTTTCTTAGATAAATCAACAGCCCACAGATAGGTTTGGGTGTTTTTTATCAGGTCTTTTGTTGAGCTGATTTCCGTGGACGGGTATTTCGGGGAGAACCTGAACGACTTTTCGCCTTCCACCACGTGCTTTCCGAGCCCGACGGCAGCCACGGCAAAACCCTCTTCGGGTTTCATGTGCGAGACAGGGTAGTAATTATAAGACTGCGCCACCCCGCTGAGGTGCGGATAGAAATAATCTTCGTATTGATTCCCGACCACCTCCTGGAGGATGATGGCCATTTTCTCTTCTTCGAGCCGGTAGTCTATAGCCTTAATGTAGCCAATGGCCTTGCGGCTGTAGACCGAAGCGTATACCAACTTGATGGCACTGGTAAGCTCTGTAAGCCTCGACCGCAGGTCTTTGTTGTTTGGTAAAATGTAGGTCTCAAAAATTCCTGCAAAAGGTTGCATGAGCGAATCTTCGAACAGGCCTGACGATCGCACGGCAATGGGTTTATCGACCTTTTTCAGGAGTGTGCGGAGTCTTTTCATCAGGCGATCGGTGAGTTTGGCTTTCAGGAAAGCATTCTTTAACTCTTCATAATCATACTCATGCAACACCAGGTCGTAAAGCTTATTGCGCTCCATAAAATACTCAAACTCCTCGGTGCCTATCACTGAAGTTCTGGGGAACCGGATGTTGATGTTGGGGAGTTGCTTAGAAAAGTTAAAGCTATGAATAAGCGTATTAATAAAAGCCAGTCCGCGCCCTTTGCCTCCGAGGGCTCCGTCGGCGAGCCTCACGATGTTATTCGGATCGAGCAGTGCCGACTCATCAAACGGAATGATTTTTCCGCGGTCCTGCTCATTTCTGAACTTCGTAATCACATC
>JAASSU010000185.1 GCA_021767705.1 Bacteroidota bacterium | reverse complement strand
TTTTTGCACCCACTTGTGAAAGCCACGCGTATCAGCAAGTAAACGCCCAGGTGGCGGAATTGGTAGACGCGTTGGTCTCAAAAACCAATGAGGTAATTCTCGTGCCGGTTCGACCCCGGCCCTGGGTACAAAAAGCTTTCTGATATCAGGAAGCTTTTTTCGATCGTTACCAGATAAAAATGTCATCTTTATGAAGCGCTTAAAAGTTTATCTTCCTATCACTTTTGCTCTGATACTTGCCCTGGGAATCCTCCTGGGTTACCGGATGAACCCGGGAATGTCGCCTGATAATAAAATTTTTAAAATCAATCATCCCTGGTCGTCAGAAAACAAAGTTTCATCCGCACTCCACTATATCGATCAGAATTACGTTGACACTGTCGATATGAGCGAGTTGGAAAAAGAAGCACTTGTTTCAGTACTTTCAGAACTTGATCCTCACTCGCAATATATTCCTGCCGAAGCTTTCAATGAGATGAACGATGCCTTGCAAGGCAACTTTGAAGGCATTGGCGTACAATTCAGGATTGAAAGAGACACTGTAGTGGTCATTTCAGCCATCAGTGGAGGCCCCTCGGAAAAAGTAGGCATCAAAGGGGGCGACCGGATTGTTACGGTAGACGGTGACACCATAGCCGGCGTGGAAATCAGTAACGAGGAAGTGATCAGTAAGCTGAAGGGTGAGCGTGGCACTAAGGTTAAAGTAGGTGTTTTCAGAAGAGGCGTGGATGAGCTGCTTCATTTCACTATCACTCGCGATGTCATTCCTACCTACAGCGTGGATATCGCTTTTGTTCCTGAAGACTCTACCGGCTACATCAAGCTAAGTAAGTTCAGTGCCACCACTTACCAGGAAATGAAACAGGCACTGAACGACCTGCAACAGCAGGGCATCAACAAACTGATTCTTGACCTCAGAGGAAATTCGGGAGGCTACCTTCAGGCTGCCATCAACCTTTCGGATGAGTTTCTGAAAAACGAAAAGTTGATTGTTTACACCGAAGGAAAAAACAGACCCAGAAAATATGCTTATGCCACCGGGCAGGGCTCATTCGAAGAAAAGCCACTGGCTATCCTGATTGACGAAGGTTCAGCTTCGGCCAGTGAGATTGTGGCCGGTGCCATCCAGGATAATGACCGTGGGGTCATTGTTGGAAGAAGATCTTTCGGGAAAGGTTTGGTGCAGGAGCAGGTGAGGTTCAACGACAAAAGTGCTCTCCGATTAACTGTTGCGCGCTACTATACTCCCACCGGACGAAGCATCCAGAGGCCTTACAGTAATGGAAAAAAAGAGTATTACCACGATTTATACGAAAGATGGTCGAATGGTGAAATGGTTTCGGCCGACAGCATTCATTTTAACGATTCGCTCATCTACACCACCCCGATGGGAGATACTGTTTACGGTGGAGGAGGAATTATGCCGGATGTGTTTGTTTCTGTTGAAAAAGAACAAACCAGCGAATATAGCCGGAAGCTTTTACAAAAAGGATTATACTACCGATTTGCCTTCGACTATGTTGACCAGAACAGGGAGGCGCTGGAAGCATATGAAAATGCAGACCTTTTTGTTGAGGGATATCAAATAACTGATCAGCAAATGAATTCATTCTTTGAAAAAGCAATAAATCAAGGTGTCGAGAAGCCTGCGAATCTTACAAATCAGGAAGTTAAAGAAATCAAAACCCTGTTGAAAGCGCTTATTGGCAGGAATTTATTTGATAATGAAGGCTTTTATCCCGTTTATTTGAAAACGGATGCCATCTATAAAGAAGCAATAGAAGCACTCAATTCTGACAAAGTAAGTTGAATTAAGATCGTTTAACTTGAATTCTATTCATATATATGTTATATTTGTTTAAAACCAAAAACAAACAATTATGCATTTTGAATTACCTCCGCTTCCTTACAAAAAGGAAGCCTTAGAACCGCACATTTCTAAAGAAACCGTCGAATTTCACTATGGCAAACACCATCAGGGATACGTAGATAAGTTGAATAAGCTCATTAAGGGTAGTGAGTTTGAAAACGCCAGCCTTGAAGAAATCGTTAAAAAAGCTGACGGCGGCATATTTAACAACGGCGCACAAGTCTGGAATCATACTTTCTACTGGAACAGCCTGCATCCTAATGGTGGCGGCAAGCCCAGCGGAAAGCTACAAGAACTTATCAATCGTGATTTCGGTTCCTTCAATGAATTTAAGGAAAAGTTTACCAATGCCGCTACCACCCTCTTCGGTTCAGGTTGGACGTGGCTGTCAGTAGACAAGGATGGAAAACTGGTGATTGAGCAAAGAAGCAATGCTGACAACCCTATGCGTGATGGCCTGACACCAGTTCTTACCTGCGACATGTGGGAACACGCCTTCTACCTCGACCGTCAGAATCGAAAGCCAGAATACCTTGAAGCCTTTTGGAGTCTTGTAAACTGGGATGCGTGCGAAGAAAGATTGTAAGAAAAAAGCCGGAATTAATTCCGGCTTTTTTTTATTCTACGGTTACTGATTTTGCCAGGTTCCTGGGTTGATCCACATTGCAACCACGCATTACAGCAATGTGATAAGATAACAACTGCAGCGGAATCGTATTAATCAGCGGATCCAGAAACTCATGCGTTTCAGGAACTTCGATTGTGTAATCTGCAATTTCCTTAATCGTCTCATCCCCAATCGGCACCACGGCAATAATCACACCGCTACGCGCCTTAATTTCCTGAATATTACTGATTACTTTATCGTAGATACTCTTGTTAGTTCCGATAACCACCGTTGGCATATCTTCATCAATCAGAGCAATAGGGCCGTGCTTCATCTCCGCAGCCGGATAGCCTTCCGCGTGTATGTAAGAAATCTCTTTTAGCTTTAACGCCCCTTCGAGTGCCACCGGGAAGTTGAACCCCCTGCCCAGATAGAGGAAGTTTTTACTGTCTTTGAATTTATAAGCGATTTTTTCAACTTCCTTATCTGTCTTCAGTGCCTGTTCCACTTTAGCAGGAATATTGTAAAGCTCGTTGATGATCTGCTGATATTTGGAGGCACTAAGAGAACCTTTAAGTTTGGCAATCCTCAGGGCCATGAGGGTAAGAATCGTCACCTGTGCTGTAAAAGCTTTGGTGGAAGCAACACCTATTTCAGGTCCGGCATGGGTGTATGAGCCCGCATCGGTTACACGTGCAATCGAAGAGCCTACCACATTACAAACCCCCAGAATAGTGGCACCTTTAGATTTGGCAAGCTCGATAGCCGCTAAGGTGTCGGCTGTTTCACCCGATTGAGAAATTGCGATGACCACATCATCTTCGGTGATGATAGGGTTGCGATAGCGGAATTCGGATGCATATTCAACTTCTACAGGAATACGCGCCATCTCCTCAAATAGGTATTCACCAACAAGCCCGGCGTGCCATGATGTACCACAAGCGATAATGAGAATGCGTTTGGCATTTACCATTTTTTGCTCGTAATCAAGTATTCCCCCCAATCGCACTTCCCAGGTTTCGGGGTTCAAACGTCCGCGCATACTGTCTTTAATCGAATCTGTCTGCTCGTAAATCTCTTTAAGCATAAAATGATCGTAACCCTGCTTTTCCAGCGCGTTCAGATTCATTTCAAGCTCCTGCACATATGGGTTACGCTTCTTATTTTTTATTGTCTTGAGCTCCAGATCCTGCCCTTTACGGATAATCGCTATCTCTTCATCCTCAAGGTAAACCACCTGTTTGGTGTGCTCAATAATAGGAGTGGCATCAGATGCAAGGTAAAACTCGCCATCACCAATACCCACTACCAGCGGGCTTCCTTTACGTGCTGCAATGAGCATATCCGGATTATCGGTAGACGCAATTACAATGGCGTAGGCACCAATAACACTATTAAGCGCGATCCTTACCGCTTCGACAAGATCCACTTTTTCTTTGATCTTAATGTCTTCGATAAGGTTAATCAAAACCTCCGTATCCGTATCGCTTTCAAAGGTGTAACCCCTGTTTATCAGCTCTTTCTTGAGGGTCTCATAGTTTTCTATGATACCGTTATGGACGATAGAAAGCTCTTTGGAATTAGAGACATGCGGGTGCGCATTCACATCATTAGGAACCCCGTGAGTGGCCCAGCGCGTGTGAGCTATCCCGGCTTTTCCTTCAATGTTTTTGTCTTTTACAAAATCCTCAAGTGAGGCCACTTTTCCTTTTTGCTTATAGCTATTGATACCTCCATTGATCAAGGTTATACCTGAGCTGTCGTATCCACGATATTCCAAGCGGTGCAAACCATTAATGAGAACAGGGTATGCTTGTTTTTCTCCAATGTAGCCAACAATTCCACACATAGTAAGGTATTTATTTAGTTTTCTCCAAAATTAACATTTTCTCTAACAATAAAATAACCGATTTTGTTAATTTATCGTGAGGTTTTCAGGAGGTCATCATCGACCTGAGATTATTTTCTCCTCTACTCGGCCAGTGTGTAAACAATTTTTAGCTTCAATGGATCTGAATCTGATTCATGACCATTGAGTACTAACCTTCCCATGCTACTTGCTTCGGACGGGATGCCGAGAATAAGTGTATTTCCTTTTGCACTTCCGGTGATTAATCCCTGTGTAAACATGGATAACCTGAACGAATACTCATTACCTTCTACTGCTCCTCCAAAATACGAGCCTCCTTCTGCGCTGTCCTGCAACTCATACAGTGTTCCTGTTGTATCTGAGCCTATCATGAACAAACTTGAAGGCACGTCATAGCTAGCGTTATCCTGATGCTTAGCAATCAGTTGAGCATCATTGATAATCATTGGTTTATCCGTTTGTGACAGGTAGGGGATGACTATTTTTGTACGAACTCCTCCCATCGACTGCAAATAAACCTTCTGTGCACCGAGTGAAGTATCGCCTTCTATCACCTGCTGTTTAAAGTCCTCCGAAGCCTCAGCATATCCATAATGGTTGTAATGAACCGTTCGCGGAGTGGCCGACCCTACCACATAATCGAAGGAGGTAGTGTCTTCATCGTTATGATAATACAGCCTGAGTGCCGATTGCTCGGCTCTGAGGTTGTATGCTATGATAGATCCAGCTCCGGGCTGGGTTTCTTTATCTACGGTTAAAACCAGCCCCGGAAAATATTCCACAAGACCTTCGGTGCTTTCCATAGCTGATTCACCGGCAGCCATTAAATACTCACCTAAGTCGTCTGACAACCTGATGCGTGCATGCGCCTGGTATTTATTTGTGTCAATAGTTACACTATCGGTAGGGTGAGGATAAAACTGAACGCCACCGGCGTAATCGGTGTTTTCATCGTATTCGAAGGTCTGGTTCGAATAATACAATGAATCGGCAATAATCTCTCCTTCCAGCTTGTAGGCATGGAAAGTTTGAGGGGTGGTGGTATCGCCTGAATAATTTTCATACTGCATCATCAGCACCAGTGAGTCTAGCACAGCATTGTCTCCAAATTCATGCGCGGAGGCTGACAAGGAAAAAGTAGTGTAAGTGGATGCGGTAGTAACGCCAAAAGTTGGGTCGTAATACGACCCGATAAAACTAAACTCTGTTTCATCGGTCCGGAGCGAATCCATTAAGTATGAGTAAGCATAAACGCTAACCGTGTCTGTTGTAAAAATATCAAGGTCATCACCAGGCTGAACACCCAGTCCCAGATCACTGGGATCTTCTTCACATCCGGCTATAAAAAGGCCTGCTACCACAATAAGTGCAGCAAAGATTATTCTGTTCAATGTTCTGCTTTTTTAGATTTCTTTTTCGAACGCAATAGTACAAATAATGGGTTGATCAGCAATTAACTCTGAAGGATTTTATCATAAAAATCGTTAATCGGCTCCACATATTCGTCTTTTTCAGCACCGGGAAATGGCAGGAATGGCTTGCCCGATTTTTTGGCATAGTCAATGAGATCCTGGTCCACCTCTTCGGCACCCTGAATAACTGCATCGGAGTTATCGATAGCACCCTTCATCAGGGCTTTAAAATGCCTTTCCTTATAAACTTTCAAATCATTTTTGGTGATCCCTTCAAGAGAAATTTTCTTCGGAAGGTTTTCGCTCAGCTGCTCCTCGAAGTTGTCATTCATCAGGGTACAAACTACTTTCGAATCTGAAAACAAAGGGTTATCCTTAAAGGCTTTTTTCACATATAGCGGTACCAATGAAGCCATCCATCCTGTACAATGAATGATGTCGGGGGCCCAACCAAGTTTTTTAACTGTTTCAAGAACGCCTCTTCCGAAGAAAACAGTCCGTTCAT
>JAASSU010000184.1 GCA_021767705.1 Bacteroidota bacterium | reverse complement strand
TGATCGGAAAATACTTTCCGGCTGATAGATCCTTCGAGGATGACGAGGGCGATTCCTCCAAAAACACTCGACACTACAAACATCAGCGGCATGTATGAGTTGTACCACAGCGGGTGGATTTTGTCTACGGCCATCAGGAACAGCGCGCCGATACCTGACTGGTGCAGTGCTGAGAGGGTGATTCCGAATACCACGGCTCCCAGCGTCATCCCTGAAAGCACCTTGTGCAGCTTTCTTGCATTCAGCCATTCGGCTATAGCCGGAGAAAATTCAAGGAAGAGTGCAAGCATGTACAACAGAAAGTGCCATCCCACCAGGAACATCACCGAACTCACACCGTAGTTGTTACCAATAATCACATTGATAACGTTCAATGGCCGGCCAAGGTCGAGCAAAAGCGCTCCTGAATAAAACAGGTAGGCCAAAAACCCATTCAGGATAGTGACTCTGAGTATCGGCCTGAAACGTTCCAGGTTTAAAACGTAAACCAGGAAAGCCAACACATAGGCTCCTCCGGCAAAAGCTACTCCGGTCACCACATCAAAACCAATCCACAACCCCCAGGGATTTGTTTGGCTGAGGTTGGTAACCGCACCGATGCCTTGCGAAAAACGTACATAGATCAGGTAAAAGCCCAGCAACATGATTGGCAGGCTGATGATGTTAAATGGCGTAAATATTTTTCCTTTGGGTTTTAATTCTTGCAGAATAAATTTCAAGGTGTTGCCATCTTTGTTGTCGAGATAGACGGTTTGTGCTTTAGTGCTCATGATGGTTCCTCCTCTTTTTTGATGGATTTTGTAGCTGCATGAATACCCAGCAATGCGCCTGGCAGCAAAATATCAACAGGCGCAATGGATCCAATAAACCCTTTGGTTAGTGCCGGGAAGGATTTCTTCTGGATTTTAGTGTTCAGGCCAAGTTCATCCATGGGTACGGCAGCCAGGTAAAGCCATCCGGTGCCACCAGCCTCATGCTCCCCGTAAATGTGATCGTAATAATATTCCGGGTTCTCATGGATGCGTTTCCGTGCCTCGGCAATCAGCTCGCGCCGTGTTCCAAAGGTGATGGCTCCCATCGGACAGTTTTCCGCGCAGGCGGGCTGTTTTCCGTCAACAACCCTTTCAGCGCACATCGTGCACTTGGTGATTTTTGGGTTGGTACTGCCATATTCGAACTTAGGTGCATCGAACGGACAGCTAATCATGCAGTAGCGGCATCCCATACATTTATCCCCGCGCCAGATTACCGGGCCCTGTTTGGTCTTGTACATCGCCTGCGTTAGGCATGCCGTGCCACAGGCAGGTTGGTTGCAATGCATGCATTGCGTTTTCATGTAATACTCGCCGTCTGAGGTCTCATAAAGGTTCACCACCGTGCGGTGTTTCTCATCGGCTTTTCTTACTACACCCAATTCAGGCCCGTCTTTCGGTTCTTCCAGACCGTGCTCTTCAGCGCATGAGAATTCACAATTCTGGCAACCGATACACAAAGTAGAGTCGTAAAGCATTCCGTAAAACTCAGTTTCTTCCTCCCGGGCCGGACTTGCGGTGCTTTTGCCAAAGGTGAGTGCCGCACCGGCTACCCCCAGGGTCTTCATAAAGTCTCGTCGGTTTAATCCCATAATATGTTTTGTTAGTGGTTTATTTTTTATCTAAAAAATTGATTTGAAAATCTTCCCACACTTGCGGCGAAAGATCTTTAAGCACATATTGCCGTATTGTCCCACCATCCTGAAGAACTGCATGGCTCTGCGTTTCGTTGATGTTGACAGAGTAAGAAAGAAAATCTTTCAGCCGCGAAAACTCAGATTTTAACCACTCATGATACTCTGAGGCCAGCTTAAGAAATGGGATCTCCTGTCTCCAGTTTTCCGGAGAAATCATATACATCCATCCCTCGTCGAAAGGTGATTGGTTAACTAATCCGGCATCCAGTGCCAAGTGGCTGTTGAGTGAATGAATGGTTCCGCTCACTGGTGCTTTTACGGTTAATCTTTTCCCGTTTTGGATGAGTGTGGCTATGGCTTCGCCTTTCATAACTTTTTCTCCCTCCTGCTTCAGGTTGATTTTGGTGACCGGGCCTGTGACTTTCTGAAGAAAATCATCGATACCCATACGCAGCAATCCGTTTCTTTCAAGGAAAGTCCAGGTATGTGACTTGTCGAAGTAAACGCCTTCCGGAATGTTAATGCTATCCTCATCCAGGGCGGCTTCTGTGTTGTAAGATTCTTCAGCAAGCTCAATGGTTTCTTTTCTGACAAAACCGAATATGAGGTTTGCCAGTATTCCTGTGGCGATGATTATTCCGGCAATAATCAGGATAATCAATCCCCACGAGGCCTCGTCAGAATCAGCACTTTCCGGAACAAGGTAAGGCTCTTTCAGGTGTTGTATTTGATTGCTTCTCTCGCTGTATGCTAAAGTGCTGTAGCCTTGCGATGAAAGGTTGTCCTGACCGTTGGTAAGTAAAAAGCTGATAAATGCTTCTGCTTTTGCAGATTCAGGTTTGTGTGTTGAGGTCAGAAAAATATTGTCGCAAAGCTCTTTCGGATACTTGCCTATCCATACCCCACGAGAGAAAGCAGCCACATCCCCGTAGAAATTTTCCATATGGTCAAGGTGGCCATTGTTATTCCGGTCAATCGGCAGGAAGGCCACTCCTTGCTTAAGCGAATGGTTGTCGCTGTGGATAACTGACTTCAGAGGCAGAAAGGCAATTATATTTTTTTCCTTTTTCAGGATATCAAGCGCTTTGTCTTCAGATACGTAAGTCAGGTGTTGGTGTTGTTTAAGGCTGACATCAAAACAGTTTTCAAGTTTACTTTTGCCTGACTGTTCTGCCGGCAAAAGCAGCTTGATAGTTTTTCCTTCGCTGGTTGTAAGTGTTTTTTTGGATTGCAGCATGTCGGAAAGCGTATGCGATGAAATCCCCGTTGTGTTGAGGTCGCTCTCGAAATTACTGTTCACCACCGGAACGAGTACTTTGCGGCAGAGCGTAATACTCCACCCGCTTTTGCCAGAAGTTCCGGAAGATATTTTTCCAATGAGTTTTTCTTGTGGAACTGCAGCCTCCCCTTCAGGTACAACTGTTATTTCGTTGCCCGGATGGCTCTTCGAAAACTCTTTAGCCCAGGTTCTGGCCAGCTCATAAACCTCAGCAGTTGCTTCTACAGTCATATTGGCTTCCACTTCCACTTGTTTTTGAGCCTGTGGCGAAAAAGAGCTAAAAAAGAAAACGAGCAGTAATGCTTTTAAGATGATTTGATGCGTTTTCATAGTCTGTTTGTTTTTTGTTTGCCTTGTAAATTCCATTAAAACAGCGTAATATGACAAGGCTGACTTTTTTCTTTCTACTATGTCAATTAAAGTGCCATGTTTTAATAAGGCCGTAACAAACACAAAAACAGTAGGATAAGGATATTTTAGGTGGATTTTAGAAAATTTAGAGTGTTGAATAATTAAACACTTGATAATCAAAAGTCATGGAAACAGCACTAAATCAGGAGGGTTATTGAGAGTGTGTGAAAATACTACAGGTGTTGAATATTTCATCAATTTCCGAGGAGGTTGTTTGTTTTAGAGGGGGCAGGAATGAAAAAATTAACAAAAAGAGTGAAAAAATGGGATTTTTATAGCTCCCCAAAAAAGTATGGGTTTTGGATCTGGTTTTTGCCTTTTGTGCGAGATTCCTCCTCCTTCCATTGCGCTACTTGTTTTAGGGAACAACAAAGGTGATAGAGGCGCAATTCCAGTTGTCGGAATGACTCGGTTAAAAAAACAAACGAAGAGGGAAAAGGGCGCGCGGACACCACTTTTTATTTTACTTACGTCCGCGCGCCCTTTTCCCTTCAGCTCCTGCCAAAGAAGTCTTTTCGACCAAGATGCTGAGCGACAGCGAAAGCATCGCAGGGAGAAATCTATGTGGATTGCAAAAAGGTCTAGCCACCTAAGCAATTACGAAAGAAACGAAAAAAACCCGGCTGAAATTAATCAACCGGGTTTCAAATTTAATCGAAGATAGTTATTACATCTCCTGACTTTGTTTTTTGATTTTCTTTTCTTTGTCCATTTCAACGGCCGGCAAAGGATGTTTCGCCTCCACGATGTTCAGCTCTTCAAGTATGTTGTGAGCTTTGGCGAACTTGTGTACGATGAAAAGCACGTAACGGATATCTACTGAAATGGTACGTTGCAGCTCAGGCTCAAAGGCAATGTCGCCGCTCATGGCTTCCCAGTTTCCGTCGAAAGCCACACCAATGAGGTGCCCTTTACCATTGAGTACCGGACTTCCGGAGTTGCCCCCGGTAATGTCGTTGTTGCTGAGGAAGCACACATGCATGGTGCCATCTTTGGCAGCATAGCGGCCGTAATCCTTTACCTGATAAAGCTCTTTGAGTTTTTCAGGAACCACAAATTCCGGATCACTCGGGTCTTCTTTAGCCATCACCCCTTCGAGGGTGGTGTAATACTCGTAATAAACAGCGTCTCTTGGCTCGTATCCACCTACCTCGCCGTAAGTGAGTCGCATGGTGAAGTTTGCATCAGGATAATAAGCCTTATCGGGATTCATTTTGCGAAGGGCCTGCATAAATAGCCGTTTGTTTTTGCCTAAGGCAGTTTGGATGGCCGCCGTTTCTGCACGGATTTTCATCAGGCTTCCCTGCACCCCGCTGACGAGGGCGGTAGCCATGTCTTCCTCAAAATATTTAGCCTTTGGTTTCTCCAAGAACTCATTAAAGTATTCTTTCGAGGCAAAAATGGAAGTTTCGAACAGCTCATCCACATAGGCTTCAAAATCAGAATCGTAGTCGGCGATGATGGTTTTGTAAACATCTGGTAAATCAGATAAAGGGACATTATTATACAGTGTTTCTAATATCGCCTGAAGCATATCTTTCTCCGTTTCCACATCGTAATCTTCGAAATGAGCTTTTGCTTTTGCTTCGAATTTTTTGAGCTCTTCCTGGATTTCCTCATCTGTTTTATCTGACTTTACAATGGAACCAATGCCCTGGTTTTGCATCGCAAACTGTAGCATCGACGAGGCATAGCTGGCCAGGCCGAAAAACCACTGCTTCGACAGGGCTTTCTTTTCAGTAAGCTTGGAGTAAGCATCTTCATAGCCTTTCATCAGGTCGCCATATTTTTCTTTACGGTCCGAATCCTGGTCGATCCACTGCATGAGCTTATCTTCAATCATGCGTTTCTTGTCATAAACTTTCAGTTTTTTCAGTCCACGCGATTCTCCTTTTTTGTTCTTCCACACGTTAGAAATTCCGGCATATTTGTCGGCGTAGGCAATACGTACGGCATCCGAACGGTCCATGTTTTTCTTCATGGCATCAAGGATAGCACGACCCATTACATTAATGGCCGGATTGATTTCGTTGAGAGTGGCTTTTATACCGTAGCTGGTGCGGTAGCGGTCGGTGCTTCCGGGGTAACCCCAAATCATGGCAAAGTCGCCCTCTTCAACACCTTCAAGCGAAATCGGGAGCGCATATTCCGTTTCCAAAGGAACATTCTCTTCTGAGTAATCGGCAGGGTTTCCGTCTTTATCAGAGTAAACGCGGAACATAGAGAAGTCGCCGGTGTGGCGTGGCCACATCCAGTTGTCGGTGTCACCACCAAATTTTCCGATAGAAGAAGGAGGAGCACCTACGAGGCGAACATCGCGGTATACCTTATAAACGAAAAGGTAATACTCGTTGCCGTTGTAAAAACTTTTTACAGAAGCAACGTATTTCCCGTCTTCTTCAGCTTCTTCGATAATCGGCTTCTTGGCTTCTGAGATGGCTTTTGCGCGCTCCTGTTCGGTCATTTCAGGAGTCACATCTTTCAATACTTTTTTCGTTACATCGGCCATCCTGACAAAGAAAGTAGCGGTCAGCCCTTCGTTGGCCAGCTCTTCCTCAAGGCTGCGCGCCCAGAAACCATCGGTAAGGTAATCATGCTCTACAGTAGAGTGATCCTGGATGGCGCCATAACCACAGTGGTGGTTGGTAAGCAGCAGTCCTTTATGTGAAATCACCTCGGCAGTGCAGAAGTTGCCGAAGTTAACAATGGCATCTTTCAGGCTTGAATTGTTGATGCTGTATATCTCTTCGGGAGTGAGCTGAAGGCCCATCTCTTTCATCTCCTGGTAATTCATGTCCTCTACAAACATGGGGAGCCACATCCCCTCGTCGGGGACAAACTTCGCAAACGAAGTGCTTGCGAAGATTAAGAATAAGAATCCAATGAATAATTTTCTCATAAATCTA
>JAASSU010000183.1 GCA_021767705.1 Bacteroidota bacterium | reverse complement strand
GGCTTCTGAAGTTAAGCGTATCTAGCATGGCAGTATGGGTGCTCAGATATCCGCTCCAGCACATTCCCATAGCAGTGAATACTGCAATTTCGTTGGCTCCGATGTAGCCTTCGGCGATAAATGCCTTTACCAGGGAAAGGGCTGCACCCACAGCTCCCAGCGAAGTAATGGGGAAGGCAATGAGCTCAGGTGTTTCGAACCCGAAAAGGCCTTCAAAGAGCCACCACACATAACCTGCCAGCTCCGGCAAAACAGGCACCCCTTCGTAGGCCAGTCCCTGGTACCCCACTGCGGCATCTTTCGGACCAAAGGTGATGATCATAATCATGGTGCTGATAATAAGTACACCGGGGATGATAGCCAGCCCCAGGTTGACACCCTGACGGCCTCCATCGAGAATCGCATTTAAGAATCGCAGGAAAGTACTTCCTTCGGAACGAAAAGAAATCTGAGATTCAGAGTCTTTTGGTTTCACTTCATGCTCCAGGGCTGGTTCCCCTTTTATCAGGTGCTGCATAAAACGGGTACTTACGATGGCGCCCACAAGAGCACCGGCCAGTCCGATCATCGCCGCTGAAAAGTAGCCAAATCCGGTCATAAAAGTGATTACAATCAGGCCCATCCCAAAGGCAGTTCCGAAATTTGTAAGCGAAACCAACTCGGAGTTTTTAAAGTAACTTCTGAAGTCTTCATCATTGGATAAGCTGATGATGGCAGGGTTGTCTGAGAAGAAAGTCATCAGGCCAGCCAGCGAGGCCACTCCGGGCAAATTAAAAAGCGGGCGCATCAGCGGTGCCAGTACAAACTCTAACAGCCTGACCACCCCAAATTCAATCATCAGCTTACCCAGCGCTCCCGACAACACTGTAATTCCCATGATGAAAAACACGGTATTCATCAGCAAGTCCCAGGCGGTATTCATGATGGTGTTGAGCAGGTTGGTTACCCCCATGGTATGACCAAGGTATCCGAAAAACCCAAAAAATATGATGATAAAGATAAAGGCCTCGTAGCGCCTTTTTACCAGAAAATCTGATGCTTGTATTTTTTTCATTGCCGCTAAATATTTTTCGCGGCAAAAGTATTTGTTTTTTGTTATTTAAAAAACAATGGGGGCTTCTTCCAAAGCCCCCATTGTTAATTTATAATCAGATTAAGTATTACCCTCCGTAAATTAACTTCATAATGTCGTTGCCATTCGCCAGTATCAGAATGGAGAACAGGATAATCATACCGGCTATCTGGGCGTATTCCATAAACTTATCGCTAGGCTTTCTTCCGGAAATAATTTCATAGAGCAGGAACATTACATGCCCGCCATCCAATGCCGGGATAGGGAGTACATTTAAAATGGCCAGCATTATCGAAAGGAAAGCCGTCAGGCTCCAAAAAGCCTCCCAGTTCCATGCTGAAGGAAAGATACTTCCAATGGTAATGAATCCACCGACAGACTTGTAAGCTTTCACTTCAGGAGAGAAAATTAACTGCAACTGCTTGATGTATCCGCCCACCCCCTTGTAGGCTTTTGCCACTCCGGCGGGAATCGCCTCAAAAAACGAATATTTCTTTTGCTTCAGCTTAAAATATTTATCAAGACTGCCCGGGGCCACACCAATCTTGCCCTGCTCAGGAACAGGCACCTGCAGGTTGATCGTATCGCCTTCGCGCACTGCTGTGAGCAAAATGGTATCCCCTTTATGCTTAGGGATTTCTTCAACATACTGATCAAAAAAGCGCATCTCCTTCCCATTGAGGGCAATAATTTCATCACCTAGCTGCATTCCGGCCTCTTTGGCTGTAGAGTTTTTCGAGAAGGCTCCCACCTCATAAGGAAAACGCAGTGAGATAAATCCCGGTTGATTTCGTTCAATCATCTTTGCCAGAAAACCATCAGGCACGTCAATGATTTTCTTTTGCCCGTCACGCATCACGGTAACGGTTTTCGCATTATCAAGGATAATTTTACTTGGGATCTGGCTGAAACGCTCTACGTCCTGGCCATTCACCTGTAACACTTTGTCGCCGTTACGCAGCCCCATTTCATAGGCCAGCGAATCGACTGTGATGCCGTACTTTGCCTCTTTGGCGGGCAGGTATTCTTCGCCCCACGCCGTAAGCATAAAAATGTAGATAAAAACAGCCAGAATAATATTAACGGTTACCCCGCCAAGCATAATAATCAGCCGTTGCCATGCAGGCTTCGAACGGAATTCGTGAGGTTCGGGCTCCTTTTGCATCTGCTCTTTGTCCATCGATTCATCAATCATCCCGGATATTTTCACATATCCCCCCAAAGGCAGCCAGCCTATTCCATACTCGGTTTCACCAATTTTCTTTTTAAAAAGAGAAAACCAGGGATTAAAAAACAGGTAAAACTTTTCAACCCTTGTTTTAAAGGCCTTGGCGGCGATGTAGTGTCCAAATTCATGGAATACCACGAGAATTGAAAGGCTAAGTATTAATTGAAGCGCTTGTATCATTTATATTTTGTTTGGTTTGAGGGCATTTATCATGGCCCTTGCTTTTTTTCTTGTTTCCTTATCTGTTTCTATATAATCATCCAATTCAGGATTCCTTATAAAATCAACCTTTAGCATGCTTTGTTCAATGAGCGAATAGATTTCAAGAAAACCTATCTGATCCCTTAAGTAGGCATCTACTGCAATTTCGTTGGCGGCATTAAGGACGCACGGCATATTCCCCCCTTTATTCAATGCCTCGTAGGCCAGCGATATACCCCTGAAGGTTTCGGCATCAGGCTCTTTGAACGACAGCACCGGATAATCGGCAAAATTAAACCGTTTAAACCGATTCGCCAACCTTTCGGGATAGGTAAAGGCATATTGAATGGGCAACTTCATATCCGGAAGGCCCATCTGTGCCTTGATGCTCCCATCTTCAAACTGCACCATGGAATGAACAATAGATTGCTGATGGACAATAATATCTATTTGGTCGGGACGAAGGTTGAAAAGCCACTTGGCTTCAATCACCTCCAGTCCTTTATTCATCATTGTTGCAGAATCGATAGATATTTTACAACCCATATCCCAGTTGGGGTGCTTCAGGGCATCTGCGCTTTTCACATTTGTGAGTTCATCTTTCGTTCTTCCAAAGAATGGCCCTCCTGAGGCTGTTAAATAAATCTTTTCGATTGGATTATAATGTTCACCGGCAAGGCACTGGAAGATAGCGCTATGTTCAGAATCCACCGGTATCACCGGAACTTTGTTTCGTGCGGCTTCGCGTGTCACTATTTCGCCGGCCACCACAAAGGTTTCCTTATTGGCGATGGCGATTTGCTTTTTGTGCTGAATGGCATTGAGTGTAGGCTTGAGTCCGGCAAACCCTACTAATGCAATCAGCACGATATCGATAGACTCCATTTCCACGATCTGGCTCAGGCTTTCCTCGCCAACAAACACTTTTATATCATGCGGACTAAGGCTTTCTGATACTTTATCGAACAGTGCCGGCTTACCGATGACCACCGCGTTAGGTTTGAATTCTAAAGCCTGTTTAATCAGTAATTTGATATTCGATTGTGCGGTAAGCACCTCTACCTTAAACTGTTCAGGATTCTCCCGTATAACCTCAAGAGCCTGTGTACCGATCGAGCCGGTTGATCCTAAAACTGCAATTCTTTTACTCATAAAGTCGCTTAAACAAAATATATTTTTCAGGATCCACCGGGCGGCCATTCATCCATAGCTCGAAGTGTAAATGTGGCCCGGACGACAACTCGCCTGATTCACCACTAATGGCTATCGGATCGCCCGACTCCACCATAGCTCCCTGATCTTTAAGTAAGTTGGCGTTGTGCTTGTAAACAGAAATCATGTTTTGATTGTGCTGTATCGCGATAACATTTCCGGTTTCAACCGTCCACTCAGCAAACAAAACAGTGCCACCCAGCACTGCTTTCACCGTCTTATCCTCATCAGGTACAATGTCCACTCCAAAATGATTGGTTTCTGCACTGAATTTGTTGGTGACAAATCCTGAAACAGGCTTAAAGAAATTGACCGGCCATCTGATATCCTCCGAAGCCTGCTGTACCTTTCCGGTAACAGGATTAAAGCCCATTAAATCATACTTTTGCTGCTGCTCGAACTGTGCCCTTAAAATGGAATCCTCCTTTGAGCGTTCCATTTCAATGTCATTATACTCAATCGAATCCTTCCGTTCGCCCTGTTCCCAGCTTGGCACTTCGCCCCCGTTCAAAACGTTACGGATATTATCGAGATATAGTTGTTTACGGCGCAGTGCAGTTTCTATCGAATCGGTTTTCTGCTGAAGGGTGTAGAGCTTTTTCCTGGTTTCGAGTTCGGTTTGCCCTGGAATGTATTCCTTTAGTGGCGTGTAAGCAATAAAGAGGGATGTGAGGATAATTAATAAAATAGCAAATACACCCGTATAAATAATAACGTTGAGCCTCGATATCTGAAATGCAACCCGTTCTTCGTAAGTATCCTGACGACGAATAGTCAGCTTGTACTTCACCCGAAGTTTCTGATACCATTTTAGTTCTTCGTTGTTCAGATTCTGTTTCGCCATTTCCTGTTAATTGCTGCAAATATCGGAAAAAAAATGTGAAGATTCTGAATACCTCTTCGTGTTATGCAAAAGAGCCCTGAAAAGGAAAAGCAGCAGATTGTCTGTTAACCTGCTGCCTCCCTGATATTGATTTTCAGAGTTTAAAACTTCTCATCATAATTGGTCCAAAGCATGTCTGCCAGCTTTATCGCCTCATCCACTACCTTGTCGCCCCACTTGTTCGTATAATTAGTTAGTGATTCGATAGCATCCTCTCTGTTGCCTTCTTCCAGTTTACTGATTACTTCTTTCTCAAAACTTTCCTGATTGGCAAACAACTCCTCCTGCATTGGCACCCATACCTTGTCCACATCATGACGCATGTCGCCCCAGCGCTGTGCCGTGAGTGTCCCCAATCGGTTAAACACCCACCACGCCGATTCGAGCGTATATCCTGTTACGCGGCCTTTCACTTTGTATGACTCGGGAAGATGTGTAACGTTTGAGTAAACAGGAATGTAAATCGAGGTAGCGACGTTATCCTGGGCAAGCCACACTACCCCTCCAACTTCATCAGGCAGCCAGCTTCTCGATTGTGTGATAGTGGCATACATCGTATACCAGCGGGCAATTGTTCTTTCGCCCAAAAAGCGGATATCTCCGGTTTCATCATTTACATGATACCATCCTCCATTCACATCGTCGATTTTTAACTGGTCGTAAGGCAGGAATGGATTGGCCAGCGGAGAAACCTTTTCATTTCCATCCTTATCGGTAATAGTAATCTTGCGGGTCATATCATAAGGTGTCCCTTCGTAATAATCTTTGAAGATACTCACCATCTTGGCTTTCGTCACCTTCTCATCCGGCTTGACCGAAAAAGGATAGTTCTCCTGGTTGGGGTCAAAGTTTTGTGAGGGCGCCATTAAGTCAAAAATCCTCCATTCGCGACGTCGGGAAGCCAGCGATTCTCTGCTGGACGGGGCATAGGCATAACAAAACTGAAAATCCTCTTTCGATTTTGCCCAGCCCTTTTCAAGTGCTACCTCATAAATATTATCCGATGCCATAAAGTAGTCTTCGTTTTCCAGATCAATTTCCTTGATAGTACTGGCGTTGGCATTGCAAGAGATATGATCGTCGGGCACGCGCTGTGCCACCCAAACAGAGCCTGTCTTTCCTTTACCCGGACCGACAATTTCGAAATGCCATACCTCTTCGGTATCGGCAATAGTAAGTGCTTCACCGTAATCATTCCAACCATATTTTTTAGTCAATTCGCCTGCCATTTCAATGGCTTCACGAGCGGTGGTGCACCGCTCAAGCATCAACTGAACAAGACGCTGACAATCGATAAGACCTTCATCCGACTGCAATTCCTCTCTTCCGCCAAAGGTAGATTCTCCTATGGCTAACTGATGCTCGTTCATGCACGGGTAGGCCGTGTTTATATATTGATAGGTATGCTTAACCTGCGGAATGCTGCCAATTTTGCGATGAGCATATGCGGGCATTATCAGTGAGTCGGTAGACTCACGTTTATACATCGGAACGGTAGCCCCTTTTTTGTGATCCTTAGCCGGAACAATGTTCATCCAGCTACGGGTACGGTGGCTGTCGTCGGTATGTGAGGTCATCACCGAACCATCAACAGAAGCTGATTTCCCGACAGTAATCGAGGTGCATCCTTCGGGGACACCGCCCATCCAGTCACTCTTATCTTGCGAAAATCCTG
>JAASSU010000182.1 GCA_021767705.1 Bacteroidota bacterium | reverse complement strand
CCCTGTCTTGTTAGATATTTCAGCTACAACTTCTGCTTTTGTCATGATTATTCGTTTATAGTTTTGATTTTTAGATTTCTAATGGGCTGCAAATATAATCGTTTTTTTTAAACACTGAAATATTAATGACTAAAAATTCGCCTAAATGGCTCAAAATAAAATTGTTTATAAACGGGGTAATGCAATGATTGAAAAGCTGAAAAGCTGGTATGAGCGGCATAAAAGAGACTTGCCCTGGAGAAATACTGCCGACCCGTACAAGGTTTGGGTGTCGGAAATCATACTTCAGCAAACCAGGGTAGATCAAGGGTTAGATTATTATTTCCGGTTCATTGAGCGGTTTCCTGATGTGGGCACGTTGGCACTGGCTGCAGAAAATGATGTTCTTATGCTATGGCAGGGCTTGGGGTATTATTCGAGGGCACGAAACATGCATGCGGCCGCAAAGCAGATATCGAAGGATTTTGGAGGAAAGTTTCCTGACAACTATCAGGATTTGATGAGGCTAAAAGGTGTTGGGCCATACACGGCTGCTGCCATTGCCTCTTTTGCTTTCGGAGAAGCAAAGCCTGCCATCGACGGAAATGTAAACCGCGTGATATCGCGCCTGTTTTTGGTTGAGCATGCTGTTAACAAAAGCCCCGGACAAAAGGCCATTGAGCAAATATCCAAGAAAATAATACCCCATGCTGACCCGGCCACTTACAACCAGGCCATGATGGAGTTTGGTGCCCTGCAGTGTGTGCCGGTTAACCCGGACTGTGATATTTGTCCATTAAAGACTGATTGTCTCGCCTTTAAAGAAGGGAAGGTAAATGCGCTTCCTGTGAAGGTAAAAAAGAAAGCTCCAAAACCACGATACCTTAACTACCTGGTGATTGAAGATGAGGATAGTGCAAGGGTTATCCTGACAAAGAGGCAAAACCAAAAGGATATTTGGTACAATCTTTACGAGTTTCCTCTCATTGAGTCGGGCCAGGAGCTGGATGCAGAGCAACTCACGGCTGGTGGGGAAATAGAAAAATGGCTTGGCCACAGCAAATTCAGCTTGAAATCTGAACCGATACGAAAAAAACACCAGCTCAGCCACCAAACCCTGCATGCTTACTTCTGGAGAATTAAAACAAATGTGCAGTTTTTGACGGACAGCTCCGATGATGCTGCAATATTTGATGTGGGCAGCCTGGAAGATTATCCACTTCCGCGCCTGATTTCAGCTTTTGCCGAAGAAAATTTGAACAATTATTAAAAAACTTTTGCTTTTGTTGGAATTTTTAAAAATCTAGTGTATATTTGATGTACACATACAATAACCAAAAATCATATTATTTATGGCAAATGGAGTAAATAAAGTTATTCTGATTGGAAATCTGGGAGCTGACCCCGAAATCAAGAATTTTGACAGCGGCACTGTCCTGGCCCGAATCAGAATTGCTACTACCGAAACGTATCGCGATCGCGATGGCAATCGTCAGGATCGTACAGAATGGCACAACGTAGTGTTGTGGCAGCGATTAGCTGAGATTGCAGAGAAGTATCTTAAAAAAGGCGACCAGATTTATATTGAAGGAAGCCTCAGAACCCGTTCTTATGAGCAGGAAGGTGTAACAAAATACGTTACTGAAGTTATAGGTAACAGTATGACCATGCTGGGCTCGCGCGGAGGCGGATCAGGCCAGCAATCACCGCAGCAGCAGTCGCAGATGAAAGACCAGGGCTCTACAGCTCAGGAGCCTGCGGCCGATGTGCCGGATCCGGAAGATGATCTTCCGTTTTAGTGAAACAAAGATTTGATGAATTTAAATTGTGGGTTGAATTTCTTAGTGATTTTCAACCCTTTTTTGTTCATGAAAAAGAGTTATTTTTGCACCAGGACTTTAAAATAGACAGCTTTGGAAGATCCTGTTCCTTTACAGGCTTTAAGTATTGATTTAACTGAGCCTTTCCTGAAATCGTTTACCCCGGAACTGATACCGGGGATAGCCATCATGATATTGTTACTTATCTTATCAGGACTGATATCGGGTTCTGAGGTGGCCTTTTTCTCGCTTTCACCACGACAGTTGAAAGAAATCCGCACCAAAAAGGGCGTAAAGAACCGGCAAATCGTCAGGTTATTGGAGCGCCCCAAAAGGCTGCTGGCCACTATCCTGATTTCGAACAATTTTGTGAATGTTGCCATCGTTATGGTCTCCTCGTTTGTATTGAGCAGCTTGTTCAATCTGCAGGATTACCCGATGATGGCTTTTCTGATTCAGGTGGTTTTGGTTACTTCGCTGTTGCTGATTTTCGGGGAGATTATTCCAAAAATGCTGGCGACACAAAACTCCATGAAGTTTGCCCTGATGATGGCGCTGCCCATCAATACCTTACTGAAAGTCTTTTACCAGTTCAGTTCGCTGTTGGTTTACTCTACGCGTGTCATCGATAAAAAAGTAAGCAACAAAGGCTACGATATTTCAATCAATGACATTTCGCAGGCCATTGATATTGCTTCAGGCGAGGAGGAGCAGGAAAAGGAAAAGAAAATCCTGAAGGGGATCGTGAATTTCAGCGATACTTCCGTAAAGGAGATTATGAAGAGCCGCGTGGATGTGGTGGCCCTGGATAAGGAATCCTCTTTTGAGGAGGTGCTGAAAACCGTGCTCGATTCAGGATACTCCCGCATTCCGGTTTATGCAGAGAATTTCGACCAGATTCAGGGGATTCTTTATGTCAAGGATTTGCTGCCACACATCGATAACAGTGATTATGCCTGGCAGTCGAACCTGCGGAGTGCTTTTTATGTCCCTGAAAACAAGCCTATCAGCGATTTGCTGAAGGAGTTTCAGAGTGAAAAAATCCATCTGGCCATCGTGGTGGATGAGTATGGAGGGACTTCCGGAATTGTGACCCTGGAGGATATTATCGAAGAGATTGTAGGAGAGATTAACGATGAGTTTGATAGTGCCGACGAAGCTGACTATCACAAAATAGATAAGTACAACTACGAGTTTGAAGCAAAAACTCCGCTTAACGATTTTTGTAAGATTATCGGTATAGAGATCAGTCACTTTGATGAGTACAGAGGAGAGTCGGATACATTGGCCGGACTTATTCTGGAGCACGAAGGAGTTATTCCTGCTAAAGGTCACCATATTAAAATCGATGGTTTTACGTTCACTATTCAGGAAGTAGATTCGAGAAGGATTGTAAAATTAAAAGTAACCATTGATGATAAGGAATTACTGGAGCATGAAGAAAGTTAGTCCATTGCTATTTGCGTTTCTCATTATAGCGGCATCATGCCAAAACAACTATTCGCCCAAGCCCCGGGGCTATTTCAGGATAGACCTCCCGGAGCGGGAATACCAGGTTTTTGATACCAACTACCCGTTTACTTTCGAATATCCTGTTTATGCTGAAATTCAAACCAAAGGGCCAAACCTGAGTCATCCTTACTGGTTTAACCTGCATTATCCGGATTTTGACGGGACCATCTACTTTTCTTACAAGCCGGTGAATGGAAACCTGGCAACGCTGATCAATGACAGTCATGAATTTGTGGGGAAGCACCTTTCAAAAGCTTCTGCTGTTGACGAGCGGGTTGTTATGGACCGGGAGGCTGAAAAGTTCGGGTTGATTTTTGAAATAGATGGAGCAGAAACCGCTTCGCCTTACCAGTTTTTTCTAACCGATAGCGTGAACCACTTTGTGAGGGGCGCGCTTTATTTTAACAACAGGCCAAACAACGATTCGCTAAGGCCTGTCATCAGCTTCGTTGAAGAAGATATTGAACACTTTATCAGGACCTTTAACTGGAAAAAGCAATAATTTCGTTTGCAACGATTCAGAGTCCCTGCCTGTCTTTCCATGACAAGAACGTATTGGAGGTAAGGATTAAAATGAAATCAAATTTTTTAAAATAATCAGAACATATCTACACATGAAAAACTATCTACTCACACTATTGACTTTAATGTTTTCGCTGAGCCTGATTGCCCAGCAAGATGTTTATAAACGAGTGTCTATTGATTTAAGCCAGGTGTCTCTTGAGCAACTTGCTAAAGCAGGTTTGCCCCTCGATGCAGGAAATCTGCAATCTAAAGATACTTTTGTTGGCGAATTCAGTGGCACAGAACTTCAGCGATTATCAGAAAGGGGGATTCAATACGAGGTGATGATTGAAGATCTTTCCTCGTTTTATGCCAGCCGCAGTCAGCAGGTAACAGAGGCGCAAATAAGGCAGGCGGCGCAGCAAATGGACGTGCCCATTCCTGATGGATTTAACCTCGGCTCGATGGGCGGTTTTCTTACTTATGAGGAAATGCTTGCCGAGCTGGACACCATGTTTATGGATTATCCGGAGCTGATTTCTGAAAAAGCGCCTATGCACGATGAGCTTACCTCTATCGAAGGGCGGCCATTATATTTTATGCGCTTATCTGATAACCCGAATACGGACGAAGATGAGCCTGAGGTTTTCTACACGGGCATGCACCACGCCCGTGAGCCGGGAGGAATGATGGCTTTGATTTTTTACATGTATCACCTGCTCGAAAACTATGATTCAGACCCGGAAATCCAGCAGTTGGTTGATGAGACAGAAATGTATTTTGCGCCCTGCGTAAACCCTGATGGTTATCTCCATAACCAGGAGACTGACCCCAATGGGGGAGGTATGTGGCGGAAGAATCGCCGCGATAATGGCAACGGCTCCTACGGCGTGGACTTGAACAGGAATTATGGGTACCAATGGGGTTACGACAATACAGGGTCTTCAGGAAATCCCTGGGATGCGACCTATCGCGGAGAAGCTCCTTTTTCTGAGCCGGAAACGCAAATCCTTAAAGAGTTTTGCGAAAATCATGAATTTGGAATTGCTATTAATTTCCACTCATACAGTAACCTGTTGCTCTATACATGGGGCTGGACGGATGAACCATGCGAAGATGATGAATTGCTTTATTCCTATGCCGAGCAGATGACCCAGAGCAATAATTACACTTTTGGCCCGGGCAGCACGACCATCTATCCAACCAATGGAGGATCGGACGACTGGATGTACGGCGAGCAGGAAACCAAGAATAAGATTCTGGCCTTCACCCCAGAGATAGGCAGTTCGTCTGATGGCTTCTGGCCTTCGCCTGATCGTATCATCCCTCATTGCCAGGAAAATCTTTTAACCAATATTCTGGCCGCTAAATTTGTGGGTGCCTATGCTGCTGCTTACGACCAGGAACCCACGATTATCGGGGAAACCGAAGGGTATCTGAATTTTGATGTCAAACGCCTTGGGCTTACCGACGGGGCAACCTATACAGTGAGCATCGAGGCAGTTTCAGATAACTTTGCTTCCATTGCCGGCCCAATTGCGTTTGACGGAATGGAGCTGATGGAAACACGTTCTGACTCTATCGCCTACGCATTCTCAGATGATATTATTAGTGGAGATTCTATTCAATATGTTTTGTCTGTAGATAACGGCTCAAGTGTAAGCACCGACACCCTGACCAAAATTTTTGGCGTGCCGGAAACCATTTATGAAAATGAGATCGACGGGTTGGATGGGTTTGAAAATTCGGGATGGGGCTTTACCTCCGAAGATTTTGTAAGTGAACCTCACAGCATCACCGATAGTCCGAACACCAATTACAGTAATAATGAATACTCAACCATTATGGCTGTGGACACTATTAATCTTTCTGTTGCCTCCTTCGCCGAGCTTTCGTTTAAGGCCCGGTGGGAAATCGAATCGGGATATGACTATGTGCAGGTGCAGTTGTCAACAGACTATGGCGACAGTTTTATGCCATTGGAAGGAAATTATTCTGTTACAGGAACGTCATACCAGGAAGAAGGAGAGCCGGTTTATGACGGGATGCAAACTGAGTGGGTTACCGAGAATATTTCGTTGGCTGATTACCTCGGAGAAGAAATTATGATCCGCTTTGTTTTTGGTTCAGATCTTGGAGTTACTGAAGATGGTTTTTATTTCGATGATCTGATGGTGGACGTGGTGAGCCAAACAGGAACCAGTATCGATTATCAGCTCAATGATTTAGTGAGGGTAAAAGCATATCCAAATCCTGCTAAAGAAACGATTACATTTAAAGTGAATAACAACTTCAAGGCCAAAGAACTTACTTTACGTGATGTCAGCGGAAGCGTTGTAAGAAGCTGGAAGATGGATTCTTCAAAGCAATCTTTTAATGTTTCTGATATACCGTCAGGGATGTATTTCTACAGCCTTAAACTTGATGACAGCGAAACAGAAGTTCATGGTAAAATAGTTGTTGAATAAACTTT
>JAASSU010000181.1 GCA_021767705.1 Bacteroidota bacterium | reverse complement strand
TCAGGCTTATCGAAAACAGTTTTTCCGAAACGCAGAATGAGTATACTATTTTCGTGTATTATCGTAAACCCGGAACTTACCAGGACCAGTTGATTGGGGTGGAAACGTTCACCAGCAAATAATCATTTAATCATAGGGTGCTTGCAATACTTTTCAGGATAGCGGGCGTTTAAGTTGCCATAATGCGCTTTGATGCTTTCAAAATCCATTTGCAGATCGCCGGTAGGGTAAAAAAGTTTTTTAATACCGGCAGTTTTATTTTTATAATCAAGAAACCCCAATGCTATAGGGACATTGGCTTCTGTAGCGATGTAATAAAACCCTTTCTTCCAGCTTTTTGTGTATTTGCGTGTAGCCTCTGGAGTAACCACCAGCATAAGCTTTTTTTCCTTTCGGAATTTTTCAGCCAGGCTACCCACCAGGTTGGAGCTTCGGCCTCTGTCTACCGGAATACCTCCCATGCGTCTGAGCAATCCACCAAAAGGCCACTTAAAAGCCTCTTTCTTTATCAGGAATTTTACCCTCAGGTGTAGAACATTAAAAACAATGCGCCCGATAAAAAAGTCCATGTTACTGGTGTGGGGAGCAACCAGCAATACGGCCTTCTCTGTTCCTGGCGGCATTCCTAATTCTATCTTCCAACCGGTCATTTTCAGAATAATTTTGCTGATTACTCGTATCATGCATTTTGTTTTGGTATAAAATTTTCTTTGCTCAGGCACACTTGTGCTGCCGTGTTTATTCCTCTTTCGATGGCCTCTTTCCAAGCTGCATAGGGTAATAGGCTCAATATGGTTCCTCTTTTCAGTTTCTCATGCAGCACACTCAGCATGCCGGCATTGAAAGCATCGCCCGCTCCGGTGGTGTTTACCGGTTTTAATAAAGGCACCTTCACCCCAAACTGCTTTTGTCCCTTTCTGAATAATACATCTTCTGATCCTCGCGTGAGGATGAAAGCCTTTTCAGGAAAGCTTCCAGCAAGAGCTTCAATATCCTTTCCGATGGCATTCAAATCTTCATCCGACATTTTGACGACCTCGGCCTGATTTATTCTGTGCATTGCCCTTGCTTCTGCCTCCGAAAATCCAGCAATACACTTTTTCCTGATATTCGGATCATAAATTCTGATAGCTCCCTGCTCACTGGCATTTACCATCAGCTTATCCACGGTTTCCCAGGTACTGTCTTGAATGGCATATGATGAGCCTGTTACCAGGATATCACCGGCGGCAAAGCGAACATCCTGGAACTTCACAGGCGGCTCCGGCGATCCGTAAAAACTGTATTGCGGCCTTTTTTCTTTATCCAGCACTGCCAATGCCAGGCTGGTTTTTTTGCCTTCCATAACAGCTACATGATTGGTTTCTACATTGCTCTCCTCAAGGAATTTGCGCACCAACCCAGCCAGCAGATCGTCGCCAAGCCGGGTAAGCAAGGTCACCGGCAAGCCCATCCGCCCCAGCGAAACGGCCACATTGAGCATGGAACCGCCCGGCGAACCACCTGATAGCGTGCCACAGTCAAAAAAAATGTCGTAGTTATTATTTCCTACACAATATATCATGATTTACATGTCGTAGTCCAAATCAAGCTTATCCTTAAGCAGCTTGAGCGCCGGATTTTTTTTAGAAAGGTATTCAAACTTCTCTTTGTTAGTGTATGGTACTGCTTTTACCTTTTCCTCATTTTCATCAACCACAACTTTGAGATCGATAAGCTTATTCTTCAACCTGATTTTTAATGCCTTCAACACTTCACGCTTCTTCTCCTGGATTTTCTCCATTTGAAAAGCATTTGACACACTGTAGGTAATCAGATAGTTTTCCTCATCCAGTTCAAGGTGTCCTGAATTTAAGGCCGCAAAATAGACACCGTTTCCTCCGGTCATCGCTGTGGCAACTGCCTCCCACTCTTCTTTCAGCTTTGCCAGGTCAAAGGCTTTAGCATCTTCATAATCACCGCTGCTTAGCTTTGAAGTCCAGGATGATTGCTCGCTCTTCTTTTTTTCTTTGGATTCAAGTGGCTGATAGCTTTTTTCACCAATCTTGCCGTTACCAATCGGACGATCGGTCTTTCTTACCGCGGGTTTTTTCCTTTCCTGAAGTCGGGGATCCAAGTTTTTTGGGGCTCCTCCCGGTTTTTTAATGAAGGGTGGAGCTATGAGGCTGACTTTTTTTTTACTCCGTCAGCGGGATTTGCTGTGATTGAGCACAGTTGCAGCAATGCAATCTCGGTATGCAGTCGTTTGTTGTTACTGCCCTTATAATGGATATCGGCCTGGCTGACCACTTCGAGCGCCTGTGAGAGGAAAAGCAGGTCGCACTTCTCCGACTGTTCACGGTAACGCTCTCTGATGTTTTCCCCTACTTCGAGCAAATCGAGCGTTCCGTCGTCTTTGCTTACCAGCAGGTTGCGCAGGTGCTCGCCCATTCCTGAAATAAAATGATGGCCATCAAACCCGGCATCCAGAATTTCATTAAAAGTCAGCAATGCCGAGGAGGTATCGCCTTCAAGCGCAGCATCAACCAGCCTGAAATAGTAATCATAGTCCAGCACGTTCAGGTTATCAATAACATCCTGGTAGGTAAACTGTGTTCCGGCAAAACTCACAATCTGGTCAAAAATGGATAAAGCATCGCGCAAAGCGCCATCGGCTTTTTGAGCAATAATCTGCAACCCGTCTTCTTCCGCATTGATGTTTTCACTCTCGCTAACATATTGCAGATGCTCTACAATATCTTTTACCTGGATTCTCTTGAAATCGAAGATCTGGCATCTTGAGAGGATGGTAGGAATAATTTTGTGCTTTTCGGTAGTGGCCAGGATGAACTTGGCATAGCTTGGTGGCTCTTCAAGGGTTTTCAGAAAAGCGTTGAAGGCCTGTGGCGAAAGCATGTGCACCTCATCGATAATATACACCTTGTACTTCCCGTCTTGCGGCGGAATGCGCACCTGGTCGACCAAACTCCTGATATCATCTACCGAGTTATTCGAGGCGGCATCCAGCTCATGGATATTAAAAGAAGTGTTCTCCTTGAAACGCTTGCAGGAGTTGCACTCGTTGCATGCTTCCCCCTCTTCGGTAAGCGCCTCACAATTTATGGTCTGGGCCATGATTCGGGCACAGGTGGTTTTACCCACACCTCTCGGACCGCAAAACAAAAACGATTGCGCCAGGTGATCATTCTTAATGGCATTTTTTAATGTGGAAGTGATCGCCTGCTGCCCCACAACCTCTTTAAAGCTTGCCGGACGATACTTTCTGGCCGAAACAACAAAATTATCCATAGCTGTTCTATTTCGATTCAAAAATATAAAAACTTTCGAAGGTCATTATACGCCCCCCTGAAAAAGACGTGCAGTTCATGCTGAATTCCTTGAATAACATCACGATACATTTTCATGAAAGCATCAGAACGGATAGCCGATCCCGAAATTCCAGATAAAATCCCTGAAAGCTATTTCATTGAGTGGCTTCCAGCGATTTCCTGCCGGGCGCGAAGGTTTCCTTAACGGGATGGCCGCATCGGTACGGAGAATAAAAAACTGCAAATCCAACCTTAAGCCTATCCCGGCATCCACTGCCATCTGGCTTGCAAAATTATCAAACTCAAAATGTCCGTTAGGGTAATCGTCACTTTTGTTCAGCAACCAGATATTTCCGGCATCGGCAAACAACGCGCCATTGAGGTAACTGTAGATCGGGAACCGATATTCCGCGCTGAACTCCATCAATATATCACCAATCCTGTCGTAGGTGAACCCACCAGGATCAACATAGCCGCCAGGGCCCAGCGAGCGCAGCTCCCACCCTCTCAATCCATTCGCTCCTCCGGCATAAAAACCCTTTTCAAAAGGTAAAACATCAGAATTGCCATAGGGCAAACCAATCCCCAAAAGGGAACGAAAAACGAGTGAGTTTTTGTTATCGAGCAAATAATAGTAGCGATAATCCACATCCGCCCTCAAAAACTGAGCGTAACGGATGTTAAACAAGGTAGAGTAATCAAACTCATCCTGCCCCAGCCCAACACTCTTATTCAGCATATTGAGCAACAAGCCCGAAGTTTCGATATTTGTACGAAGAAAGAAAAAGTTTTCATTCTTATTAACCAGTTGTGTGTTCCAAATAAAGGAATACTTCATAGAAGCGATCAGGTGATCATTGTACTGCTCGGCATACTTCTGCTCAAGCTCTTGCAGGCGCTGTTCAAACCCCGGCTCCTTGTAGATTTTTATGGCATTTAAGTCGATGGGCGACAGCATATGCCGTTTTGTTTTGGATTGCTGCCAGCGGTAACCCAAAGATAGGTTGGCCAGATATCTTGTGTAATCGGTACGCCGCTGATAATTATATCCGGTGTGGACGTTGGTGGTAGGGTGATAATCTCTTGAGAAAAACTCTGGCTTCACCGGTAAAAGGAATTTTGGGATACTAAGGTTAGCATCTACCCCACCCTCCATTGTATTAAAAAACAAGAAACCGCCCTCGTCTTGCGAAGCCGTGTTCGACTGAGCTTCCAGGGCACCTGACAAGCTGATGTCCAAGACCTCCCCTCCCCTGAAAATATTCTTGTTCTGATACACTACTCTTGCTGCCACCCCGGGACGCCCCGCGGTATTGGTGCCTTCGGTTTCAAAGCTAAACGAGTGAATGTTCCTTCTGTTGATTTGAATGTTACAGCCCAAATAACCCAGCGTATCATTTTCAGGGAGAGAAAAGTCTTCTGAAAAATCCATACTGACAAACTGCGTAACGTTTAGTCCGGCCAATCCGTTGTATGTTTTCTGCACCTCCTGCGCATCATAATAGTCATTATTCCTGAACTCAATTCTGCGGGCATACGTTTTTGTTTTGACTCTCATCGGCTTGTCGTAAACAAACTGGAGCTTGAGCGTATCCGTGTCTTTTCGGTTCTTCAGGTAATTGACCTGCAGGGTGTCGTTTTCGCCCTGGCCGGAGGCCAGCAAGGTTTGATCCGGGTTGATAAAAATATCCTTGATTTTATATCGCTTGTGCGGCTTGATGACTGGAGCATCACCGGGCTCTTTGCCGGGAAGCTTTCTGTTAAGTACATCCACAAACACTTTCAAACGGTGGTTTCCCAGTGTACTATCAACCCTGAAGCGGATATATTCTTTTGTAAACTTGTAATACCCCTCATTGCGCAGCATTTTAGTAATTCTGTCGCGCTCATCATCAAGCTTATAGGCATCGTAATGCTGCCCGCGCTTTATCAGCGAGTTCACAGTGTCATTAAAAATAAACTCCCTGATAATACTATCCTGAATACTGTATTCCAGTTCTTTAATCCTATAGGGGCTACCGGCTCTTACCTGGTAGGTTACAGTAGCTTTTGATGATTCATTGATTTTATGGGAAACATCGGCATTAAAATAGCCTTTACTGAAAGCGTACTGCTGCATTTGTTTTGCCGAGGCAATAGCCTGTGAGCGATTGTAGTACACCGGAGGAGAGGCAAAGTTGCGCGTAAGCCACTTATTGAAATTTGACGGATCTTCGCGATCAAGCTTTTCATACAACCAGGGCTTAAACCAAAACACGCCAATAAGCCGCTGATTGGGCTTCTGCTGAATAAATCCCGACAAGGAACCCTTGCTCAGATCACCACTTTTCAGTTCAATTTCATTTTTCTTAAGTAAAGGATCACCATTCATTTCCCTTGTCGGCATGCAAGAGAACATGGTAGCTCCTATCACGAAAAATGCGATAAGGTTGATATAACTGAGTGGGCATTTTTTCATCACTTGCAAAATTAGCACTTTCAGGCTTAACCTACAGGCTTTAAAAAAAATTCATGCACTCCGAAATCGTTTATATTTGAGCAACAGAGAACTATAACCCCACCCAAAATTTTTTATCATTTTTTTCTCCATCCTCTTGGAAGTAATATTTTTTGGCGTATATTTGCAACCGCTTTTGAGGGAAACAATCCCTGACAGCAACGTTCTCAAGAATTTTTTGGGTGATTAGCTCTCCCGATAGCTATCGGGAGGTTCAGAGCATCCAAAAAAAAAATTGGGTGATTAGCTCAGCTGGTTCAGAGCATCCCGACTCATAAGTCGGGAGAGTCAATAGTTCGAATCGCCCGCGTTCTTAAAATAATATTTGGGTGATTAGTTCTCCCGATAGCTATCGGGAGGTTCAGAGCATCAAAAAAAATTGGGTGATTAGCTCAGCTGGTTCAGAGCACCTGCCTTACAAGCAGGGGGTCAATGGTTCGAATCCATTATCACCCACATTAACGAAGGGTTGGGCGTTTGCCTGGCCCTTTTTTGGTAGTACTATGTTTTACTTTTACATCC
>JAASSU010000180.1 GCA_021767705.1 Bacteroidota bacterium | reverse complement strand
CACCGCAACACAAATTTCGGAATGGAAAAAAATAAAGTCTTTGGCGATGGGGTGGTTTCTGGCTACGGAAAAATCGATGGCCGCCTTGTTTACGTTTTTGCCCAGGACTTTACGGTTTTCGGTGGGACGCTCAGTCGTGCCAATGCCGATAAGATTGTGAAGGTAATGGAGCTGGCTTTAAAAAACGGGGCCCCGGTTTTCGGATTGAACGATAGTGGTGGCGCCCGCATCCAGGAAGGCGTGGAGAGCCTGGCAGGCTATGCCGATATTTTTTACCTCAACACGCGCTCCTCAGGGGTGATACCTCAGATTTCTGCCATCCTGGGCCCCTGTGCCGGCGGAGCCGTATATTCACCGGCGCTCACCGATTTTATACTGATGACCCAGGAGAACAGTTACATGTTTGTGACAGGGCCGGATGTGATAAAAACGGTAACACATGAGGAAGTAACCCAGGAAGACCTTGGTGGGGCGATGACGCACAACCAAAAAAGTGGGGTGGCCCACATGATGGCCGAAGATGACGAGCAGGCCATGATGATGCTCAGGGAGATGATGAGCTTCATCCCATCAAACAACATGGAGGATCCCCCAATCAAGCCATGTACGGATGATGTCCATCGCGAAGATCAAAGCCTGGATACGTTTGTGCCGGATGATCCGAACAAGCCTTATGATATCAAGGAGCTCATCACCACTGTTGTGGATGATAAAAATTTCTTTGAAATCATGCCGCACTACGCTCAGAATATCGTTACCGGGTTTGCCCGCATTGGAGGCCGTCCGGTAGGGGTCGTGGCCAATCAGCCGCAGCACCTCGCCGGGGTGCTGGATATTGAGTCGAGTATGAAGGGGGCACGCTTTGTGAGGTTCTGCGATGCATTTAATATTCCACTGGTCACTTTCGTGGATGTGCCCGGCTTCCTTCCGGGGACCACGCAGGAGTTTGGCGGGATTATCAAGCATGGGGCCAAATTGCTTTACGCGTATGCCGAAGCCACCGTGCCTAAAATCACCATCATTACCCGCAAAGCCTACGGCGGGGCATATGATGTGATGGCTTCGAAGCACCTCGGGGCGGATGTGAACCTGGCTTACCCTACTGCCGAAGTGGCGGTGATGGGCCCTGACGGGGCTGTGAACATCCTCTACAGAAAGCAGAACCTGAGCGATGAACAGAAGAAAGAAAAAGTGGAAGAATATAAGCGTCAGTTCGCCAGCCCCTATCGTGCCGCAGAACTGGGATATGTGGATGAGATTATCTATCCGCGCCAAACCAGGTTGAAGCTGGTGCAGGCACTGGATATGACTCAAAATAAAACAGAGGCGATTCCTCCGAAAAAGCACGGAAATATCCCGCTGTAAAGCAATTTGATCTTTTTAAGGAAGGCCGGTCGGGGAAAACCCGGCGGGCCTTTTTCTTTTGAGGGTAACCTTTTTGTTGAACGGTCGTATCCTTTTAGTGATAAGGTTTTTATTAAGCGGTAATATGCATTATTTTTGCCGCTCGTTCAAGAAGACAGAAAACTATGGTGTGGAAGTTTATTAAGAATTTCGTTTTTTATATCGGGCTACTCGTAATTGTAGCTCTTGCGTTGTATTACCTCTGGACTCCACGGTATTACTTCCCGCAGACGGATGTCTTCTTCGGAAAAAAGATTTACAATCCATATCAAAACTTAGATGTTAATCAGTGGCAAAGAACAGGGATTTACACATTTCCGGCCTGGTATCGCGATGCGATGGAGCGCCTTTCGGGAAACGACAGGTATTATGAGGTGGACGAGTACTATTACGATACGGTGATGTATGCCGCTAACCAGGCCTTTTATAAAAATGGTTCGACCTATTCGCAGGGTCTTTTCCATGATGATCATCTCGTGATTGGCTGTGATAAAGTGGAATGGACTGATTATCCTTTTATCAGGGATATCCATAACAAACAGCACCGCATTAACAGGATACGCAGTCATGGTTGCTTGCTCTACCTTAAGCCATCGGTGTTTTTTGACGATTACCAACCTGAGCATCCCAAGCTTCTGAGGAATTACAACGGCATCATGGTGGATGAAAACATCAAGCAGTCGCTGCACCTTTGGGATCAGACGCTTTCTGTGGGTATTTACACCACGCTGGTGGCCAACACGCTTCCTAAATCCAGCCGCTTTCTTCCGGAAAAGCATAACCGCGTGATGTACATCAACAGAAATGCCGGAAGCATGAAAGAAGCACTGAAAACCGGAAACTACTTTGTGGCCACAAAGTACGATCATGAAAGCGATAATGTTAAGCCCGAACTGGAATCGGCCCTTCGATCGGTCAGACTGGACGGGGATACCGTATACATTTCGCTCGCCGAAAAGGCACTGGCCATTAATATTTTCGGGCAAAATGGCGATATCCTGAAGGTAGCTAAAAATACCCGCCTTGCCTCCTACGAGATAAAGCGTCAGGATACGTATATCAGGGCAGAAGTTTTGTTTGATGATGGTACCCACTACTACCTGAATCCACTTCACCGATACGCCGGAAAAACGCACAACCAAGTGCCGCCTGCAGAGGTGAATTTCCTGAAAACATGGCTGCTGCGTGGGGGTGGTATTTTCGGGTTACTCATCTTTATCTGGCTGATGCTTTACATCAAACGCCGGCTGAAGATAGAGATTATCGAGCCGAAATCTTAGTTTTTTACAAAAGGTCTTAATCATCAATCCTATACAGAGTTTAAAACACTGATTGTTGAGATTCTTAAAAAATTTCCTGATAAAGTATATTTTTTAACAATATGTTTTAAGATGTTGCGTTGTATGTGCAATACAAAACCATAATATATGAAAAAACCTTTACGCTAGAACTGTAATCTAAAACTACTATTTATGCGTAAATTATTTTTAATGACTGTTCTGTTAACTGCTGTTCAGGTATTTGCAGGACAGCGTAGCCCGGTATTCAGTGAGGGCTCATGGTACCAATTTTCAACAGAACTTTCCAGTCCATCTCAGGAAGTGATTAAACTGACCTATGAGAACCTTACTAATTCAGGTATTAGCATGGGAAATGTAAATCCTGATAAGCTTAAGCTTTTTATGATGCCCCCCGGATTGATGAGCGAAACAGTAAACTATGAAGAGCTTAATCCTCTGAAAGAGATTCCTGTAAAGCTTTACGGATGTGAGGATGGAAGCTTTGATGAAGGAGATTTTCTTCTCTTCTATCCGGCTTCTCAACAACAATGGCAATTTGATGACGAAGAGGGTTTATACAAAGGGAAATTTCATCCCTATTCTGAAAAGGTGAACTACTTTTTGCAAACGGAGGCCGAGGAGGATGGGCTTCGGGTTGCTGATGTCCCTTTTCTGGATGAGACTCCTGACGTGGTCATACAGAATACAGAGGTGCTTCTGGGTGGCCCCGGATTCGGAGGGATTAATCCGGAAAACGCAGGAGCGGAATTCGTTCAGCAGGAAATCACGGAACAACCTTTTGATTATGAGGTCACAAGCCCTGCACTAAGCTGGCCTGATGCTACTGTCATGTTTAGGGTGGTTGCAAACAATACCGATCCGCTAACGATAAACCTGCTTAAGAACGGCTCTGTGACAGACAACTTTGAATTAACGGTAACCGATCCCGGCGTTTATCGCCAACACACATTTTCTGTCAATGAGCTTGCTGTTTCAACGGGGGATGTATTCACGGTGGAATGTCCCGACGAATCGAATTTCAGGGTATTCCTGGATGATTTGACTTTGACAGGAGCAGAAGAAATAGCCCCGAGCGGCCTGTTTTTCAATTCTGCCCAGTCTAATGAAGAAGTTGTTGAGTGGAACGGCCCCTGGAGTTCGGAGGTAGAAGTGTGGAACGTGACATCTCCTGAAAGTGTCGTCAACCAGATAATGAATGAGGAGTATGCTTTCAGGACACAGAGCGAGGTGAAGCAGAAGTTTGCTGCTTTCAATCCGCAAACCGGCGAAGGAATCCAGGAGTATAGCGGAAATATCGAACCCATTGACTTCACCAATCTCTTTACGATGAGCACACCCGATGTTTTTGTCATCACCAATCAGCACCTTATGGAAGAAGCGCAGAATTATGCATCATTTCATCAATCTAATGGCTTTACGGTGGAAGTGGTGGATATCGCGGATGTGTTCAGCAAATTTTCTGGTGGGGTGATCGACTTTACAGCCATCAGGAACTTTATGGCGCATCACTACCAAAAGATGGAGGGTGCACTTTCTTACCTTACCCTTTATGGCGATGCTTCAATTTATTCTGATGATGACCGCTTTGTGGTGCCGACCTATCAAAGTTCTGATGTATGGGTAAGTTATATGCTCGAAGGTGGCGATCGTTACTTTGGGTATCTTGATGATGGAGAAGATTTTTCTGAATCTGACTCGGATATGGATATTGCCGTGGGGCGTATTCCTGTGGCCACAAGAGAAGAGGCCGCGATGTTTAATCAAAAGCTCATTGATTATCACCAGGACATGGGAGATTTTCAGATTTCTATGAGCCTTGCGGCGGATGATGAAGATAATGGTGTGCATATGGGTATGCAGGAGGAAACTTTTGCCTTTGTGGATGAATATGCCCGGGGTATGAACATCCATAAAATCTACCTTGACCAGTATCCGCAGGAAATGCAGGGAGAGCAGCAGGTGAGCCCTCAGGCTCAACAAGCATTGGCAGACGCTTTTGAGCGTGGAGATATCATCCTGGATTTTATGGGTCACGGCGATCACTCAGCGTGGGCACGTGAGCAGATGCTTACCCTCGATGTGGTCAATGGCCTGGAGAATGCGCATCACCCCTTTGTTCTTTTCCCTTCACAACAAAACTTCTACCATCCTGAGAGTGCTTCATTGGCTGAGCAACTTTTAATTCAGCAAAATGGAGCGATAGCCTCCTTGTCTGCCACAGAGGCAAGTTTTGGCCAGACCTGGAACAACTTTAAAACAGCATTTTATCAAGCTGTTTTCGAAGAGGGGATAATTTCTCATGGGATGGCCATGAAGTATGCTTATAATCTGGGATTAGGCACTTCGGTGGGAAGCTACTGTCTGCTGGGAGATCCACTGATGAGCTTTCCGTTCCCGGAATATGAAATAGTAACCGAAACGATTAATGACGCTGAAATAGAATCGGTAGACACATTATTTATTAACGAGCCCTACACTGTTGAGGCCTCCGTTTATGATGAAAATGGCGTTTTAACCTCATTTAACGGCACTGCCAGGGTGCAGGTTTTTGCGCCTGTACATCAGCAAACTACCCTGGGAACGGACAGTGAACCATTCACTTACCTGGTATCAGATTCATTAATTGCTGATCAGTATGTGGAAGTGACCAATGGTGTTTTTGAAGCTACCTTTAGCCTTCCGGCAGATTATGATTTCACCCCGGGAGATATTAAGCTAAGTTATTTTGCTGACAACGAAAACTATAGCACCGCAGGATATGAAAACCTTTTTACGGTGTCGCAAGCCAGCGGAGTGGATGAAATGGAGGGCATCCGGTTTAAAGTCTATCCTACGATTACAAACTCGGATGTGATCATCGAGGTAGGAAGAGTTAATGAAAACACGTATCTGGAAATCCTTAACCTTCAGGGAAATTGCTTGCACAGACAGCAGGTTGGTGATACGGGCACCTCGAGGATAAACCTTTCGTTGGCAGGCTACGCCCCCGGAATGTATATTGTACGCTTGCTCGGAAGAGATTGGATGAAAATGAAGAAAATCATCAGGAAATAAATAAAAAAGCGGGCTTCAAGCCCGCTTTTTCTATTTTCAGAATTACTTGAAAGAACCAATCATCTTGGTTGGGTCTACCCACTCATCGAACTGTTCTTCGGTAAGGAGCTCAAGCTCCAGGGCGGCCTCTTTCAGCGTTTTGTCTTCGGCATGGGCTTTCTTGGCAATTTTGGCTGCATTTTCATATCCGATATGTCGGTTCAGGGCAGTAACCAACATCAGTGAGTTTTCAAGGTTCTTCTTGATATACTTCATGTTGGGTTCCAATCCCGCCACTGCTTTATCCGTAAAGGAAACACAAGCGTCGCCCAACAGGCAGGCAGAAGTCAGGAAGTTGTAGATCATCATTGGTTTAAACACATTCAACTGATAATGTCCTTGCATGCCGCCGGTTGTTATAGCCGCGTCGTTTCCAATGACCTGTGCGCACACCATTGTAATCGCTTCATTCTGTGTTGGATTTACTTTTCCGGGCATGATGGAAGATCCGGGTTCGTTGGCCGGGAGCTGCAGCTCGCCAATCCCGCATCTCGGACCGGAGGCCAGCACGCGGATGTCGTTTGCAATCTTCATGATGCTTACGGCCAGTTGT